>PKYH01000164.1:12527-15655 GCA_003133625.1 Candidatus Bathyarchaeota archaeon | reverse complement strand
ATCTAAATTAGGACACTGCCAAATTTTTTGACCACAAACAATTCGCAGAAAACGTCAAGAAATGTAAACACACTTGGCTTATTACTTGCGATGATTCAGATCCAATACGCGACTTGTTCTCCTTTGCTCATATCTATCCGTGGGAAATGAAGTATAACGGGATGCACAAGAAAAAAGCAATAGAAGGAAAAGAACTTTTTATCACTAATTATGAACCTAGTGATTTTCAAACGAGTTTAACCGCTTAATAGCTTTCGGGGAGCCTCTAAAATAAGCATTTTAACCAAGTTTGTCGCGATTCAGAACATTCTTTAGAAAAAATAGAAAAAGGGACGGGAAAGAAATCGTCGGTCAGTTTTAGTCACACATTTTTAGCTTAGTTCGCCTTTCTTGAATTTGTCCCATTCATTAGGAGTACCTAACAAGATCTTCGCATGGTTACCAGGATTCGACACAAATGTTCCATCAATGGATGGATAGTATTGATCTGCTCCCTCTAATATTGCTACCCAAAGTGCTCTTACGAATTGGCGCGGGTTTCCTCCAGTTTTCAAGCATAGGTATTCCAACACTTCTTCGGTGAATGGGTACAAACTCGGTTTCTCGCTGCCTTTTCTGCGAAAGGCGAATACTTACGTACATGGCAACCCCAGAAGGTACGTAGTAATTACCGAGTACATTTTAAGCCTTATGATGTACGTAGTAAATAGCTTCCGCTAAAACAATAAATTAAATGCCGAAAAAAAAGACTGAAAAGAAGCTTCCTTTCAGCTTAGTTTTTTAAACTTAGGAGGTTGCTTGATTTTGAGCCTGTCTCTGAGTGTACGCGTAAATCGCTCTGTGAATTCACTAAACGCTGTGGAAAAAGGCTCCGATGTCATGTTAACAAGAGATTTACTCTGGCGATCAATCGCAAAGGAAACGCATAGATTGACACAAGAAAAGGAGAAAATCCATTGCACGGTTTGTGGAAGAGAGATCAATCAGGAGGAGTACGAGGACTATGAGGGTATGTGTTGGGAATGCTGGGATGACCAGCTAACTGAAGAATCAGACAGCATGTTCGGAGACCTAATGTAGGTATACTTCAAGCTTAGTTTCCAACGAACACCGATATGGCCCGGGTTAAGCAATTAGATGATCAAATATCAATCTAGTTGAAAGGTGATTTGACCTTCGTGGAGAAGTGGAGGTTGAATAATTCTCGCTTTTCTCCATTCTTCAAGGCATGTAACTTTACGTGAAATTCTTCGGAAAACCGAACACTTTGTTGGGTAGGAAAAACCGTTAAACGTGGTAAGCCGTCTGGTGTTTGGTCATCAAAATTCAAAGTAACATCCAACTGCTGACTCCGATGTTGCTCTTGCGGCCTCGAACTGGTCTGCAGCGCCCGCGCCTTCTTAGAAACCTCCTTAACGTCTTGCTTGAGAAGCTTGAGTTCTTCATTGAAAGTTAACCCTTCATATCTCCGCTCAAACCGTTCACTTCTTTCATCCACAATTTCTCTTATTTCCTTGTTAAATTGACCTTTAACGTAAGATCGTATCTTGTCCCAGTCGCGCTTAATGGTCCGAGTGGAAACATCAAGCTCACTAGCGATCTGCCTCTGCGTAAACCCCTTCTCAGCCAAAAGCCGCACCTGCCGCCTACGCTCCCTTTCACGCTTATACCGCTCCACACACTTGGTATAGGCTGAAACCTTGCGATAAGACGCCTCTTTCACGTTAAAATCCCTGTTTTCTTGCTGAAACACCGCTTTTTCGGAAGCTGAACTTCCCTAATTTCTCCTATTCCAGGAAAATGTTCGTTTTCCAAGCTTATCCCTCACTACAATACCCCTTTTTCCCGCAATTTCTCGCAAAAAAGTGACAAAATTACGCCACTTCTAACCATTGCATAAAACACATAATCGGTTGCTAAAAATACTTTTAGCCACCTGCACAGAAACGCCAAATCCGCGTATAATTCGCGTAAGTAAGCGCATATTTCCAGCTTAGTTCCTTCACAATTTCATAAGGCTCTAACCATTTTCCATCGCGCATAAGCCCTTCTAACTGTTTTTCAAGCCTCTTCTTACACACAATTTAATGCTTTTTGAAGAATTCACTTCACATCAAATCTAAATGCTCGATTCCTTTAGCCAACCCGTTAACTTTACCCACCCTCAGAAGCCGATGAACATAAGCCTTTTAGAAAGCGTAAATGATGAATGAAATTCTAAAAGTTTACCTAGACATTGAAAACTTAATAAATATCTATATATGGCTGTTATTCAGAATGCTTTGAATAGAACTAGTACTGTTGGTGAGTGTATGAGCAGACCAGTTGATGTCGGAGAATTACGCGTTGGCGGCTACATGATGATTGAAGGCGAACCCTGCAAAATAGTAGACATTGCAAAGTCAAAGCCTGGAAAACACGGATCCGCCAAATTCAGAATAGTTGCCATCGGCGTATTTGACGGTCAAAAAAGACAGTTCGTTAAACCCGTTGATTTAGGCGCTGAAATTCCCCTAATCGATAAGAGGCCTGGCCAAGTTTTCGCTGTTAACCCTACCGGAGTGCAAATAATGGATCTGGAAACCTACGAATACTTAGATGCTCCATTTCCCGAAGAGGAAGACCTCAAAGCCAAGCTTACTGCCGGCGCAGAAATTGAATACTGGAAAATACTTGGAAGAGTAAAAATCGTCAGAGTAAAATAATTAATTAGTAAGTTGCCAATCTTCTCTTCTTACTTACCTGAGAGTTTGTTTGTCTTTTTTTTAGCTCCACCAATTCCAACCGAGCTTTTTGAAGGCAAGATACATTGCCAACAGAATTACACCCCAACTTAACATGATACCTGCGAATACAAGTATGAAATTATGTTGCAGGTAAATGTAGCTTATCCATGCGCTTAGAACTGTTAAGCCTACCAACAACAGAATGAATATGGATGCGTGAATTACGCGTTCTGCAGTCAGCTTATCCACCAGTTTGTAATGTTGATTGTTCCTGTGTTGTTAAAAGATTTTCGATTAAAGTTTATGTTCTAGCTTGGAGCATTTTTGATGATGGAGCCAATGATGCATGAAGAGCCGTCTGAATTGTGAAGAAGATAGCTATAATGGGGAACTGAGGCTTCA
>PKYH01000164.1:0-12509 GCA_003133625.1 Candidatus Bathyarchaeota archaeon | reverse complement strand
TAGACAAGTTAGGTTCTTCTCTTTACGACGCCTTGAAAAAGGTTTTCAAAGCTTCCGTAGTGGACGAAGCCACAGTGAAAGAACTTGTCCGCGACATACAAAGAGCGTTGCTCCAAGCAGATGTTAATGTTCAACTTGTCCTTGAAATATCCAAGCGCATAGAGGAGCGAGCGTTAAAAGAGAAAGTTCCTCCGGGCATTTCAAGACGCGAGCATGTTGTAAAAGTTGTTTACGAAGAGTTAACTCGCTTTGTAGGTGATAAGCCTGTTCCAATCAAGATGGAGCCTGGAAAAAAGAAAATTTTAATGCTTGTTGGAATCCAAGGCTCTGGTAAAACTACTCAGGCAGCAAAACTGGCGCGGTATTTCCAGAAAAGAGGTTTAAAGCCAGCGTTGATTTGCGCTGACACTTATCGTCCTGGCGCGTTCGCTCAGCTTCAGCAACTGGCAAACAGAATAAACATTCCCATTTATGGTGACTTGAAGGCTAAAGACCCGGTTAAAGTTGTCAGGGAAGGCTTAAAACAGTTCAACGACAAGGACCTGTTAATCGTGGATACGGCGGGCAGGCACAAGGAAGAGAAAGACTTAATCAAAGAAATGAAAGACCTTGAAAAACACGTCAAGCCTGACGAAGTCATAATGGTGATTGACGGCACCATCGGTCAGCAAGCTCTTATTCAAGCGAAAACGTTCCATGAAGCAACACCCATAGGCGCAATCATCGTAACAAAACTCGACGGTTCCTCGAGAGGAGGAGGCGCACTCTCAGCAGTTGCAGCAACGGGCGCTCCAATAAAGTTCATTGGTACAGGCGAAAAAATCGAGGATATCGAGCCGTTTATTCCCTCGCGCTTTGTCGGTCGACTCTTAGGCATGGGCGACTTGGAAACGCTCTTGGAAAAGGTGCATGATGCCGAAATTAAGGTTCCCACAAAAAAAGCCAAGGAGATACTCAGCGGCAAATTCACCCTAACCGACATGTATGAGCAGTTTGAAGCTGTCAAAGGCATGGGTCCCTTCAGGAAAGTGCTCAAGATGTTGCCTGGCATGTCCTATGATGTGCCAGAAGAAATGTTGAATACAGCTGAAGACCGCTTAGATAAATGGCGAGTAATAATTCAATCCATGACACCTGAAGAAAGGGAGAACCCTAAGGTGTTGAACTTTTCTAGGGCAAGACGTGTGGCACGCGGTTCAGGAACAACTGAAAAAGACGTTAAAGAACTTCTAAAGCAGTATGTTATGATGCGTAAAATGCTAAAGATGTTTAAGCGTAAAAAGAAACTGCCTTTCGGACTAGGCGGAAAAGGAATGCCCGCGACTTTCGGCAGGTAGGCTTCATGAAATGGATGTACTCGAAAAAGCGTTTGAACTTCTTAGCAAATATCCCCTCTGCGATCACTGCCTTGGTAGACAATTTGCTTCGCTTGGTTACAGTATGGAAAATAACGTTCGAGGCTCAGCATTAAAAATCAGTTTAACCTTGCAAGCCAACGACCTTGCTAAAGAAAAAAACCTTGATGGCATTAAACAGCTTAAAATTTTGGCAACTAATGGTTTTTCGAGAGAAGCACAAGAGACCCTAAAACACCTCAAAAAACGCGTTCCCAAAGAAGCCTCGGAAACAAAGTGTTTCCTTTGCGAAGGCAAGTTTTCGCTTCTTGATAGCCTAACCGAGAAATCCTTAAGCGCCCTCGAAGGTTATGAGTTTACTACATTTCTGGTAGGAATTGAATTGCCAGTTAAGGTTGAGGAACGTGAAGATGAGTTTAAGGCTACTCTGAACCTCAGCTATGGCGAAAGTATTAAGCATGAATTTGGACGATTGTTTGGCAAAGCTCTTGCTGAACGCACTGGTAAAGAGGTGGATTACTTAGTGCCTGATATGGTCATAGTAATCAACCCTTTCCAACAGAAAGTGCGACTTCAGGTTAACCCGCTTTTCGTCGGCGGCAGGTATCGCAAGCTTGTGCGAGATATTCCACAGTCGAAATGGTTCTGTTCAAACTGCCGTGGAAGAGGCTGTGAAAAGTGCGGCGGAACCGGTAAACTATATCCAGAATCAGTCGAGGAGCTATCCTCAAAGCCGCTGTTGGAAGCAACTGAGGGTGAAAAAACATCGTTTCACGCTTCTGGACGCGAAGACATTGATGCCCGAATGCTGGGGACAGGTCGACCTTTTGTTATTGAGGTTTCTAAGCCAAAAAAGCGGTTTGTTGATTTGAAGGAAATTGAAGCCAAAATCAACGCTGAAGCTATGGGTAAGGTCGAGGTTTCGCGGTTGCGTTTTACCACTAAGGATGTGGTCAGGCGGCTCAAGAAGGGTGAAGGTGCACAGAAAGAGTATCGGTTACTAGCTGAATTTGAGAACGAGGTTTCCGAGGAGGGTTTGCGAATGTTGGAAGAGACGCTAAGTGGAGCTTCAATAAAGCAGCAGACGCCACTTCGTGTTTTGCATAGGAGGGCGGATTTAATCCGAGAAAGGTACATATATAAGGTTAAAGTTAAGAAGGTGTCGCTTAAGAGGGCTCTTATGGAAATTCGTTGCCAAGGCGGCCTCTATGTTAAAGAATTGGTGTCTGGAGATGAAGGAAGAACAATACCGAACGTTTCAGATTTGCTTGCAAACAGAGCGAAGACGCTTAAGCTTGACGTTCTAAAAGTCATAATGGATGATTAAAAAAAGGTGAAATTTGAATGAAAGGATCAAAAGGATATTACACTGGTACTCGCAGTCTTCTGAAAAAAGCAACCAGAGAAAAAGGTAAGCCACATATTAGCAAAATACTTCAAGAGTACAAGCCTGGTTCTCAAGTGATAATAAAGATGGATTCTAGCGTACAGAAGAGTATGCCACATAAACGCTTCCACGGTAAAATAGGCACTGTAGTGGCTAAGCGTGGTAGAGGATACGTAGTAAGCGTTCCGCAAGGCAACGCTATTAAAGAAATAATTACTCGCTCAGAACATTTAGAGCCGTATACGGGCAGTTGAGGAAAATGAGCAAGAGAGAAATAAGCGAGAATCGCTTGACAATACCGCAGGTTAAGAAGGTATTAGAGACCATTGGCGAGGAAAATCTAGACCAGTTCCAACGCCGAACTTTAGATTATGTAAAAAAGTTCTCCAAAGTCGACCCTGAAAAGGCGGAAGAGCTCTTGCAAACTCTCGTTAAAGAATACGAAATTGACGAGGCTGAAGCCGTTCAAATTATAAATTGTATGCCTGAAACTGTTGACGAGTTGAGGGTTTTCTTAGCTGGCGGTCGCAAGATTATAGAAACTGCAAAATTACATGCTATTGTCGAGCTTCTGAATGAGAATAGAACTCTGAAGTAGCAGAAAGCGGCTAAGTATTTTTAAGCAGTAAGCGAGAATAGAATAGAGGACGGACTTAGTGACAGTTATGGAAAAACGGTATGAAGAGTACGCTTACGTGCTAGATTTCTTGCAGCACGGCAAGCCAGGATTCCGCCCGACTGGACGGGCAGGTTACCGAGCGGGAGCTCTAATTCAATGTGTGGGTGAAGAGTTCTTTACTCTTTTGGAGGCTTTGGTGAAAGAGGGTTTAATACTTAAGCCTGGTGACCGCGTGTATGTGGGAAAAGATTCCCGCAAGGAAGTTACGTACATTATAGGCCGTGTTGGCTATGATGAGTTAACAGCTTCAGCGAAAGCGGAACTTCCAAGCGTAATAAACCGTATAGTGTTAAACCGGGAAAAGTGGTTTGTCAACTTCTTCAATACCGCACGAGCAATTACTCCTCGTATGCATGCCTTAGAGCTTATTCCAGGCATCGGAAAAAAGTATATGTGGCAGGTTATTAACGAGCGGGCTCGGAAACCCTTTGAGAGTTTTGATGATTTGCAGAAGCGAACTGATTTGCCTAATCCTGTAAAGTTGCTTACTAAGCGGGTTATGGAAGAACTTGAGGGCGACAGCAAGTACCGATTATTCACGCGGGCGCAGTAAGGCATAAAGCGATGAGTCTTGAGGAAACGAAGCAGCTGCTTCGAACTTATCGAATTACCCCGAATAAGCTTTTGGGGCAGAATTTCATGTTTGAACATTCATTTTACGGCGTGCTGTGCGCTTATGCTTCGCTTGGCTCTTCAGATGTGGTGTTGGATGCTGGTGCAGGCTTCGGTATTCTAAGTCGTTTCTTGGCTGATAAGTGTAAGGCTGTATTTGCTGTTGAGAAAGAACCGCAAGTTGCAGAAGTGCTTCGTGAACAAGTCAAAGGCACTGGCAATGTGACTGTAATAGAAGGCGATGTGTTGAAGGTAGCGTTGCCTGAGTTTAACAAGGTGATAGCAATTCCTCCTTACTATTTGTCTTCTCGTCTTATAATGTGGCTTTTTGAGCGCAGAATTGATTGTGCAGTACTGATTTTGCAGAAAGAATTTGCCAGTCGTCTTGTAGCGGCTGTAGGCAGTGAGAATTATGGTTGGTTAACGGTTCTGACTTATCAGCATGTAGAGGTTGAGCTTTTGGACTCGGTTCCGAAAGTAATGTTTTATCCTCAACCGGAAGTAGATTCATTAATCGTTCGGCTAAAGCCTTGGAGTCAAAGATCGTTTGAGGTGAAGGATGAAATGTTTTTCAAGCAAATGGTCAAGTGGCTCTTTACTCAGCGTAACAAGAAGTTAGGCAAAGCGCTTGCGCCGTTCATTAGGAGCACTTTGAAGTTAAGCAAGCTTGACGCGGAAAAGATAGCTCTCGCCCTGCCATTTCATGAGAGGCGCGTAAGAGAGTTATCGCCTAAAGATTTTGGAGCATTAGCAAATGCCCTTCCCAGTTAAGAGAGTACACTTTGGCAATTACGTTTTTAATATATGGGAGAATGTTTACGAGCCTGCAGAGGACTCGTTTCTTTTCGCTGAAAACCTTGATGTAGAAAAAGGCGCGCAGGTATTGGATGTGGGTACTGGTTGCGGTATACTTGGCATATTGGCAGCGGAAAAAGCTGGCAACGTGGTTGCGTTTGACTTAAATCCCTCTGCTGTACGTTGCGCAAGGGAGAATTCGGCGCTTAATAATGTACGTAGTAAAATGGCTTTCATGCAAGCTGACCTATTAACCGCTTTAAACGAAAAAGCAACGTTTGATTTAATTCTCTTTAATGCACCGTACCTTCCCTCAGCCGAGGATGAAGCGGAATCCTGGATTGGGCGCTCATGGGCAGGAGGCATTAATGGACGGCAAGTTATCGACCGCTTTATCTCCGAAGCCTCACCGCACTTGAAACCTAACAGTCGGATTCTCTTAATGCAGTCAACACTTACAAATGTTGAAGAAACGATTCGCAAATTTGAGGAGCGCAATCTTAAAGTAAGCTTTAAAGCTGAACGTAAACTGCCTTTCTTTGAAACTTTAACACTTATAGAAGCCAAAACTTAACCTGCTTAGAGAGCGCTATTTGGCTGTTCTGAAAAGCAAATAAAGGTATAGTGCATTGGTTATTGTAGTGACTGCAAGATGACACTTTGGTTTTACGTTAAAACAAAAGATGACCCCAAGGTAGTTGGAGACATTGTTTGCAGCTTCAACTTTACACAAGGCATGCATCCTGAGGATAAGTATTCTTGGATTATAGAGGCGGGAAAAGATGAGCCTGACTATTGGGAAATCAAAGGCAAATACGCTGCCCTAAAGGATCTCACGGTCATTGGCATCGTTTACAGAATAGGCGACACAGTGGTTCTGTCAGAAATAGATGACGACTTAGCCCCAAACTTTCTCGACCCACTAATAACAAAGTATGGGTTTGATAACGTTAAGTGGATAGTTGTTCCAAGAGCACGATAATTTTATTGCTCGTCGTATTTTTCGACTTCATCATTCATTATAGTTAATTCAATACCTGCCTGCTTGAACAACTCTATAGTATCTGCATCAGCATGATACCGCTTTTCGCAAACTACCCTTTTTATGCCAGCGTTAATTATCATCATGGCGCAAGTTCGGCATGGCGTCATTTTACAGAAAAGTGTTGCTCCCTCAAGTGGTATACCGAACCTAGCTGCTTGAATGATAGCGTTTTGTTCCGCATGAAGAGTGCGCACGCAATGCTGGGTTACATTGCCGTTGCTGTCGAATACTTTGCGCATGTCATGTCCAGCTTCGTCACAGTGTGGCAAACCAGCAGGAGCACCAACATAGCCAGTAGTCATAATCCGTTTGTTCTTAACAATTACACAGCCGCTTCTTCCCCGGTCACACGTAGCGCGCCTAGCCACAGCTTCACATAGGTCTAAGAAGTATCTATTCCAATTAGGTCTTGAATTAGTCTCCAACAGTTTCCTGCCTCAACCTGTTTTAGAAACATAGTTCATCAAAACAAACTAATAAATTATATCTGAAAATAAACTTTTCATTTTTCGTAAATGTGAATTTCTCTGCCAATCTTGTGCCGTTCATCAACCTCAACCAACGAGGAAACACCAACCAACTCTTCCAGCCCTACCGCACCCTCAGAAAACATCTCTTTAGTGAGAGGCTGCACCCTCTTAAATCCACAATTCTCAAGTTTCTCACCAATCGGCATTGTCACGGATTTTCCAGAACGAGTATTAATGTAAGGCGTCACAAGCACCAATCGTCCATCCCTTTTCAGGACTCTATGTGCCTCTTCAACGAAACCAAAATACAACGGTTCAAGCTTCTGAATAATTTTTAGTGCATATGGTCCAGTAGGTACCTGCCGCAACGCTGGACCCAAATCAGGCTCCGTTACAATGCAATCTACCGTTTCTTGCCCAATTTTCTGTGCCAACCTACTTACGTCTCCTTGCAAAACCCTAAACTCCGTACCTTCAAGACTATACTCTCTTTTAAGCCACTCAAGATTTTCATTTGCCGCTTTAATACACCAAGGATTAACATCTACACCGACAACCTTTGCCCCCGCCAGCAGTGCTTCCTGAAGAATTGTGCCAACACCACAGAATGGATCAAGCAAAACCTTTCCAGGCGTACAAGAAGATAAATTAACCATTATCCTAGCTATTCTCGGTGGCATGGCAAAAATTTTCCGCTGATTAGGCTTGTAAATATCTCTTTTCTGAAACTCAAAAGGATTATGAACAGCCACAGTGGTAGCAACCCAAGTTTCTTCCTTGCCAATGCATAGCAATACCTCTGCCTTGTTTTCAACCAAATTCTTCTTTAAAACTTCAACATGGCTTAGCTGAGCGAACTTTCTATCTTTAGAAAACCCCATAAACTTCGATTTCTTGCCGTAACCAGCCAACTCACCCTTTATAGCGCTTCCGACAAACCGCTGAATAACCCCAGATAATGGACGCAACGTTTTTTCAGCACAGTACACGCTTACTCCAAAAAATACCTTCTCAGCAGACTTCGCCATTTCATCAACTAAACCGCTTGATGCTAAAGATTCGGTTATTTGTGATTGGGCTTGCTTGCTTTTTTGAAGAAACGCTTCCTTAACAATTTGCGTCTGAAACTTTGCCTTTACTTCGCCAATTTTTATTGTTCCACCTAAATCCTCAATAGTTGAGGCGCCAAAGCCATCTTCAACGCTAACTGCAAAAAATTCTTTAGAAAAAAATTGCACTTCAAATTTGATTTTTCTAGCTTCCAAGTAAGAAGCAAGCTCCGCTAAGGAAAGCTTCCAGTTTTTCCCTGAAATAAACAACTCTGTTGGCATCATAAAAATGAAAAGCTAACTAAGTATATAAGAAATGACACCGCCGTTTCACCAAAATAAATCCACAAAGAAAATAATTAGGAAATCAAAAAATTCACGGAAGCTTAACCGTGAAGTTACAAATCGTTTAAATACCGCTGAACGCGTATGCTAAAAAGGGACGCTGCATGCACGCAAGAAATTACAGGCACGTGAAAAATCGAGCCTACACAAGAAAAGAATACGCTAGAGGTTTTCCACCACCAAAAATAGTAAAGTTCACTATGGGTGATACGAAGGGTACCTTTGAAATCGAAGGCAAACTTATCGCTTTAGAACGAGCTCAAATACGCCATAGTGCCTTAGAAGCAGCACGTGTGGCTACAAACCGTATCTTACTGGATAAACTCATAAATGATTATCTTATGGTTGTTCATCCATACCCTCACATTATCCTAAGAGAAAACAAAATGATCTTCGGCGCTCACGCTGACCGGCTTCAACAGGGAATGAGACGTTCCTTCGGAACAGCGATCGGCACTGCAGCAAAAGTAGAGGTAGGACAAACCATCATAACGGTCAAAGTAAAAGCATCAGCTGCTGAAACAGCCAAAGAATCCCTCAAAAGAGGAAGCGCAAAACTTCCCATACCTTGCAAAATAGTTATCTCCAAGATTCAAGCTTCTCCTAACGTAACCGAGAAGGCGGAACCGGAGACGGAGACAACTTGAGCGTAAAAGAGAAAGAACTGGTTTTATGGTTTGATGATTTAAGAAAAGATGATATTCCTGTTGTTGGCGGCAAAAACGCCAGCCTCGGCGAAATGATTAATGCAGGATTGCCTGTTCCGCCTGGTTTTGCGGTAACAGCTTATTCTTATGAAAGATTTATTCAAGAAAAGCGAATAGCCGAGCAAATTTACAATATAATTAAAGAAACAGTCACAGACCTAAACGCCCCTAAACAGTATGATGTTGCATCCAAGAAGATACGTGAACTTATCGAAAAAACTCTAATGCCTAAAGAAATTGAAAACGCTATAAAAAAAGCATACAAAGACCTAAACAAACGCCTCGAGTTAAAGGATGTTTTTGTTGCTGTACGATCAAGCGCTACAGCCGAAGACTTACCTGACGCATCATTTGCAGGTCAACAAGAAACCTTCCTTAACGTTAAAGGACCAGATGACCTTACCGATAAAGTTGTCAAATGCTGGTCAAGCTTGTTCACGCCACGTGCAATCTTTTATCGAAACGAAAAAGGCTTTGCACACGAAAAAGTCTTCATAAGCGTTGGAGTACAAAAAATGGTGAACTCCAGAGCCGCTGGAGTCATATTTACCATAAACCCTGTAACGGGAAATCAAGATGAAATTGTAATCGAAGGCAACTACGGCTTAGGAGAAACTGTCGTATCAGGCGTCGTTAACCCTGACGATTTTGTCGTCGACAAAAACACGATGAAAATTAAGGAAAGAAGAATTGCACGTAAAACAATAGAGTACATTCGTGACCCCAAAACAGGTAAAACAGTGCACCTGGATGTGCCAGAGGATAAGCAGAAAGTAACTTGCGTAAGCGACCAGGAAATCTTGACACTTGCAGAACTTGCAAAGCGAATTGAAAAGCATTATGGCAAACCCATGGATATTGAATGGGCAATTGACCAAGACCTATCTTACCCAGAAAACATATTCATAGTTCAAGCTCGCCCAGAAACAGTTTGGAGTTCAAAAACAATGGAAACACCTATAAAAACTGAAGAACATAAAGCTGAAGAATCACTAAAAGTGGTTGTTAGAGGAATTTCGGCTGGAAGAAGAGGTTACGGCGTAGGCCCAGCAAAAGTTGTCCTGAATCCCGATGACGCAAACAGGGAAATGCGCAAAGGCGACATTCTCGTAACAGAGATGACTAATCCTGACTTTGTACCATTCATGAAAATCGCAAGCGCCATAGTCACCGACAAAGGCGGAGTCACATCCCACGCAGCAATCGTAAGTCGCGAACTCAGCATCCCCTGTGTAGTAGGTACAGAAACAGCTACGCAAGTAATGAAAACAGGGCAAGAATACACTGTGGACTCAAGAAACGGCATAATCTACGAAGGCATAATGGAGCAAGCCGTTCAACCAGCAGTAACATCAAACGGACCAGCAACGGTCATGCAAGCAGCAGAAGACGCTCCAGTAACAGCCACAAAAATCTACATGAACTTGGGCGTTCCAGAAAAAATTGAGGATTACAAAAACCTGCCCTTCGAAGGCATCGGCTTAATGCGCACCGAATTCATACTAGCCAGCGCCATAGGTCAGCACCCAATGATGTTTGTCGAAACAGGCGAAAGCCAAAAATTCGTAGACAAACTCGCCGAAGGCATAGCAACCGTTGCCCGAACAATCCAGCCCCGACCAGTTGTAGTACGCTTAAGCGACTTCAAAACCAACGAATACCGCGACTTGAAAGGTGGAGAAAAATACGAAATAGTCGAAGAAAACCCCATGCTCGGTTGGAGAGGCTGCAGTCGCTACATAAGCAAATGGTATATCCAAGCCTTCCGGCTTGAATGCCAAGCCATCCAAAAATGCCGTACAGAATGGGGCCTCAAAAACGTCTATGTCATGCTTCCAATGGTTCGCACATTATGGGAAGCCAAGAAAACTCTCGAAATTATGAAGGAAGAAGGTCTAGAGCGCTCTCGCGACCTTAAAATTTGGTTTATGGCTGAAACGCCATCCATAGCAATAATGGCTGATGAATTCTCTAAGATCGTCGACGGCTTCTCAATCGGCTCAAACGACATGACTCAAGGAGTATTAATGATTGATCGTGACTCTGAACGCTTAGGTCAAATGGGCTACTTCGACGAAAGAGATCCAGCAGTAAAAAGAATAATTGCCCACCTAATCAAAGTGGCTCACGAGAACGGCTGCACAGTCTCCATCTGTGGTGAAGGGCCATCAAACCTTCCAGACTTCGCAGAATTCCTCGTTCGAGTCGGAATCGACAGCATATCCGTAAACAACGACGCTGTAACAGCTACAAGAAAGCACGTTGCCAGCATAGAACAAAAGATAATTCTTGAACGACTTGCTGAACAAGCCGCGTTAGCTCGTGGGCAACCTCTTAAAAAGCCAACTCAAGACTGGGAATGGCCACGCTAGCATAAAGAGCCTTTATGCAACCGTGTATCCCTTTGCTTATCTTTCCTTTAATTTTCTGTTAAGTATAAGTGTGGGAGTACAGTATGAAAGGGTTTGATTTTGAAGAAGAAAGAATAAAGCAAGAGATAACCAAACTTGGCGCCAAACGCGTTCTGCTGCAACTGCCAGAAGGATTAAAACCTGAAGGTCCACGCTTAGCCAAAATAGTGGAGAAAAACGGTGCGCTTCCAATAATTTCCGCTGACCCATGCTACGGCGCCTGTGATGTAGCGGTTAATGAAGCAGAAAGTTTAGGCGTAGATTTGATAGTGCATTTCGGGCACTCAAAACTCATAAAGCATGAGCAGACTCCAACAATTTACATAGAAGCAAGAGCAACAGTAACAGTTGATGAGGCTGTCGAGCAATCTTTACCATTCTTAAGCAAGTACGCTAAAATTGGTTTAGCAACCTCAGTGCAGCATTTACACGCGCTAAATCAGGCAAGAGAAATTTTGATTCGAGCTGGAAAGACAGTAATAATCGGCGATACGGGGCAAATGAGTTACCCTGGACAAGTCAGCGGCTGCAATTACAGCAACGTAAAATCAATCGCTGACGAAGTAGAAGCTTTCCTTTTTGTTGGCGGCGGAAGGTTCCACGCTTTAGGCATAGCTTTAAGCACCTCTAAACCAACCTTCATAGCCGATCCGTACGATAATAGGGCTTTCTCAATTAATGATGAAGCCCAAAAAATCCTCAAGCAGCGTTGGACCTGCATTGAAGAAGCGCAACACGCCAAAACTTTCGGGGTTCTTATTGGTTTGAAACCAGGGCAAAAACGGTTTGACGAAGCATTGAAGATTAAGGAGTTAGCAGAGAAAAATGGAAAAGTTGCTTATCTGTTGGCTGTTAGGGAAATCATTCCTGAAGCACTCTTGGAATTTCCATCCATTGATGTATACGTCAACACGGCATGTCCTCGGATTTCTCTTGATGCTCCGGAAAAGTTTTTGAAGCCAGTGTTAACTATTAACGAGTTTATGGTGATTTCTGGCGGATCTTCATGGGAGAATATGCTCAAAAAAGGATTATTCGAAAATTAGATTTAGCGCTTTTTCTCTCGAAAATTGCTCCTCAGCCTTCTCCTCAGGCGCATCTTGAACAGTACACTATTTCCGAGGCAATTGCATCAACCATGCTGTACATTGCTGCCTATGCAAATAACGATATTATTGGCAAAACCGTGCTGGATTTAGGGTGTGGAACAGGGAGGCTTGCTTTAGGCGCCTCTTATCTTGGAGCTAAGAACGTTGTAGGAGTTGACGTTGATAGGTTAGCCATTAAAACTGCCGTTGAAAATTCATTGAAAAATAGTTTAGCTGAAAATGTTCAATGGATTATTGGCGACGTCAGCGCTATCGTGGGCAGATTTGACACTGTTTTGCAAAATCCGCCTTTTGGGGTGCAAACACGTGAAGCTGACAGAGCGTTTTTAGCAAAGGCTTTAGAAGTGGGCAATTCAGTTTATTCTCTTCATAATCATCCGCAAACCGATAAGCAATTAATCAAGAAGCTTAAAGCTAGTGAGGGTTTTTTGCAGATTTCCCCTTCTCCCTTTTTAGAAAGATTTGTCGCACAACATAATGGCGTTGTTAAAGCAGTTTATGCTATGCTTATGACTATTCCGCGTATGTTTGATTTTCACACAAAA
>PKYH01000028.1 GCA_003133625.1 Candidatus Bathyarchaeota archaeon | reverse complement strand
TTTTCCATCCTTGTCCACGCCATAAATGTCCACAAAGCCTGGCTCAACTTTTTTCTCGTAACTAATTGGTTTGAAGCCTTCTTCGAAGAGTGAGGGTTTAAGGAGAATTGCTTTGTGCATGTCTTCTTCGCTTGCGTAAAGCAGAAACTCGCCTGAATCATTTAGGCTTAACGCTGAAACCACAAGCACGTTACTAAAGGTGACTTTCACGTTTTCTCTTGGTTTCTGCCTGACCGCGTGAACTTCAAGACTGTTCTCGCTGGCTTTGACATGGAAGATGCTTCCTGAAGGTTGCCAGTTGACTGGTTCATAGCCGACTGGGCGGTGAACAAGAAGCGAACCGTCAGCTTTGATGATTAAAATACGTTCGCCAGGCTCAAGAGTTGAGCTTGCCCTGCCAACGTAATGTACGTGGCATGTGCCTGCGATGATGAGTGTTCTTCTTTTAGCGAAGGCTTTTTCGATTAGCTTGGCGGCTTCCGCTAATGTTGGTTCTGTTAGAACGGAGAGTTTGTTTGTTTCCTGCAATTTTGTTTTCAGCCAAGTATTCTTAGTCCGGTCTTGGGTACATAAGATTATTGAAAATGCACTTTATTGAGCCGTTGTTTGCGGCTTGCTTGTTATATAATCAATCAGCCCATGTTAATTTTTGCGTAGCATTCATAATCAGTGACGAAAAGTATTAAATATTCAGTCTGTTAAACGCCAGTATTAAATTTCCGATTTCAAAGGGGAGAAATGGGGGAAGGGAAAATGGGTGGCGAACTGTTATTTTCTGAGCAAGTGGGACTATACGCCGTTATAGGCGTTGCAGTTGCTGCGCTCGTATATGCCGTTATACTTGCAAGGCAAATTTTCAAGGAACCAACTGGCTCGGGAAAAGTAAAAGAAATCTGGGGCGGCATTAAAGCTGGCGCGAATGCCTATTTGCGAACGCAGTTAAGGTCAGTAGTGATTTTCATAGGTATCTTGGGCATTTTCCTTTACCTCTCTGCAGCACTCGCAAGCTACCCCTTCTCCATAACAATTGGAAGAGTTGGAGCGTTTTTATTGGGTTCATTCTTCTCAGGAATGGTCGGCTTCATCGGCATGAACATGGCTGTTCAAGGAAACATACGTGTTTCCGAAGCCGCAAAGAAAGGTTTTCACGGAGCCCTTAAAATCGCATACCGCACAGGCACAATCACAGGAATGCTAACAGATGGCTTAGGTCTGCTTGGTGGAACGATAATTTTTCTGATTTTCTTGCGTAATGCTCCCGAGGTTTTATTGGGTTTTGGATTCGGAGGGACACTGTTAGCGTTATTCATGCGTGTGGGCGGCGGAATCTACACTAAAGCCGCAGATGTAGGTGCAGACTTAGTGGGAAAAGTTGAGAAAGGAATCCCAGAGGATGATCCTCGAAACGCCGCGGTAGTAGCTGACCTTGTAGGAGATAACGTTGGTGACTGCGCGGGTATGGCAGCAGACATCTTCGAATCCTATGAGGTAACAATGGTTGCTGCTTTGCTCTTAGGCTTGGCCATCACGCCGTTTGATTTTAAATGGATTGTTTTTCCTCTTCTAGCACGGGGAATAGGCGTTATAAGCACGATTGTTGGAACTTACGCGGTTTCTCTTTGGCCTGATAAAATAACCAAGGGCGATGCCTTCAAAGCGATGGATCTTTCGTATGACGTTTCAAGCGTGATTTCAACAGCCAGCTTTCTTGCCTTAGCGATATTTTATGTTCAAGATATTCGCGTGTTCATAGCAACGACCATGGGCATTATTTTGGCCATTAGTTTCAACAAGCTTGCGAATTATTTCACAAGCCCTAACAAAAAGCCCACTACTATGGTGGCAGCTTCAAGCAAAACTGGAACGGCAACAGTGATTCTGCGTGGTCTTGCATTGGGTTTTGAAAGTACGGTGTGGACTGCCCTTGTAATAGCGCTTACTATAGTCGTTTCCGTCATCGTCTTTAGTGGTGCAGGCGTCGCCTTTGCCATGTACGGCGTGGCCCTTGCGGGCATAGGAATGTTAACGCTAACTGGAAACAACATTGCCATGGACAGTTTTGGCCCAATCGCAGATAACGCTAATGGGATAGGTGAAATGGCTGGGCTTGAAGAAGGCCCTCGGCAGATACTGGCTGACCTTGACTCGGCAGGCAACACAACAAAAGCCGTAACCAAAGCCATAGCCATAGCCTCAGCAGTTTTAGCTGCCGTGTCACTGTTTGCCGCGTTCACGGCGACGGTTCCAGGGTTGAAACTTGACATAGCTGCTGACCCATTGGTTTTTGTGGGTCTCTTGATTGGTGCTGCCCTTCCATTCTTATTCAGCTTCATCTCCATCCGAGCGGTAAGTAGAGCAGCGGAAAAAATTATTGAGGAGGTTAGGGAGCAGTTCCGAATTCCAGGCGTGATGGAGGGTAAGCGGCTTCCTGACTACGCTAAAGTGGTCAAGATTTGCACCTCAGCTGCTCAACGGGAGCTTGCAAGTATAGCCATAATAGCCATACTTTCGCCTTTGCTGGTTGGGTCGTTGTTGACGTCATCTGCGTGGGGTGGCTTCTTGGCAGGGGTCATCTTGACAGGTCAACTGCTGGCGGTTTTCATGGCAAACGCGGGCGGCGCTTGGGATAATGCAAAGAAGAAGATTGAAGACGGCTACTATGGTGGAAAAGGTTCGGAAGAGCATAAAGCTGCAGTTCAATGCGACACAGTGGGTGACCCGTTGAAGGACACAGCTGGTCCATCTTTGAATCCAATAATAAAAGTGATAAACCTAGTTTCGCTGCTCTTTGCACCAGTAATATTGCAGCTTAAGAATATTGCAATTTACCAAATTCCAGGCACTGAAGTGAGAATACCAGTGGTTTCAATGATTGTTTCCCTAATCTTAGCAATCATCATCGCGGCTGCAATTTTGTACAGTAAGAGAGAAAAATTTGAAGTGCCAGAAAAACCAAACAAGAAAACAAACGAAAAACCGACTTAACCATTCAAAATTGCGTTGCTCTATCCCGTAACTAACGATTTTATACCTAAATACTTTAGAAGCCACCTTCCATAAAAGACTATCAAAAAGTGAATTGCAGTGAAAAAGTGGAGCCAAAAACGTTCAGTGATGAAGCGTTATGACTTAACCTCGCAGATGTACAATCAACGGTATGCTGAAGAGCAAGAAGCCAAGTATAAAGCCGCCCTTGAAGGCTTACGCAGCAGCATAAATGCTGATAGCGCCGTTTTGGATGTTGGGTGTGGCACAGGACTCTTTTTCAACCATGTTGCGGCTCAAGCGAATATAGTTGTGGGCGTTGACATTTCACGCAAACTATTGCTTAAGGCTAAAGAGCAAGCGGGCGCTTTGCAGAATGTTTTTGTTTTGCAGGCTGATGCCGATCATTTACCTTTTAGAAACGCGTTTTTTGATGCTGTTTTCGCTTTCACGGTGCTTCAGAACATGCCAAAGCCTTCTGAAACATTAAACGAACTCAAAAGGGTTGCCAAGTTTGGTGGCAGGGTTGTGGTGACTGGGTTGAAGAAGACTTTTTCGCTGAATACATTCATGGATGTACTTGAAAGCACTGGTTTGCGGATAGTTGCTTTTGTGGATAATGAAAACTTGAAGTGCTACGTTGCTGTATTAGCCGCTTAGCAGTTGCACATCTGCTACTTAACCCGTGTTTTTTTAGCCATCAAAAAAGCGGTAGATTAAGCATGCAAGCGCCAACAAAAAGCGAGGCTTTGTTTGCATTAACAAAAATGGCAGAGGCAGAAATGATTCAACCATGCAAGTTCATGGGAATAATCAGCACCAACATGTCAAATTGTTTTAATAATACGCTTTTCAATAGATACGAACGCTCCAACGTAGAGGCAAAGAAACCTTAATGTTAATCCAAGAAGTTATACTTGAAAACTTCATGAGTTACGAGTACGCTAGGGTACCGTTTAAACCTGGCGTAAACGTGATTGGTGGACCCAACGGAGCAGGAAAATCCTCACTGCTGCTGGCAATATCTGTTGCCTTGGGTCAATCATACACGGAACGCTCAAGAAAACTCAGCGATTTAATCCGCTGGGGAAAAGACCAAGCACGAGTAACGCTCATTTTAGATAACAGCAAAATGGGAAACAAACGCCCAGTACCAAAATACCAAAAAGACCAACTGTTCCTAACCCGCTTTTTGCGGCGTGACGGCAAATACTATTTTGAACTTGAAAACCGAGCGGTAACCAAACAAGATGTTGAACGATTACTCGGCAAGTTCGGCGTCGACCCAGACAACATGCTCATCATCATGCACCAGAACATGGTTGAACAATTCACCGTTCTCAGTAACATAGAAAAACTACGCATGGTTGAAGCAGCAGTTGGCTTAGAACCCTTCCACGAAAACGTAATACAAGCAAAAACAAAACTAATGCGAATTCTCACCCAAGAAGAATCCGTAAGCAAACTTTTAGAGTCAGCCCAGCAGACGCTCAATTACTGGCGTGAACAATACGAAAAATACCAAGAAAAAAAGCAACTGCAGATTAAACGGAGATTTTTGGACCGAGAATTAACTTGGGCAGAAGTTGAAAGACGCGAAAGCATAGTTAAAAGTTTACAATCAAACCTCAACAAAAACCAAGAAGCGCTAAGCAAAATCGAAGAGGAAAAACAAGCCATAATTAACCAACTAAACAATCAGCAGAACCAGCAGGAAACACTGAAAAAAGAAGCCAGGACAGTTTTTGATGAACGATTAAGCCTTGAACACGAAATCGCTCAAAACCAATCCACACAGTCACTGATTGGACAGTTGCTTGAAGAAACGCAAGTGCTGGAGCAAGCAATCCAGAACAGCAAAGGCCAACTTAAGCTGCTTAGAAACGAAAA
>PKYH01000083.1 GCA_003133625.1 Candidatus Bathyarchaeota archaeon | reverse complement strand
AATTTGCTTAATATAGAGTATTAATCCATGAGTCTTAAATATAACCTCTAGAAAATATTAGCTTAGGATTTAAAGTTAATTTAACAAACTGATAAGTGAAAAAGGGATTTGAGAGATAATCATGAGAAGAATAACTAAATTTAAACGGTCAATTCGTGCAATATCTCCAGTAGTTGCAACTTTACTTATGATTGCCATTGCAGTTATTGCGGCAATAGTAGTTTATGCTTGGGTAACAGGCTACATGGGTAACACAACATCCAAAGCTGGAAATGCAATACTAATCCAAAGTCTCACAACAGATCAGGATAGCAATCTAGTTGCCTATGTTCAAAATGTTGGTCAAGGCGACGTAGTTATAGATTCTGGGTACGTAAACGGTGACTTGGCAGCTCAATCGTTAAGCATTTCACTAGCCAAAGAGGCTACAGCAGCTGTCACCACAACTTACCTTGTGACCTCGGATGATTCGTTGACGATAAAAATAGTAGCCACTGATGGTACTTTCACTCAGTTTACAGGATCTCCTGATTTTGAAAACGGACTTGCGACCACTTATCCGGTAGTTTTTAATTTAGGTACAGGAGGCGCTTCCATGGTTCCATCAGGAACGCATTCGTATACCGCAGGAACACTGGTAGCTGTACACACATTAGCTTTGTCGGGTTATCAGTTTTCATCATGGACAAGCACAGGAAGCATCTCTATTGATTCTGCATCTTCGGCTTCTACAATTGCCCGTATTAATGGAGCAGGAACTGTAACTGCTAATTTTGTTTCTGTGCAGCCAAGTCAAAACTATCAAGTAACATTCAACCTGGGCCAAGGCGGATCGTCGATGACCCCCACGGGCACTCAAACATACTCTGGCGGTTCATCTGTGCCTGTTTCAGCAATAGCTAGTTCGGGTTATCAATTTTCGTCCTGGACAAGTACAGGCACAATTTCGTTTGACTCGGCAACTTCTGTTTCCACAATAGCCCACGTAAACAGTGCAGGTTCAATCACAGCCCACTTCATAGCCACTCAACCCACACAGAACTACCAAGTGAGTTGGGTCTTAGGAGCAGGCGGATCTGCAATGAATCCAACTGGAACACAAAGCTATGCGGGTGGTTCAATCGTGTCAATAAGTGCGATTCCCTCTTCAGGATACCAGTTCTCGTATTGGGTCAGTTCAACTACATCTGGATCTATTACATTTGGCTCTGTAACATCAGCTGTCACGACAGCACAAATCAACGGCGTCGGCTCCGTCATAGCTAACTTTATCCAAATTCAAACCGGCCAAAACTATCAAGTAACATTCAGCACAAATGGCGGCGGAAGCACCTCAACAACAAACCCAACTGGAACTCAAACATACCCAGCTGGAACAATAGTTCCAATAAGCGCCACTGCAGGTTCAGGCTACCAATTTTCATCGTGGAGCAGTACAGGATCAATTTCCTTTGACGCTTCAACTTCAACTTCAACAAATGCTCTAATTAACGGGGAAGGATCAATCATTGCCAACTTCATAACCCCACAAACTGGCCAGAATTACCAGGTTACCTTCACCTTAGGCACAGGTGGAACATCAATGAACCCCACTGGTACACAGACTTACGCAGGCGGTTCAGCTGTCCCAGTGTCTGCAGTTGCAGCATCGGGATATCAATTCTCCTCTTGGATAAGCACAGGCTCGATATCATTTGACTCCACAACCTCAAGCTCTACAATCGCCCACGTCAACAGTGCAGGTTCCATTACAGCTAATTTCGCTCCTATCACAACAGGTCAAAACTACCAAGTTACATTCGCCCTAGGCACAGGAGGCGCATCTATGAATCCAACTGGAACCAAAAGCTATACCTCAGGCGCTACAGTAGCTATAACAGGCACTCCAGCTTCAGGCTACAAATTTTCAAGCTGGACAAGCTCAGGTACCATTTCTTTCGACAGCGCAACCTTAGCATCCACCAATGCCCATATAGGTAGCGATGGTACAATAACAGCCAACTTTGCTGCAAATCAACATACCATCACTGTTACTCAAGGTTCTAATGGCGTTATTGCTCCTGGAACAACTACCGTAAACGAAGGTGCAAGTCAGACTTTCAGCATCACCCCCAACAACGGCTATCATGTTCTCGACGTAACCGTGGACGGTTCATCGAAGGGCGCTGTTACCTCTTGGACCCTCAACAATGTCCAAGTAGATCATACTATCACTGCAAGCTTTGCAAGCGGTGCCTATCATACTATTACATCTTCTGCAGGCACAAACGGACAAATAAGTCCTTCAGGTTCAGTACAAATAATAGACGGCGGGAGCCAAACATTCACTATCACACCCAAAAACGGATACGTAGTAGCCAGCTTATCGGTTGACGACACTTCTGCAGGCTATGGACAATCATATACATTCACAAACGTAGTCGCAGACCACACCATAGCAGTCACATTCATCCAAGGTTCCACTTTAATCAACACCGGATTTGAAGGCAATCCTTGGGACGCTGGTTGGCAAGCAGGAGGAAACCCACCATGGTATGGTGCGTCGGGTCAAGGTATCGGAGGCTCCATCGCCGCAAAGTCAGATACAGCAGGGCAAAACAGCGGGCCATTTACTTCCGACCGCATGAATACCCAAAGTGCAAACATTATTCGCATAACTTTCATGTACAAAGTGCTAAACACCAACTCTGCTAACGACCTCAGATTAGCATATTCCTATCAGACAGCTCAACCTCCTAACCTGAATCCTTATCCGAATTCCGCATTCGTCTACTTCCCAGGCGGCAGCATTGGAAGACCCGCTCAAGATGGCATTTGGTACGTAGGAAGCGTCACAATAGCAAGAACCCAAACTTCAGGTGCAATCACAGATGTCAATGCATTCACTAACAATTTCTACTTCCGATTCGAAAGCAACCTCTCAACCAATCCTGGAAATTTGGTGGAGCAAGTGTGGGTCGACAACGTGATAATAACGGTTTCTGCCTAAAATGCACGCAAAAAAAGAATTCCCCCTCTTACTTTTTTGTTTCACCATCCAAAGACTTAAAAACCATTTGAAAGCAATACAAGACTATCAGGACTGTTAAAATATGAAAACTAACTTTGTACCAACAGTAATTCTTCTATGCCTGTTAACAATTGCCTTAACTCAATCAGCATTCGCTCAAACTGCTACTGTTGGAGTCAATCCCGGAAACACCTTTAACTATAGCTACATGCTCACTTGGACCTCAACAGATCCCACCGCAACCGCTCCTACAGCATATGAAGAACTAAATAATACTCAATTCATACGGATCAGTGTAATCAGCGTTACAGGCTCCCTGATTAACATAGATTTTACTAGGCACTTCAACAACGGGACTGAAAACACACAGAATGGAAACATAGATGTTAATACACAGCTTCTTGAAATCCCATATAGTGTCCTAATAATTCGGGCGGGTGCAAACTCAGGCGAAAAGATTTACCCCGAGGGAGGGCACGCAACCCTAAACGATACAGCTACCAGAACTTACCCAATCGGTCAAATAGAAACAATTCGATACGTTTCTCCAGATACAGCCGACTCCAGCTTTCAAAAAACCGAAATCTTTTTTGACAAAGCAAACGGCGCAGGCCTTGAATACAATTTAGAGAGTCAAGAAACCTCAGGATCATATACAACTACCACAAAGGAAACACTTATGATAACATCTTGGGTTATTCCAGAATTTCCCTCGACTGCAGTCTTGATGTTACTATTAATTGCTATTCCAATTGTTCTGTTAGCTTACAAGAAAAAAAGGGCTATCAAACCACAAATTAACAATGGCATCAAAGAATAAATCCCTCCTCTATTAATCAAGTTAAAGTATAATTCTTTAAATTTCCTTCGCAAATCCAGAAAATAATTCAGGATATTTCCAGCTGAGCTAAAATAGAGTAGTGTGCTTGAAGTTGCCTTTTTGGGTTCTCAAGATGTTACGGATTGGTACTCTTTGTCTTAAGAGAATAACTAAAGTCATAGACAACTCAAGCCAAAATAAAATTCTGCAAACAAGCGGTCTTTAACAATTTAGTGAACCAAAATCCAACACCAAACTACGCATTAATCGATGCGCCCAATAGGAAAAAATCTTATATCCAAAAAAACTCCAAAAGTCAATGCGGATAAAACATGAAAAACACTAAAACAGCCTTACCCACAGCTTTAGCAATAGTGTGCATTATTTTGGTGATTGCTTTGGCTGCAACTGTGGCATGTTATGCAACAAGCTTGGAAGAGAGGAACCGCCAAATAGATGAGCTATCCACCCAAATTGCAGATCTAACAGATCAAATAACGGATCTAAACACCCAAATCACTGCACTAAACAACCAAATACTAACCCTGCAAAATCAAACAAGCCAAAACCAAACCACACAACCCCCAATCCAAGAAACAATTCGCGGCTCAACTTTAAACTACATCAAGCTTAAACACCCCGAAACCGAACAGTTCATGCAAGCCTTCAACTGGACTGGAGGAAGAACCACCCCAAATGGCATACTGGGCGCTGAAACATACACCTACCAAAGCAACGGATGGACAATAACAATCACCTACCCCGTAATCCCAAACCCCACATACAACATAACCGCGGATTACTCAGCGCCTGGAATCGGCATTCCCTACAGGGTAATCTGGCAGGGCATCTACCAAAACCAAACAATAAAAGAAACAAGCTACACCCTCGCCCAATAAGCAGAACCTAACCGCGCTTTTTGACGCCTAAGCTAAGGCTTCCCGTTATGCACTGAACGTGCGGTCCAAAAGCTTCAATATCGAGGGATCCGTTAATCTATCCGGCGCTCGTTTTAGAAAATGCTTCTATCCCTTAAGTAGTTAATCAAAATTTTGAAGACAGAGCTTTAGGCGTAAAAAAAGGCGGTTAATTGTTATTTTTGGAAGTCTTCAAGGTCAAAAACCAAGTGTCCTTGTTTGGTTAGCTGTTCTTTATAGGTGATGTGCTTTGCGATTATGGCGTAGTTATCTTTTTTGTGGGGCTACTGGAAGTATTGTGTTTTCGTTTTCAGGTTTTGGAGTATTCGTTGCTGTCTTGCAAGTTGAGGTTGCTCCATTTTGTTTCTATGAAGGTTGCAATTTGTTTTTCTTCGTCAAGAACAGCGCGTTTTTTGTGCGAAAGTTTTATCTAGCGTTTGTTTGAGTAGGAACAGGGATTAAAATGAATAAAAGTATGATGAGTACAATGAATATTCCTCCGCCTCCTCCTCCACCGTCGGATTCGAAGCGTTCTTCTAAGACTATGATTGCTGTTGCATTAGTTGTCGTTTTAGTTGTTGCGGCTGCTTTGGGAGCTTACTATGTGATGACGTTGCCCCACGATAATAATCCTGGTCCTTTGCCTTCACCTTCGCCTCAGACATCGGCGTCGCCAACCTCTACTCCTTCAGCTACTGTGACGCCTAGTCCGTCGGGGACCGTCTCTGTGGGCTACCGAGCTGGAGCATGGGCTAACTACACTACCAAGAATTATGATTCAAATGGAGCTGTAACTGCAAATTACGACTTGGGCTACGCTGTTGACCAGGGGACTATCAACGGAGTTGACTGTTGGCTGCTGCAGACTGAACTGAAACTTTCCATTGGTAGCGACGTCACGAAGACTGTTACAACCTATTGGCTGGATAAAAGTAGCCTCCAAGGCATTCACTATAAGATAGTGATCTCCTCCAACGGCATAGTAATATCTGATACCGAAAACGATTACTCGCCTGGCGATTTTAACAACATTCCAACATCAATCGACCCAAACATGGTTATCAGTAAAGAGTCAGTTACGGTTCCTGCTGGCACATTTAACTGTGACAAAGCTGCTACTACAACGACGGATTTGGGGAAAACCTATGTGACGACTGTGTGGGGTAACTCGAACATACCAGTTATCGGCATGGCAAAGCAAACAATGACCCAAGACGGCGTCTTGATATCATCTACGGAGCTTATAGCATACGGCGGTTAAACAATACATCTTTGTACAGTTGGATCGCTAAAATTTGCGTGTGACCATATTCTAATGGTCCCCTTTTTTCTTCGCTGATTAGGTTTTCTAACAACAAGTTTTCCGTGCTTATTCCTTTGCGAAGGTGAGTTAACTAAACGGAGAAGTATAGTTCTCAAAAATCTTAATCCGCTAAAACGACGCGTAATCTTTCGAGGGGATATGTATGGCTAAACGAAATAGAATAATGTCTCTTTTGGCGTTGCCTTTTGCTGCTTCAATTTGGTTTGTCGGATGGATTTTCTGTTTTGTAAACTCTAACAAACGGGACGTTAAAGCAGAACCAAAGCAATGCCGTAAAACAATTTAACGTTGTAGCCCCGCAAAAAAAGTGCTGTTTTATTTGGCTTTGCTGCCTTTGTTCGGGTATTAAGCAGAAGCTTTCTTATTGTTTTACAATTTTGGATTTGTAGTGGTTATGCGCATGATTTAGATAATTATCCCATGACAGGATTATCCTGTTGAGAATAATTATGAAATTCTATGATCGAGAGCCTGAACTTAACCGAAAAATTTAGCGGGATATTCTACAAAAAATCGTGATGACTCATTGGCAGTTGACGAATTATGCTTTGGCTTTGCATCCTTTGCTGAGGTAGCATGCGAGACAGTTTTTTTCTTCGCCGGTATTCCAGCAAATCCTGATGGTCTTTCCAATTGGAACTTCCAGGTCAGGAGTTGAGTGTATTATTATCATTTCTCGGATATTTTCGGTTTCTTGTGTTTGCCTATTAGAGTGTGACATATGCTTAACTTCTTATGTGAAATTTACATATAAGTCTTTTGTTTATTAAGAAACAAGAATTGAGATTAATGCTACCGATTCACCCGCTGAAGCCACAGCAAACCATGCTTTCCATGATGATCGGGCAAATTGATTGATGCAGATCAGGACGTTGAGTCTTTTAGACAGTAAGAGCTTTTATGCTTAAAACCCTAATATGCTCAACATAAACCAACAACTCTTACATAACACATTGGCAAAAGACACGACAACATCTATTGCTTTAGGGATTACTTGGATGAGTCTGTTCGCTTACAAAACCCTAATCGAGATGAGTTAACAAGAAGAAAAAGGAAGAATATTCGGTTTAATCTATGCGCCATCTTTTTGCTGCCTTCACAACAATGAAGACTATGAAAGCCACTATTATGAAGGTAATTAGAGCTACCAAGAAGTCGCCGACGCCGAACACCTGATTCATCACCGTTACGGCATAGGTGGCTAAGTCTGTCATGCCCGGGATAGCTAAGCCTATGAGCGGCATAATGAAGTCTTTGACAAGCGCCTGAACGAGCGTACCCAAATACAAGCCTAAGACGAAAGCAACAGCCAAACCAAGAACCTTGTACTTCGAGAGGAAATCCTTGAATTCACTCCATAAACCGGCAGGCGGCGCAGCAGGAGGCGCTTTCTCAACTGCAGCCCTGATCTTTTTCAACTCCTCCAGCATCTCATCTTCTTTGTCCAATAGAGTTACCCCTTACTTACCGATACTAGCCAAGCGTTTAAAAAACTTTTCAAGAAATAACTAAGAGAATGAAAGAAAACAAGGCTCTAAACCTTACAACTTCAAAAATTGCCTCTGTCCTGACACATTGTTATGTTAGCTATCGCTCATTACACCCGGATATGTTGCTCTTCCGACGGCAATACACCTAATTGAATTTCATATCGCTCTTTTCCCCTTGCCTCATTTCTCATTTTACTCGTAACCATATTTGAGCCAGCATAATAGAGGCTCCACCCGATTAGAACTAAAACAAGCCACAGAGGTAATAGAAGTATTGCCAGTATTTTGGCTTTTTTTATCATAAATCTATGCACGCTTGATTTAGCTAATAAAATTATGTAACATGGACATATACATATCAACAATATTTTAGAGCGTTCGTTGAAATTAAAACAAATGAAAACAAAATCGAAAAATTCCTAAGATAGTGAATTAATGCTTGCCTTTTTTAGTAATCACGCAAAAAACTAGTTAATTATCAGCAACAGCCTTTTTCATTTCTAAACCACTTCCTAAACAATAGAAGCTCTCCAATAATCACTCAAAAATCTTGATTTAGAATTCATACTTTTTTAATACACAAAAGGCAGAACGTTGTTTATCGGTGAAACCTGATTTGCGAAAAGTACGCTGGATAACAATCTTCTTGCTTCCAATTATTGCTCTGATCTCCATAATTGACTTTCTATCGGACGCGGACAGGGAACAGAACCAACCACTAAACAAAAAAATAACAAAACATCAAAGAAAACTCGAACCACTCGATGCCCCAACAAGGTCGATTTTTGTTCAACCCAAAAAACCAAAAAACTAAGGTCAACTTTACTGCTCCAACTATTCCCTCTCTCTTAGTAACCTTTACATCAAGAAGGTTCAAGCGTAACTTCGAAGACGTAGCCTTCAAGGTTTGGCTTGTCACGCTTTAAGATAGCCAGAACTAGTTTTGGAACGACTATGCGTCCATCCTTGCCCATTCATGCCAAAAAAATCTCCTGCCCGCTCCACAACCCAATGATGCTTACTCTTACCTAAAGATTTGACATGTCTCCAGCTTGAAGCGCCACCGTATCAACCGGGGCACCTGCAAGCGGTTTCCCCTCTGCAGCATAGTTTTGAAATTGACCTTTTCAGTTAACGGCAACCTAAACCAGCCTAATCCAGACTCTTCTTGACGCACAGTGACATAACCAGACGCAGCCTGCAAACAATTTAAGCTTTGCTTATAAAAAGAAACCCAAAACAAACCCCACACAAACACAAAAACCACTGGGTGTTCTTCTTCTAATAAAGAAACTTAAAATAATTAACATAAGTCTTTGATCTTAGCTATCTATTGATTAGGGTTGTGCTGGAGTTTAGGTATTCCTCAACATATCCTCATGATTCAATTTTACGCTATCCAGGCAATTAATTAATCGTAATCATTGCCACAACGATGACGCTGCCTTATCCACCAGAAATCTATTGAAGAACAAAAAACAGTTACTCTGGGGAGCAGTCAGGTTTTTCTTCTTCTAATCCTAAAGTCAAAAATTTGTTTTTTTTAGATTGAGTATAAGAAGGGTTAACTTCTTTGGAGAGCGTTGAAGATCAATGGGGGAGTTTTCACGCTGTTTCTGTACACATGCACATCTTCATTTAGCAGATCTATTATTTGTTGTTGTTTTTCCATGAACTCTAAGCCTTTTTGTGTGGCTTTATAGATTACTCTTCCGTTTTGTGCAGATTTTTCGAGAAGACTGGTCTGCGAGAGTAATGCGAGGTACTGGTTGAGTTGGCTGAAACTAAGGTTGGCTTTAAACATGATATGGGTTTTCGAAGTGCCGTTTTTGGCGATGCCTACGATTTCTGCCATAATGACGAGTTTGTCCCGTCTTTTCGGCCGATTTTGGATTAGTGCGAAGGTCATTTTGGGCTCCTCTTCTAGAACTGTTTTCTATATTCGAGTTAAGCGAGTTTCGTGTTATAAGTCATGTTTCGTTCGTCTTATTATTTCGGATTTTGTAATATAGACTCCATGAACCCTAAAGAGAAAACTGATAAATCAAAAAGTCAACAACTTCAACCTCCGCTACAAGTCCAGGCGCATCCAGTCCTTTTGCATCTAGTGCAAATTCAAATTATCAGGGAACTGGAACAGCAGGGACACTCGATGTCTCAGGCCCCACCGTTACAGTCTATGCTAATACTCCAAATACCTTAGCCTACTTTGGCATAAACGTACAATACAATGGACATATAGGAATAGGCTCTAGCTTTGCAGTCACTGTAACTGCTTACGACTATCAAGGCCATACATTAACATCATATCGCGGTTCAGTATACTTCACATCGAATGACGGAACAGCAGTTCTGCCCTACACATCTGGAAACCAATATACATTCACCTCAAGCGATAACGGTCAGCACACATTTAGTGGCTTCAAGATTAACGATAGCAACGACTATGTAACTATTACAGTGACAGATGGAGCAGTATCATCAACGTTTATCGTAGATGCAAACTAAGCCAAAGAGCTCCTTTGTTTTTTCGAAATATTAGGCCCTAAAGTCCTTATTTTTTTCTTTAATTTATTGTATGAAGAAGGCTAGGCTTGCCTTAAGCAAAAATACTAAAATTTTTTACTTTAAGTCTTTGGCGCCGGGAGGGGGATTTGAACCTTAACTTATTGCTAAGCACTGTTACTTGCATTCGCGTTTATAGGTATCAATCTCTCTTATTATTCTCGCCAACAGTTTTGGTTCGATCCTGAACCCTTTACGCACTAGAGCTAGCATTGTTTCCCTCGCCTCCACATTATCTAACAAATCACATCGCAGGGCAGTCATCACAACGTAAAGTACTCCTTTAACCTTTAGCCCCCAAGCTTCAGCAAAGGCTCGTCCACTGGATTCATCCATCAGCAGAAGTGCACCCTTTTTACGAGCTAACACTGTGGCCTGGGCTTCACCCATGTGAATTTCAAATGCGTGCCTCACAATAGCTTGGCAAAGGTTTTTTTCATTCTCATCAAGAACCGAGACTTTAATCCAACCCTGATCAAGACCTTCTTTAATTACCAGAGCATCACTGAACCCTTCCTGCAAGCCTCTTTCGACTGCTTCTTTGTAGACATCCTCTGGAATTAGGATTTCATCAAAAAGGTCCCTTAGCAAAGTAAGTTTTCCAACTTTTGAAAGCCATAACAGAGGACTATTGTCAGAGACTGCGGGCAACTGGTTTCGTTCTCCGGTTCAAGTCTTGAGGTCTTCCTCCAAATCATGCTCGGAGTACTGAAAAAGAACGCCCTTTTCGCCTAATATTTTGTAAAAATTCCAGAGAGAAACTCCAGATAATTGGGCAGCTCTCCAACCCGTAACTTGACCTGCTCGATACAATTCAACAGCTTGATCTATACTCTTCTCTTTAACCCCGTGCTCCAGCATCTCGCGTATCAAGGTCGATCTGTTTTTTCCTTCTTTATCCGCTATTTCCCGAAGTTTTCTCACGGTTTCACGGGGCAACCTTAAGCTTATCGTTTCGGACAAGACCAAAATCACTGTAATACAATAGATATCAATCGTATCATATAAATGCTGCTGTAAAGCATGTCCAACCTTCCCAAACAAGGCACATAAATCTCAGCAATCAATTCTCTCACTATTGCACCAACAACTAAAACACCCAAAATAGTCAGAATCGCCGACAAACTAGTAAGATGGCGCCGGGAGGGGGATTTGAACCCCCGCGGCCCCGAGAGGCCACAAGCTGCTTGGTGCTTGCCTGCGTAAACATCTCCAGGCTTGCTCCCTGCCTGGCTAGGAGACCCCGGCACAAATGGAAACCAACTTCATGGAAGCTGTTTCGCAACCTTTCCTTGACTTAAGCAGAATTTAAAGGTTTATAGAAAATATCTTGAGCTAATTATTTTGTCAAATGTAT
>PKYH01000125.1 GCA_003133625.1 Candidatus Bathyarchaeota archaeon | reverse complement strand
TGGCGCGGAAGAAGGGCAAGTTTCAGAAGGAATTTGAAAAACCGCAACTCGCTGTCTGTGCCAATCTTAAGAAAAAAGGGAATTGCGGGGTGATATCTCCACTGCGTTGGGGGTTCAAACAAACTCCGAGCTTCGCTAATAAACAGTCTTTTATGAAAATGCTATTTTGCAGAAAAAGGGGGTAAGTGGTACGGGAGATTTCGCCACACTGTGCTCATTAATTACTTATCCCAACTAAACAACAAAAAACACCATACCAACACCACACAACGAAACAAAGCCCTTATAGCCAACGGAAACCTCGTACCTCTTCGGTGAATCCGAACATGTGTGAATTCAACGTTATCCTCAACGGTAAAACCCTCTTCAGAGACGCTGTTTACGCGAAGACCGAAAACAACAACGTAACCGTCAAAAACGTCCTCGGCGAAACAAAAGAATTCAAGAACTGCAAAATCACCGAAGTTGACGTAAACTCAACAAGGCTAGTCCTAACAGCCGCGAAACCGTCAATGCTCGGCTAGAGAGCCCTGAACGTTTGGCACCATTCAATAATTTTCTTTTCAGACGCCTCTTTGTTCTTGATGGGTTCTGGCAGCGAAAGTTCCCCGACAATATCGCTGTTAGGCATCAACGCCTTGGTCCTGTCAATTGCCTGTGGCTTTTCGCCGCCTTGGGTGAAGAAAACCGCCACCTTCTTTCCAGAGAAAACTTGCTCTTTCTGAGCTTTCAAGGGTAAAAGTTTTAATTCACCTTTGAATTGTTTTTCTGGTCATGTGGCGGATAGGATTCTTCTTCCACGAGATGGCGTTCGGGCTGATCAGCGTCTTCATCCCACTTTACGTAGTGCTACAGCTTCACGGTTCACTTGTCGATTTGGGAATAATGACTGCGGTTGCCTTGTTCTGTGGGATACCTGCCTCTTTCTTCTGGGGCTACATCTGCGACAAAACAAGACGCTACAAGATCTACATTCTTCTCTCTTTCATATCTGGAGCTATACTTTTTTATGCCTTCACGCTTACCACAGGCGTTCTCATATTCATCGTCCTTTACGTAATCATGCAGATGCTCCATGTTGCCCATGAATCTCCGAAAAACGTTTTGATAGCTGAACACTACTCTCATGAAGAATGGGAAAAATCCTACGCAGCCTACGAGGGACTTGCCACAGTGGGCTCGTTCATCGGCTTACTTCTGGGGCTTTTGGCAGCAACTTTCAGCGTAAGCTCCACTCTCACCCTATACTTGTGTGCGGGTCTAAACCTTGCCGCGTTTGTCCTGTCAATTTTCCTCGTGGCCGACCCGCTAATGATTTTCGAGCGAAGGTTGGTAGGCATAGAAAGGCGGATAGACTTCACCTATCGCGGCGTTGTCTCATACATGGGCGGGTACTCAAGGGTGCTAAAGCAGGAAAGTTTTCTCGCATTTGGTGTTGCCCTTGTTTTCTTTACCTTGGCTACGGGCATATTCTTCACGCCCTTGCCCATCTTCTTCGAGAAGCAGCTGTCGTTTTCTTCCTCTATGGTTTTTCTGGTTTACATGCTGGGCTCAGGCGGCGCCATGCTTGGGTACTTCATCGCCGGAAGAAGGTCACCTTATTCGAGCGCGAAAACGCAGATGCGCCGTATTGTGCTTTTCAGAAGTGCTTTAGTCTTCGCCCTTGTTGCAGTTGTAGAGCTGATTGCATACCCAACGTTCTTTGCTGGAATAATCTTACTGGCGCTGGGTTTTGCATCAGCGATTTACTTTATTCTTACGCTTGCGCTCTCAATGGAGCTTATGCCGCCTGGAAAGAACGCCGTGTTCGATGTTTTAGTGGGTCTTGGTGCAGCGTCAGGTTCTTTTCTGGGACCTTATTTCGCCCAGATGTTTGGTTATATTCCTACGTTTCTGATTGCGGGTGGGCTTTTCTTTTTGGCGTTTGTGATTCTATGGGTTTTCACTTAACAAAAATAAAAAAATAAAAGAAAGATGAGCGTTAGCTCAGGTTTTATTCAACGTGGACCCTGAATAGGTCTACGTCTTCTCTCATGCTCGGTGTTAGTTCTAGGAAGTCTCTTACTGCGCGTTCAATGTCTTTTGACTGGGTTACGTATCTTCCGACTATGAGTATGTCAGTGCCTTTCTCAAAGCCTCTTTAGCTGTTTCTGGTACTATTCCGCCTGCAACTGCAATTAGGGAATTGAGCCTATTATAATGGACGAAATCATGGGAAATGGCAAAGCCAAAGTTATCTATTCAAATGGACGAAATCTATTGATTGCACCATAGACAAGGAAAAGTACCATGTATGACAAATCTGTCTCATGCCTCAAATTTTGCTTGGATTTAAAAATTTATACGTTAGCGTCAGGTATAAGATTATAGACAATTTCAATTTACGAAAGTCTTTATGCTAAGAACTTGCTATTACTGTTTCGTTGTAATCCAATTGGATGAGGTTAGAACAGGAAAACAATTGAGAGCAGAAAAATATTAAGGTAGAAAATAATGAAAGTCGGTTTGATTCATAATAACCTGAACTTTTCTGGTGGCGCAGAATTTGTCGCCCTTAACATACTCAGTTGTCTCAAGGAAATGAAATGTGACCCTTTTTTGATCTCTTCCAAGAGAGTTGATTCATCTTTGGTTGCTAGAAATTACGGACTAGATATTTGTTTAAAGGGGGAGATTCTTCCGGTAGAACTTACGTTTGGAACTGTTTATTGGAACCTCGTATTACCCTCTTTGATTAGGAAAAAGTGTGATCTCCTCCTGGACGCTTATACAAACAGTTTGCTACCGTTTGTGGATATTACATACATTCATTTTTTTAAGAAAATTGGAAAATTTACGCAAAGAACAGGAACCAAAAATCATCTCTTGAATTCTTACTATGGTCCATATTTCATATCTCAGAAGATTCTAAGCTTAAACGCCTCTAAAAAGTTAATTTTAGCTAACTCATGCTATGTAGCCAATGGCATTCGAAATTTGCTTAAGATTAACCCAAAGGTAATTAATCCGCCAGTAAATACGAGCCTTTTCAATTCGCTTGCTCAAAGCAAAGAACGAATAGTTGTAACTGTGTCAAGGTTTGTCGGTGAAAAGACTCTAGAGATTATCCCCGAAATAGCCACTAAGGTAGACGCGAAGTTTGTTTTAATTGGATCAGTGCATGATTTTGAAACTTGGACTGAATACAAGAAGCTATTGGCGCTTATTAAGAAAAAAAAGGTCGAAGAAAAAGTTTCAGTTTATCCAAATCTACCTCTCGAAGATAAAATCAGATTTTTGAAAAAAGCTAAGGTATATTTTCATACGATGCGTTTTGAAGACTTTGGGATTGCAATTGTGGAAGGAATGGCTGCATCCTGTATTCCAGTGGTTCACAACTCTGGAGGGCCCCGAGAATTTGTTCCACAAGAATGGCTATACGAAGACATTGAAAGCGCCTGTCAAAAAATTGAAGATGCTCTCTCAAAATGGACGCCTGTTATAGGTTGCCAAATGGCGGAAATTTCTCAGAAATTTAGCTCAAAAAAATTCAGAGAACAATTTTCCATTTCCTTCAAGGAATATCTCTTTTCGCAGCGACGATAGTCTTGATTCTAAATAGGTACCAATTTACTTAAAATTCTCTGCCATCCATACCAATGTTTTAGGACTATCCTGGGCTTCTGGAGTAACGCTTCCTCGTTCAGAAAGTTCTTTCAAATGTTTTAAATCATGAATAAAATTATGGCTTTATTTTTATCCACCAACCAACCCAACCCAATCACCGCCTCAACATCAGAGCTTTGCGCCTTCGCTACAAGAGCCTCAAGATCTGCGGCGTTTGAGTCGTTAGCTCTTTCCAAGCGCCCACGATCCTCTGAGGATTCTTCGCTTTATCCCCTAGCAAAATCACCCAATCTGGATGACCCCGCTTAAGCCTGTGCAAATCCTCCAAGTTAAAGACAATCGTCATGGGCAAACCTCCATTTGTAATGCAAAGCTAAAGACTTCTGCAACTTCCGCAAGGACGATGGCAATTTGACAATTAAGGCGACTTTACAGCTCGATTGTTTGCTTTGACGTTTAGCTTCCCACAGTCATGCCATTTGAATGCCCAACAGAAGCAAGATAACCTTGAATTTTGAACGCGCCAGTTCGTTATCTCTTTTCCACCCCTACACTTTCACTTCTCAAGAGCCAAATTTGAACAGACAACATATAACAATTCCCGTCAAAATTTAATACCGAAAATTTACCCCTAAGAAAAGACTCTCCAAAAGTGCCGCAACTCTTTCAAGTGCCGAACATAAGCACTAAGTTGGCGAGCACCTAAACTTAACTCCGAACGACCTAAAATCCTTCGATGCTCCAAATTTCAATGTTCACTTTTATAGCACTCTCTCCACAGCAGGTGAAGGTCGTTTCCGCATTGGCTTTTTAACCATTTTAGCGATAGCTCGAGTCCCGAGTGATTGCCTATGAGAAGGAAAACTTTAGCCTTAGCAACAGAAGAGGAACTGTTGATAGATTTAACGTTCCATAAAGTATCAGCCTCTTTGGTGGCGGAGTTCAAAGAAAAAATCGTTGATCCCTACTACAAAGGAAACCTGAACGCTGCCATCCAAGACCTCATCAACAAAACCATCCAAGAACAGGACTTTATCCTCTCTCACATAACACACATCCGAAACT
>PKYH01000063.1 GCA_003133625.1 Candidatus Bathyarchaeota archaeon | reverse complement strand
TGTTAATCTGCGGCGTCATAGCGGTCATTGGTGCAAGAAGCGTCACTACTCTTGTCTGGGCTATAGTGCTGATAATTGTGGGACTCATCGGCGGTGGACTCGGCGGCTTGCTGGTTTTACTCGGCGCAATAATTGGGCTTATTGTAGCTTTAACCCATCACACATAATGACCTGCGGAAAACTTCAGGTTTCCACTTTTTTTCCAGTGTAAAAAATTTTTCGCAGGGTAAATTAAAATTTAGTCCCCAAACCCAAACCCATTACGATGACCACGACTGCTTGCGATTTCTACACGGGCAGACTGCACACTTCGACTGTACTGATCATGGCGCTCGGACCCGACGGAAACCATTACAGCTTTGTTGAATTCTTCCAACTCAACAAAAATTATTCTTCAGACTTCTTGTTCCTTCAAATTAATAGCGAGTTCCCTTGCATAGTCTTTTGTCCGGTCGATTTCGCCTTCTTTAAGCGGTCCCTTTTGCCCCAACACAACGGCTTTCAGAACTGGCAACAATTGGTTCATTTTCTTATCTCTAAGTTTTTCCGAAATCTTTTCGCCTGCGCTCCATTCTTTATTCTCAATGCGCGCGCCAGCTCGTTGCTAAATTGGTCTAAAATGGTTTTTATCCTTCTTTCGTCATTATAGATCTATTATGGACTCTTTTGATAAGCGAATTTTAGCCGTGTTGAAAAATGGTGAATCGCTGGAGTTCAAGCAACTCCTTCAGGAAGTTGGGTTTTCACACAACACTTTGCGTCTGCACATTGCCAGGTTGAAACGCCAAGGAATGATCGTTCAAGCTGAGAAAACTAAAAATGGCCCTGGAAGACCCATCCTGACATATTCGCTGCCTCCAGAGATAAAACAAAAAGTCGCCTTGACCCTCACTGACCCGTATACAACCATTGTCAAACCTAACCTTTCAGAAACTGAAACACCTTTGCAGATTTGAGAAAGGCGGATACTGCAAAGAAACTAGGAGAAACTGTGGGGCTCAAAATTGCCTTCAAATCATAAAAGGCGAATAAATACCATTTAAAACCATTTTCGCAACAAGCTGGCGCGCTCAATGTTCTCAGGATTTTCAGTGTCGAAGGCTGCGAAAGGCTTGTTCATCCATTCCTCACTCTTCACCTTGCCCAAAAAGAACCTGATTGCAAAGCTCATTGTGCCAAATTTGGTTGGAGAACCGAGAACCAGGAAATTGTAGTCCTTTGCGCTCAACTTCCTTACGTCTTTAACGTTGAAGAGGTCAACTTCTATTCCAGACTCTTTCAATGTCTCTGAAATTGCTTCTGCGATTGTCTTGGTGTTTCCGTAGGAAGTGTCAAAAACAACTATTCCTTTCATTTTCAAGCCAACCTCCCATTCAAGAGTCAGTGTTTTTTCTTTTTAAGCTTTTCTTCTATCAACTTTGTTCTTCCAACTAAGCGACCGCTATTTAAAATCAATTAGAAATCAGGTAACTTAACTTAACAGTATCCGGCGGTTTGGGTTTGGGTTTTATTAAAATTTAATCCAACCAACCAACTTTCACGGACTGATTTTGAGGAAAAGTGGCTACTGAGCAGCCAGTATGCAGGATTCAGCATATACAGAATCCCCATAGCAGGAATAGAGGGTAATACTAGAAAACAATTCAATATAGGGGTATAGGTATAGTCGGAATCGAGTATACGCTTTCAACTGAGCATTGGAATATTCTTTGCGGCTCTAACTAAGGCGTTAGCACAAAGTCTCGTGAAATCATAAAGGTCATCGATAGGAATTCCAATGCTTGCTGTCTCCTTACCGTATAAAGCTATCACTTCATCTTCAAACTCTGGGCTGTAACGTTGAAGAACATAGTAGATTCTTAGGTTATTGATTGGTTCCATTATTATTGCCCAGTCAGTTGCCGAATCGAGAGTAAGGTCAACGAGTTTTCCGCCCACGAATGAGGCTATCTTTTCTGCCATCGCTTTATTGACAAGTCTTAAGTCTTTTGTGCGAATGGCCATCTCTCTTTTATGCATACTGTCGATGGAATAGCAGCTTTGACCATACCCCATTTCTTTCATCGCAAGGACTTGTGATTTCTCAATTTTTTCCATAAGAGAACCTCGTTCAGAGTATACTGAGCACGCTTAAATAAATGCGTCTGACACGGATTGGATTAAAATTTAATCTTTTTCTCTGATATCCCAACACTGACTAACACACACAAATACACAACCACTTAAACACGTAATCCCTTAACCCTTAATCTACTCCTATACTCCTATATACTCTCTCTACCGCCACCACCGCACCACACCACCACGCAACACCGCACCGCAAAGAGGGGAGTTGGGGGGGGGTTCTCCCCCCTCTATAAAACAAACACAAGTTAAATAAAACAAGAGACGTTTCTCACTCTCTCGGTCGGTCACTCAGACACACAACAAACAAATAAACAACATAAATAAAGTGGTGAAGTCTAACACATACGTTTTTTAATACTCACGACTCACGCTAACACGTCACGAGTGACGAATTGCACGACTGTTCCAACACGTTCAAACACGCTTAACCGTTAACTGTTCCACTAATTAACCACCAAAAATAAAATGATATATCGATAATTGAGCATTTTTTTGTGCAATTATCATTTGTTCAATTAATCCATGCTGATTATAATGATAATTAAACTCCTCTACCACAACATATTTTCCACATATAGGACAAACAACATATCTCTTTTCATGTAGAGTTCCTGCCTTAACTAAAATTACTCCATTAGTCATTTTTCAAACCTTCTTTTCTCTCCAACTATCACACCAGAAATTATCTTGTGTCCTAACACCTAACAAGAAACATTTATTAAATTTTGCTGTTTTTTCAACTTCTGATTCTTTTGTCATTTTTTGTTCGCTTCAGTGCCCGATATTCTTACATATAATTAAGAAATGATGCAATTATTAATCAGTTTTGTGAATTGAGAATTAGTAACTATTGAGCGAACTCTTAAAATTAAAGAAAAAAAGAATACATACAAAAGAATTATGCCTTCGGGCATGCTTTAGCAGATTGCTGGAATTCTTGGATTCCAAACTGCTCTTTCATTTCTCAAATACTTAGCAAATAACAAGGCTTCTTCACTCATTAAAGTATCAATAGTTTGCTTATTACCGTGTTTTATTCTTGGAATTTCAACTATTTTTTCAAACAGATTATTCAAACCTTCAGCTAAATCATTAGTTTTATACTCACACAGATGTATTTTCTTTCCCATTTTAAGATGCATCATAAAATCAGTAACAAGTACAAAATCACTTTTATGCATTTTTTGGCATCTTTCAATCAAATAATCATCAATCAAATACCGATAAAGCTCTTGAAAATCACAAACTAAACTTGGTTTTCCAAATTGAACAGAATGTAAAAACCCTAAATATGGTTCAAGTTTAGCCTTCAATAATGCTTTATGTACTCTGCATTTTAGCACAAGCCATTCTAACTACCTTCTTAAAGCTTGTACTCAAAATAGTCAGAAAGCCATAGTGTTGACTATACGCCGGTGCGTGAGTATGTTGAAACCATGTATCAAAAACCAATAGTGCTCACTATGCCCCAGAAGAAAGTGTTGACTATAAAATCTAGCCTCCAATTCACCATCCTTCAAATGCCTTCTGGATTGTTTGAACAAAAGTTTTACAGATTGTTTGAACATATGTCCTAGCCATCTCAAGACGCTTCCAAAGGCGCTAAAGTGTGCACTATTGCCGTGGGAAAAGTGTACACTATACTACAGTGCTCAATAGTCGTAGCTATTGATTTTCGAAAAGTCGCAACTAAAAAATCTAGAAATAGCTGCCTTCTAATGGCGCCATAACCTTGTGGGTGCTCGCCAAGTAAGCATTAATGCCATTCTCTTTTGTTTGCTCAAGCCATAGTCAACTGAATTTTATATTATTGGATTTTTAAATTCAGGGTGCAAAGCTTTTTAGGATACGAAAAATTTTTTTGTTAGAGTGTAAGATTGCTTTTGAACACGAGGAGCATAGGTAAAATGGTTGATGCACAGGAAGAGCAGTCTGTTGACCGCTTAGAGCAGCTTCTGGATTGCGAGAGGAAGCGTGCAGAAGACTATTTGACTAGGCTGAAGTATTTGCAGGCTGACCTTGAAAACTTTAAGAAACGGTTCGATAGGGAAACGGAGCAGATAAAGAATTACTGCACGGAACGCTTAGTCATTCAACTATTAGATGTTGTAGATGAGTTGGAGCTAGCAGTCAAAAACGGTGAAATCTCAACTACGCCCGAATCCCTGCTAGAAGGCGTGGAAATGACTCTAAAAAAGCTCAGAAAGGTTCTTGAGCAAGAAGGTGTTACTCCAATAGAAAACCCAGAAGGTAAAGTTTTTGACCCCTCACGGCATAACGCTATTGCCGCAGTCGAGCGAGACGATGTTGAGGACTCTACAGTAATTGAGGAAATAAGAAAAGGGTACATGATGAGGGACAAAGTGATTCGACCCAGCATCGTCAAAGTAGCAGTCAAATCATCAAAAAACAATCAAAGTAACCAAACGGAGGAAAAAAAGTAAATGAGTAATCAAAAAACAAGTGAAAAAGTATTAGGAATAGATTTGGGAACAACCAATTCAGCAGCCGCCATCTATGAAGGTGGCCACGCCACGGTTATTCCAAGCGCTGAAGGCCCCACAATGGCGGGAAAAATGTTTCCATCAGTCGTTGCCTTCACAAAAGATGGACAACTCTTGGTAGGTGAACCGGCGAAACGCCAAGCAGCCACCAACCCAGAGGGAACCATTTTTGAAATAAAACGCAAAATGGGAACCAACTACAAAGTAAACATTTACGGGAAGGAATACAGTCCCCAGCAAATCTCAGCATTCATACTGCAAAAAATAAAGAAAGACGCTGAAACTTATCTTGGCGGCACAATGCGAAAAGCAGTCATCACTGTTCCAGCCCACTTTGACGACAACCAACGCCAAGCCACCAAAGATGCAGGAGAAATCGCAGGCTTCCAAGTCATGCGAATAGTCAACGAACCCACCGCTGCATGCCTCGCATACGGCATAGACAAGGTACAGCAAGAAATGAAAATTCTCGTTTTCAGCTTCGGCGGCGGAACCCACGATGTAACATTAATGGATTTCGGCAAAGGAGTCTTCCAAGTACTCAGCACAAGCGGCGACACCCAACTCGGCGGAACAGACATCGACAAAGCAGTCATGGACTACATTCTAGGAGAGTTCAAACGCCAAACAGGCATAGATATCTCAGGCGACAGAATGGCAATGCCTAGGCTTAAAGAAGCAGCGGAAAAAGCCAAAATTGAACTTTCAACGCTGATGAGCACCGACATTGACCTGCCATTCTTAACAGCAGATGCTTCAGGACCAAAACACCTGCATCTAACATTAACAAGGACAAAACTTGAATCTTTAGCGCAACCAATCGTTCAAAAAACTCAACCCACCATTCTGAAAGCTCTTGAAGACGCAAAACTGACGCCGCAAGGCATCGATAAAATTATTCTCATCGGCGGAATGACCAGAATGCCACTTGTACAAAGATTTGTTGAGCAAATCTTAGGCAAAGCACCTGAACGCGGTCTTGACCCCATGGAATGCGTTGCCATAGGAGCAGCCATCCAAGCCGCAGTCATAACAGGCGAAGTCACAGACCTACTATTACTTGATGTTACACCCTTATCGCTCGGTGTTGAAACCATGGGCGGAGTATTCACCCGCGTAATGGAAAAGAACACCACCATCCCAACCAAGAGAAGCCAAGTTTTCACTACAGCAGCAGACTTCCAAACAGCAGTAACCATCCACGTGCTTCAAGGAGAACGAGCAATGGCATCAGACAACGTATCATTAGGCATGTTCAACCTCGTAGACTTGCCGCCAGCACCAAGAGGCGTCCCGCAAATAGAAGTAACCTTCGACATTGACGCCAACGGCATCCTAAACGTAACCGCCAAAGACCGCGGCACAGGAAAAGAATCAAAAATACGCATAACCGCATCCACGAAGCTATCGAAAGAAGAAAAAGAACGATTAATCAAAGACGCCGAACAATTCGCAGATCAAGATAAAAAGAAACGTGAAGAAGCAGAAATACGAAACAACGCTGACAGCCTAGTCTACACCGCAGAAAAAACAAAAACCGACCTCACAGGCAAAATAACACAAGAACAAATAGGCAAAATCGACGCAGCCGTAGCAGCATTAAAAGACGCATTAGCCAGCAACGACATGACACAGGTTAAAGCAAAATCCGACGAGCTCCAAAAGGTTCTGCAGGAAGTCGGCACCATAGTTTACCAGCAAGCAGCAGCAGAATACGCTAAACAGCAGGGACAGCAACAACCAGGCCAAGAACCAGAAGCAGGAGCAGGACCCCAACCACCTCCAAGCGGCGGTCCTGAAGGTCCAAGTGAAGAGAAAGTGGTTGATTCAGAAGACTACAAAGTAAAGTAAAAAATGTTTAATTTAGCGGTAAAAAACTAATGGCTGAAAAAAGAGACTACTATGAAGTTCTAGGCGTACAACGCAACACATCAAAAGACCAAATCAAAGACGCTTACCGAAAACTGGCAATGCAGTATCATCCAGACCGAAACAAGTCACTAGGCGCAGAAGAAAAATTCAAAGAAATCTCTGAAGCTTACGCTGTTCTCTCCGACGACCAAAAAAGACAACAATACGATACCCTTGGCCATTCAGGCTTTGACCAAAGATACACTTCAGAAGACATTTTCAGAGGCGCCGACTTTGACTCCATTTTTAGAGATATGGGCTTCGGCGACCTTTTCCGAACTTTCTTCGGCGGAGGAGGATTCGGCGGCGAAAGAAGAAGCAACATAGGCCAAGACTTAGCTTATGACCTTGAAATAACTCTAGAAGATGCAGCAAAGGGAACCGAAAAAGAAATCGAAATCCCCCGAACCGAAAGATGCGATGTATGCGGCGGCTCAGGCGCAAGCCCAGGCACCACGGCTAAAGTTTGTCCAAGATGCGGTGGTTCTGGCCAAGTCCAAAACATGCGCAAAAGCAGCTTCGCCATGTACGTGCAGGTTACAGTTTGTCCAACATGCAGGGGAAAAGGCAAACTGATAGAGATGCCATGCAGTAATTGTCACGGTTCAGGACTAGTTAGGAAACGAAGAAAAATCAGCGTCCGCATTCCAATGGGCATAGACGAAGGCTACCAGCTACGGTTAAGAGGGGAAGGAGAGATGGCGCCCAACGGTGGCGAAGCAGGCGACCTCTATGTTGTCGTTCACGTTAAGCCTCACCTGCAATTCATGCGGGAAGGAGACGACATTTGGTACGTAGCCATAATTACGTATCCGCAAGCAGCATTAGGCGCTGAAATAACCCTTCCCACCCTTGATGGACCCACAACCGTTAAGATTCATCCAGGAACACAAGCAGGCGAAGTCATAACGCTGAGGGGCAAAGGTATGCCGCGTTTCAGGGCATACGGCAAGGGCGACTTATTTGTGCGCATAGGAATTTCGGTTCCTGAAAAGCTTACACCCCAGCAAAGGGCACTTATTGAACAATTAGCAACAGAGTTCAACACAGATGTGCAAGCGAAAAACCGAAAATTCCATTTCTAAACGCCTATAGCAACTGCACTCTGCAGAGTTAGCCCTAACATAAAATATTTAAGCTGTACCAGAGATACTTCTGAAAAATTCTAACGAGGGGAAAGAATGGCAACACTCAATTTAGATCCGTTATTGCTAGGCCTAATAGTAACTATCATCGCTAACATCATCATAATCGCGCCGGTTCTTTGGATTTCAGGAAGACTGCTAGCAGGCAAAAAAGCCAAGTTCACCCATGCCTTATGNNGTTATACTGTCGTACCTCATACTGTTAGTTATTTGGTTGGCTTTGGTGAAGCATTTCTTTGATTGCGGATGGCTGAAAGCTTTAGCAATAAGCATAGTAGCGGTGATCATAGCAGTTGTAATATTGTTCCTTATCGTTCTTGTGCTTTCATTAATAGGAGTAAGTACAGGCTGGCTGCCCAATGGAACACAATTTATGAACTTTTAACTAACTTTCTTATTTCTTGTTTAAAGTAATTAAGAAAATTGAAAAAATAAAAGAAGAAAGAATTTTATTTAGTGAGTTGCTTTCGCAGGTCGTTGTATGTTGCTTTTATGTCTTCAATTGAGCCTTCGTCTTCAAGTGTTGACGTGTCGCCGAGTGGTGCTCCAACCAGTACTGCTTTGAGTAGCCTGCGCATTATTTTGCCGCTTCGTGTCTTCGGCAGCTTGTTAACCATGACAATGGCGTCTGGAGTGGCTATTGGACCTATCGTGGTTCTAATGTGCTTTATTAGTTCAGCACGGAGCTCATCGGATGGCGTGAAACCACTTCGTAATGTTACAAATGCTACTGGAACTTCGCCTTTCACTGCGTCTTCTTTGCCCATCACTGCTGCTTCAGAGACTGCTGGGTGCGCAACCAATGCACTTTCAAGTTCTACTGTGCCTATGCGGTGCCCTGCAACTTTGAGAACTTCATCTGCTCTGCCAAGTAGCCAGAAGTAGCCGTCAGGGTCTCGGACTGAGTAGTCGCCTGAGTAATAGATTCCTGGCCACCTGCCAAAGTACGTCTGCTTGAAGCGATCTGAGTCTTTCCAAAGTGTCTGGAGCATTCCTGGCCATGGTGATTTGATCACTAAAACACCTTTAGTGCCTGCTTGGACGGGCTGTCCTTTCTCATCGTAGATATCAGCGTTGATGGATGGCAATGGGAATGTTGCTGAACCTGGCTTGAGAGGCGTGAGTTCTATCCCTGATGCTGGGGAAATCATGAATCCGCCGGTTTCTGTTTGCCACCAAGTATCAATTATGGCAAGTTTTCCTTTACCGACCACACGGTAGTACCATTTCCACGCTTCAGGGTTTATGGGTTCACCGACAGTGCCCAGGATGCGTAGAGTGCTGAGGTCATGTTTCAATACCCATTGTTCACCGAATTTCATGAACATTCTGACAGCGGTTGGTGTGCCATAGAGGATGGTTATACCATGCCTTTCAATTATGTCCCACCATCGATCTTGCGCTGGATAATCAGGTGTGCCCTCGAAAAGGAACGCGGTGATGCCCATGCTTAACGGTGCATAAACGTTGTATGTGTGACCGGTAATCCATCCAATGTCAGCAACACACCAGAAAATATCCTCGTCAGTTGGGTTAAAAGCCCACTTCAGCGTCCAGTAAGCCCAAACAAGATAGCCTCCAGTACCATGCTGTACGCCTTTTGGTTTGCCTGTTGTTCCAGAAGTGTAAAGGATGAATAGCGGGTCTGTGGATTTCAGGCTTTCTGGTTCTACGTAGGCGTTTGCGCCTGCACTTGCAAGAGCGTCATGGTACCATACGTCTCTACCTTCCTTCATCTGAACGGCTTGGCCAGTTCTTTTGACAACAATAACTTTTTCAATGTTTGGCATGTTCGGTAATCCGCGGTCTGCGTTGTCTTTGATAGAGACTGGTTTTCCTCGTCGGAAGGATCCATCTGCTGTAACTAGGATTTTTGCTCCACAATCGTTAACTCGGTCAGCTAATGCTTCAGCGCTGAATCCTGAAAAGACTACTGCATGAACTCCGCCTATCCGTGCTGTTGCAAGCAAAGTTATTGGCAACTCAGGGATAACAGGGAGGAAAACTGCGACTCGGTCGCCTTTTTTGACGCCGAAGTCTTTTAGTGCTTTTGCAAGTCCGTTTACTTCGCGGTATAGTTGGTAGTATGTGTAAGTTTTTACTTCGCCCATTTCGCCTTCCCAAATGTAGGCAAGCTTGTTTTTGCGGTTACTTTTTACGTGCCTGTCTAGGGCGTTGTAGGAAATGTTTAGTTCGCCGTCGGGGAACCACTTGTAAAACGGTGGGTTGGAGTCATCTAAGACTTTGCTTGGGGGTTTGAACCAGTCGATGGCTTTGGCTTTTTCTGACCAGTATTCCTGCGGGTTCTTTAACGATTCTTCCCATTCCTTTTTTCGTTTTTCTCCAGAAGAAACTTTTGCGTTACTTGGGCTATACTTCTCATTGAAAGGTAAACTTGTTTCTGACATTTCTTTCACTCTTGAATTGCTGGGAAAGGTAAGCTCTAAAGAATATAAGTTTTTCAGTCATAAGTTAGAAATGTTCTATCTTAAAAATAGGCTA
>PKYH01000079.1 GCA_003133625.1 Candidatus Bathyarchaeota archaeon | reverse complement strand
GCTTATTTCCTTTTTCTTTTTCCATAAACCATTAACAAGATTAATTACGCATGTTGGTTCTGCACTGAATCCACAAGGATATTTATTTTTGATAAACTCTTATGAACAAAGCACAGCTTACCTCAATTGTTTACTTTTTCGCTAATCAAGCTAAAGAGAGCCTCTAAGTTTAGAGATTGACAAAAATGGTTAAGAAAACACGTGTTCTCAAGGCTTCCTATTTCGCAGTAATCTTATTTTTAACGATAGTTATGCTGCTCGCAGCAGAAACACAGGTAGCGAGTTTTGTTAATTATAAACTGCCAACCCACATTACCCTATACTACAATACCCTAACACAATACACGCAGATAATGGCAAACTAGGAAACAACATCGATTTCACGGTTTTAGCTGACCAAGAGCAAGCACCATTGGCTGATCCAACTCCCACTCCAACGCCAACTTCAACCCCTACTCCAACTCCTTCACCAACTCCGACCCCAAGTCCAACACCAGCCCTACGCCAACCCCAACGCCAAGCCCTACTCCGAGCCCAACCCCTACACCAACGCCCACGCCATCGCCAACGCCCACTCCTACGCCTTCATCATCACCGACGCCAACCCCTAAACCAACCGCTACTCCCACTCCAACGCCCACTCCAACACCATCTCCAACTCCAATGCCATCCCCGACCCCGTCTCCATCTCCAACAGAGTCACCAACGCCTCAACCAACAGAAAACCCAGCGCCCACACCTCAACCAGCTAATCCTACGACCACGCCGACCCCCACTTATTCGCCTTCACCTATTCCTTCTCCAAAACCAACGCCTGCACCGATACCTATACCGTACGAAACAACGGAGCCTTTTCCAGCGTCAGCTGCTTCCATCAACCCCAGCGCAGTTTCTGAAAGTAACATGTATCCTTTAGGGGCAGTAGCTGCCGCAGCCGTTATTGGGGTCACATTATGGGCAACGTTTTTGATTGGGAAAAAACAACCGCCCACGGAATCGGCAGATGATTTTAATTACGAATAATGTCCTAACAATGCAGGATTTAGAAAATTATTAAAGCTAGATTTGATTGCTAACTCGTATTAGGTGGAATGCGCTTTCAAGGCTCTTTCAGTAGCAAAATTCGGCGGTAGCCTCTTAGACGCGAAAGGCAAAGGAATCCCAAAAATCATAAAACGGATAAAAGAAATCAACGAAAAAGACCGATTTGGTCCAATCGTTGTTTTTTCAGCACCTATGGGCTGCACTAACGCGCTTATAGGGATAGGTGAATCCTATGCGCAGTCAACACCGCTTCCTCTGGAGCCTGTTTTTGAAGTTTATGAACGAATTGCGAAGGCTCACGTTAAAGGCAAATGGCATGAGCAAGCGGTAAATGAATTGGCTAATTACAAGGCGTTAACAGAGGCTACTCTTGACTCGGTTAATAAACGTTTCAGCGGCAACATTAAGGCAAGAATCCTCACTTTAGGTGGGGAACTCGCCATGTCCAAGTTGGCAGATAACATTTTGAAAAGCCACGGCTTAGACTCTTGCAGTGTCTCGCTGCAAGATTGGCCCATTGTGACCGACGACAATTTTGAGGATGCCATGCCGAATTACGAGTTAAGCAAAAAAAGAATCCATACATTAATCGAACCGCTGGAAGACGGCAAAATAGTTTTTTTAGCAGGCTTCTTAGGGGTTACAGCTGATGGTCTTGAAACCATATTGGGCAGAGGCGGTTCGGATTTAACGGCGGTTTTCACTTCCTGCCTCTTGAAAGATTTGTACTCAACTGAAACACTATTGTACAAAGATTTACCAGTACAAAGTGCTGACCCGAAAGTGGTGCGTGGACAGAAGACTAAGCATGTTAAGGCGCTTACTTATAATGAGGCTCATAAAGCTTCAATGATGGGTATGAAAATAGTACAGAGCCCAGCAATCGCCATGGCCAGACGCTTCATGCAACCATTGATGGTGGTGCCAATCGACGAGCCTGAAATGTACTCGGTAATTGAGTCTGAAACAAGCGGAGGAGAAATAGTGAAATGCTTAACAGGCAAATCCGGCTGCGCGATCCTGTCAATGAATGATGAGAAAAGCAGGTCGCTGGAAGATTCCTTGAGAATATGGGAAAGAAGAAACGACTTCATGGATTTAGGCGCCGAAACTATGGAGACTGGGGAAAGGATTCGCGATTTCCTCTTCTTAGACTCAGACTTCTTAAAGAAAAACGAGGAAAAACTGAAGGGCTTTGACGAAAACATGAAGGTAGAATACGGCTTAGGCGTAGTCACCCTCATCGGCGACAGAATGAAGGATTCTCCAGGCGTAGCTTCACTAGCCATCAGCGCAATATCAGGCATCAACATTAAACGCGGCATCTTTGCTCCTCACACCTCACAAATAATACTGGTTGTTGAAGAAAAGAATGTTAACGCAACCGTTGCAGCCATCCACCTAAAGAAACAAGAAATGAACAAGATACACTAACCACAAGTTCATTTTGCCTTCAAATAAGTGGAGCCATATTTTTTCACGCGCTATTTTCTAAACGTCAAGGAAGCAACAGAAGGGAAAATGTTTAACTTTTTAGGTAACTATTCAATTTCGCAGAGTTTTTTTATCGATTTTATAACCCAATAACATCCAATTAACATCAAAACACCCTTTTTTACTCCTCATCAAACATTAAAAAGTCATCATCCAACCAGCTTGCGTTTCTTAACACCAACAGCAATCGCTTGGAACAAGCACACGACCGCAGTTGACTAGTCAACCTAGCGTATTGTATAGATAAAAACGGTTGTTGAAATAGAAAAAAAAGAGTTTTCTTCTAGAGAATATAATTTATATAACCTTGATGTAGCACTGTTTAAGCAAGTGCTCTGGGGAGAGAGCGAGCCAAAAGGGAGAAAGGAGTAACCAGCATATCGACTAAGGTTCTTATCCGCTCCTGTCAGGGAGGGAATTGAATAGGGATGGTTATGGACCAAAAAGCATTAGTTGACGAACTTAAAACAGAATGGAAAAAACTCTGGCAAGAAAGAGTTGATGACAAAGTCCGAGCCGAAGGCATAGCCACCCACGACTATTCAATTCTATATGTTGAAAGAGGAACAATCATCCATGCAACAAGAGACTACCTAGCATTAAACTTCAAAGACATCCTACAACAACACCAAATAGAAAACGCTGAAAGATACATTCCTCCAAGCCAGGCAGTCGGAGGATGGAATAAATTTGTCAAAACTCAAATTACAAAACAGCCCCGCAAAAGGAGGCGTGCTGAGGTTTACCTCGCTGAGAAAACTGAAAGGCGACAGCAGCCTAAAAAAGGCGGCAGAGGCTGGCTCCACAAATAGTTTTTTTCATAGCTAACTAAAAATCATCAACATTCTCAACCATTTCCATACTCACGTTATTCAAAGTTATTTGAGGGAAGCATCTTGGGTAATTATAGACATAGACATAACATAATAGCTGACATACTTGAAGTTGTCAGTTCAGATGCCAAAAAAACGCAGATAATGTTCAAAGCCAACTTGAGCTACAAGGTCTTAATGAAATATTTATCTGAAATTCTTGAAGCATCACTAATAAGTTTTGAACGAGAACGACAATGTTATACGCTTACTAACAAAGGGCATGATTTCCTAAATGCTTACAAAAATTACTGTAAAATGAACAAGCATTTGGAGAAACGATTAAACTGTGTAATCACCACAAGAAAAGTTTTAGATGAATTATGCCCAGACAGTTAACCTAGTCAGGCCATGGATAATATGTTCATGTAGTTCTTGGGCAGCTTTGTGATCAGCTTTGTGATCAGGTTTGTCTGAGGTTTCTGGAAAATCAAAGTTTTTTCTTGATTGTTAACTATTTTGGTTTTTTGTTATGTTCATGTTGAGGGTAGTTTTCGGAGGTTCGAAATTGATTTGTTTAAGCATTTTGATTCATATACGGACGCTATATGTGAAACTAGTTGCTGCTAAAATTGACTAGAATTGACCGAGAGGAACTGGGATTATGATGGGGGTATATATACATACGTGTTATGAATTCTTATTAGTCGTTTGCGCCGATAGCAACTTATGCGAAGGCGAAACAGAGCCGTATCCTTCCTGCTAATGCCAATAGCCGTCTTTCTCTGGTGTATTGGCTGGGGTCTTTATTGGGTAGGATCCAAAAGAGAATCGACAAGACCAAAACCAAAATTGTCTGTTCAGAAAGAGCTAATCGTCTTTGTGCCGACTCCAGAACAGAAGTATGCAACCTAACCTGAACAGGATTGTCGAGAGCCTGATGCGGAATAAAAAGTTAAGGTTGAAAGTGTTGATATATTTCCATTTTTGCCATATCGTTTTAATAAGAGTTCATTAACAGATATTATTGTTAAAGAGAGCTGATTTAGTGGAGAAAGGAGAAATGCAGGGTATCCTCTCGATGCAAGTTATTATAGCTGCTTTGAACGAGGAAGAAGGCATAGGGCTCACCAT
>PKYH01000107.1 GCA_003133625.1 Candidatus Bathyarchaeota archaeon | reverse complement strand
AGCCGCTTCAACTTGGCAGTTGTTGCCCAAAACCTATTCCGTTTATTAAGGGAAGTTGATGCAGAAAATGTTGACGTTATAATTGCTGAAGGAGTGCCTTCTGAAGGACTTGGTTTAGCCGTGATGAATAGGCTTCGCAAAGCATCAGGCTACCACATAATCAAAGCAGAAAAATAAAAAATTGAGATAAAAGAAAGCAGCTCATCTAAGTTTATGGTGGCAACGCATAGAACGCTGTCAGCTCCACCATAATAAACAAAAAGCCGATTATCTAAAATAACGTTGCCGCAGCTAAAAACAACATTGGGAACTTTTCCAAAGCGTTCATAATCTTCTTTTGGAGCTAAAACTTGCTTTTTCGAGCGGTAAAGAACCTGTTCAGGCTGGTCCCCATCAAGCATAGCAATGCCTAAAGAATACATCCGCTCCACGCTTACCCCGTGATAAACTACTAGCCAACCCTCGTTGATTTTTATCGGTGCGCCAGCAATACCGATTTTCCAGTTATCCCAGCCTTTAACTCTCGGCTTCATCAAAGACATAATATCGCACCACTTTACTAGATCATCCGTACTAGATCATGCGAGTAAAACTAGACGAGAGAGGGTGAAACAAAAAGCTAACAGCTTCAGCATTTAGTTTCTAAGCATTCATGTTATTTGGAATTATTAATTAGTTATAGTGTTGTCGCTGGGAAAAACTTATATCTAAATGTTTAATTGTTCCGTTTAGAATTCAATAACTCATAAAAGGAAATATTTGGTGAAAAATATGTCTACAGGTGGAGGAACAGTCCCAGTTCTAGTATTAAGAGAAGGTACAGGCAGAACAACCGGTCGCGAAGTACAAAAAAACAATATCATGGCTGCAAAGATAGTGGCTGAAGCAGTAAAAAGCACGCTTGGTCCATGCGGCATGGATAAAATGCTCGTTAACAGTATGGGCGATGTTGCTATAACTAATGACGGCGCAACTATAATGAAAGAGCTTGATGTTCAGCATCCAGCGGCAAAAATGCTTGTGGAAGTTGCAAAAGCTCAAGACAACGAAGTTGGTGACGGAACAACAACCGCAGTGATTTTGGCTGGAGAGTTACTTTCAAAAGCTGAAGGCTTGCTTGACAAAAACGTACATCCCACAGTTATAATTGAGGGTTACAAGAAGGCTAGCGAGAAAGCTCAGGAAATTTTGGATAAAATCGCAATTCCCATTTCGATAGATGATGATAAAACCCTAAGGGATGTAGCAATCACATCCTTGTCTAGCAAAGGCGTTAGCGTTGCTGAAGACCACTTTGCAAAAATAATTGTTGAAGCAGTTAAACAGGTGTCAGAGAAAGTTGACGGCAAATACAAAGCGGACATAGACCTAATTAAAGTCGTTAAGAAGCATGGCAAAAGCCTAGATGAAACAGAACTTGTCAAAGGCATGGTTATCGACAAGGAAGTTGCAAGCTCACAAATGCCAAAGTTCATTGACGGCGCCAAAATCGCTTTACTGAACGCCAAGATGGAGATTGAAAAAACAGAGTTTGATGCTAAAATAAACATTGAAAGCCCAGATCAAATGCAACTTTTCCTCGACGAAGAAGAACGTATGCTCAAAGACATGGTTAACTCAGTTACCAAGTCAGGCGCGAACGTTATCTTCTGCGAGAAAGGTATCGACGACATGGCATTGCACTTTTTAGGCAAAGCTGGAGTTTTAGCAGTTAAAAGCGTAAGCAGCAGCGACATAGAAAAACTGTCCAGAGCAACAGGCGGCAGCATCGTTGCCAGCATCAAGGATTTGACTGCTGACGCCCTCGGCAAAGCAAAAAAGGTCGAAGAAGTCAAAATCGGTGATGACAAACTCATTTATGTACGCGACTGCAAGAACCCCAAAGCCGTAACCATCGTCATCCGAGGCGCATCCAATAACGTTATCGACGAAGCAGAACGCTCACTACATGATGGTTTAAGCGTTGTAAGAAACTCTATTGAAGACGGCAAAATCGTTGCAGGCGGCGGCGCACCAGAAGCAGAACTAGCCAAAAACCTACGAGCCTACGCAGTTAAAGTCGGCGGACGAGAGCAACTGGCAGTAGAAGCTTTCGCAGAAGCAGTCGAAGCAATCCCGCTAACACTGGCGGAGAACGCAGGCTTAGACCCCATAGACATCATGGTAGCGCTCCGAGCAGAACACGAGAAACCAGACGGCAAATACTTCGGCATTGAAGTCTCAACTGGCAAAATCAAAAACATGTACGACCTGCTGGTTATTGAGCCACTGCGCGTGAAACAGCAAGTCATAAAGTCAGCCACTGAAGCAGCAAACATGATACTGAAAATCGACGACTTAATCAGCGTTAAAGGCGGCGGCAAAATGCCACCGATGCCTCCAGGCGGAATGGGCGGCGGCATGGGTGGAATGGGCGGTATGGGCGGAATGCCCTACTAAAAACCCAAAACCTTCTTCCCTTTTTGTTTTTTTAAAAAACGCAGCTTGTGTTCTCTTTTTGGTCAAGTTTTGTTTGGTAGTTTTTAAGTGGTAAACTTATATTCAAAATGACTAGACATTATTCAGCGTCTTGGAGACTTTACTATGAAGCATGTTAAGATTACAGCGTTCGATTGCCCTGACGCTTGGTTCAAAACGTTAAGCCAGATATGGAGTGAAGGGGACATTTTCCGAGTGGGGTTTGGCTCAGAAGAAACCGAAACCAAGAAGCTAAATCTCTCCATTGAGATTGCTCACCCAGAGAACAGGCCGCTTGTCAGTGATAAGGCGCCTTGCGATATCAAGTACGTTCAAGGTTACGCGTTGGAGTATCTTTGGTGTGGGGAGAAACAGGATGAAACCTACACGTATGGCAGCAGGCTCAACTATCCTGTCAACCAGATTGAGGAAGCCGTAAAGAGGTATGTGGAGGAGCAGAGGGACAGGCAGGTCACAATGGTAATCAGGCTGCCCGAGGACATCAAAAAGTTCCGTCCAGGCACCACTGAGCGCCATGAACCGCCATGCCTAAGCCTAATTGACACCGAAATCCTAGATGGCCAAATGCATTTAACTTGCTATTTCCGCTCTTGGGATGCGTATGCGGGTTTGCCAGCGAACATCGCGGGCTTGCAGCTTTTCAACGAGGCTTTTGTTTCTGAGATTAATGAGCGTGGGAATCTTTCGTTGAAAACTGGCAAACTAATTTTTCATTCAAAAAACTGTCACATTTACCAGCGGCAATTCAACCTTGTCAGGGAGCTCTTGGAGCCAAAGGATAGTTCAAAGAATACTCGAATGGCAAAAACCATGCGGGAACTTGAAAAAGAAGAGAAATAGGCGATTAAGTTTTGAGCGATAGACTAGTCCGCGTAAACAAGTGGGAAGAATTCAAACGTTTAGTTAACGAGTTAAAACCGGACTCAATAGTCTACAATATTGAGCAAACTGGCATTTCTAAGAGCCGAGAGTTTACCAGTTTACGGCTTATCATTCCGGCGAAAAACTACTATGTTTACGTTGATTTCCCGAAAGGAAATGCGCTTAGGGAAACAGGAATTCCCATTCATGTGGATGCAAGTGGAACCCGCTGCATAGAAGACGATGACATAAGGGAGTTTCTTAAGAAGGAATTTGGTGAGAAATTGCCTGTTTATTCTTATTGGATAACCTGAGTTGCTAGTGTTTTGTTGTTGGGTAACCAAGATTAACATTTTATAGTCACTTAGGCTTAACTAGACGGTGAGGAAAAAGTCATGGGTTACACGGCTACATGGAGAATCCTTGAGGACATAATAATTGAGCTCAGGAAAAAAGGAGTAACTATACCGCCCAATGTTATGACTGATTTGAAATCTGCCAAACTAATGATTAACATTTCGCAGGCAGAGGGCAGCACGGGAGAAGTAACACAGAAAGTTGAAGAGTACCTTGCAAACGTTGAAGGATACCTTATCACTGAAGCAGAAAAAACGTTTGGCTCCGAACGCGTTGACGAATGGCTTAGAAGGTTGGAAGCAGCTATTTGCGAAGTCTGTGAAGTAAAAGAACAAGAAGACAAGTTTATTTTAGGCGTTCCTAGAGGCCAAAAATGGATTCGCGTCGAACCCATCCAAAGTCTTCCACCCGAAAGGCTCAAGCAGCTTGCTCAAGAACTAAACCTCACAGTCAACCCGCAAAAGGACGGACGCCTAGTAGTCTACGGTCAACCAGAAGGCATTAAAGAATTCCTCAAAAGAATGACTGCAGAAGCAATTAAAAAATAAATGTCAATCAACCCTAAACCAATCCACAAGATAAGCTGAAACCTATTTCGAGCATATTTGGATCATTTTCACAAAACCCAAACCCTAAAAACCATGATATAAAAAATAGACCTTAGTCCCTATTATTTG
>PKYH01000052.1 GCA_003133625.1 Candidatus Bathyarchaeota archaeon | reverse complement strand
AACCCTGATGATGACATTTACCGCTTAGTCGGCAGAACCCACACCGTAGCCGACGTAAAAGAAGCAACACGCATCGCAAAAGATGCAGGATTAAAAATCGTTTACCACTTAATGCCTGGAATGCCAGGTTCCAACCCGCAAAAAGACATTGCCGCGTTCAAACGAGTTTTCACAGATTCAGCCTTCAAACCGGACATGATAAAAATTTACCCATGCCTATGCATAGCAGGCACAAAAGCCCACGACTGGTACCAAAAAGGCACCTACAAACCCTACACAACAGAACAAGCCGTAGCTCTCATCGCTGAAATCAAAAAATTCATCCCGCCATGGGTAAGAGTAATGCGTGTTCAACGCGACATTCCAGCAAGACTTATTTTGGCTGGCGTTAAAAAAAGCAACCTTCGCCAACTTGTCCATGAGCAACTCAAGGCGCAAGGCGACAAGTGCCAATGTATCCGTTGCAGAGAAGTTGGACACAGAATGGCGGTTGATCACGTGAAGCCAGACATGGAAAAAGTCAAAATCCAATCCCTTCGCTATGAGGCTTCTGAAGGCAAAGAAATCTTCATTTCAGCCGAAGACCAAGAAAACAAAATTCTAATAGGCTACTTACGCTTGCGCGTTCCCTCAGCAAAGGCTCATAGGCCAGAAATCACCGCTGCACCATCCGCCATTGTGCGGGAACTTCACGTTTACGGTCCACTCGTCCCAGTAGGAAAACACTCGGCAACCGCGTGGCAACATAAAGGCTATGGCGCAGACTTGCTAAAAGAAGCTGAACGCATGGCACGTGAGGATTATGATTTGAAAAAGCTTTTAGTTATAAGTGCATTAGGAACAAGAAGGTATTACATGCGTTTCGGTTACGCGCGTGATGGAGTTTACGTATCCAAAAAACTGGAGAACCAACCATGAGTCAACTTGAAAATTCAGGTTACAAGGGCTCCGCGTTAGAAGCCCTAAAAAAAGCAGACTGCGATGTTGGCGACATCATACGAGTCACCAGCAAAGGCAAAACCTACGAAGGCATCCTTATTCCACGCTCAGAACTAGGCGAAGGCACCGTCGTCATCGTTAAAATGAAAAGCGGCTACAACATAGGCATCCGCATAACACCAGACGTTAAAATTGAAAAAATTGGAAAAGGAACAAAACCCGCCTTCGCTTCGCCACCCCTGCCAAAACAGAACCCTGCTTTGCCCCATGTTGTGATAATGAGCACGGGCGGAACAATCGCCAGCCGAGTTGACTACCGCACAGGAGCAGTACGCTCCGCGCTTTCCGCAAGCGACCTCTACGGTGTTGTTCCTGAACTTTCAGATGTTGCTCAAGTTGACACGGAGATTGTTTTTAGTTTATACAGTGAAAACATAACCCAAAAGCACTGGAAAGAACTAGCAGAAACAGTAGCGAAACGCATACAAGAAGGCGTAGATGGCGTGGTAATTGCACATGGCACAGACACGATGGCTTACACTTCAGCTGCCTTAAGCTTCGCATTGCAAAACCTGCCTGTTCCAGTAGTAGTTGTTGGCGCTCAACGTTCTTCTGACCGACCGAGCAGTGACGCAGCAACAAACCTGATTGGCGCAGTGAAAGCCGCTGGAGAGGCACCGTTCGCCGAGGTAGCCTTAGCAATGCATGAAAACGTTTCCGACACCGCTATTGCCCTTCACAGGGGAACAAAAGTCCGCAAATGCCACACGAGCCGAAGAGACACATTCAAATCCATCAACGGCTTCCCAATCGCCAAAGTAAAAGACCAACAAATAACCATGCTAACAAACCAGTACCAGCATCGCGACGCCACCAAAAAGCTGGTTCTCAAACCAAATTTCAGCGAAAAAGCCACTTTAATCAAGTTTTACCCTGGGCTTGACCCAGCAATCATCGACTATTATGTTGACAAAGGCGCAAAGGGCATTTTGCTTGAAGGTTCAGGTTTGGGTCACGTGAGCAAATACTGCTTTGACAGCATCAAAAACGCTGTGGCAAAAGGCGTCGTCGTTGCGTTGGCTTCCCAATGCATTTGGGGACGTGTCAACATGAACGTGTATGATACAGGCAGAGATTTGTTATCCTTCGGTGTAATCCCATTGGATGACATGTTCCCTGAAACAGCGCTTGTTAAACTCATGTGGGTTTTAGGACAAACCAACGATGCAAAAGAAGCCATTAAGCTTCTGAAAACTAACATTGCAGGAGAATTCTCGCCGAGAACGCTTCCTCAAGAAAACATCTTTGAAGGAGGAGAAAAAACCGTTGGCAATTGACTACGCTAAAGTAGGGTTAAAAGTCGGTTTAGAAATTCACCAGCAATTAAACGCTAAAACAAAACTGTTCTGCAGCTGCCCACCTGAACTCTTCAAGGAAGAGCCAGAAATTACTTTTCTGCGCAGGCTGAGACCAACTCAAAGCGAACTAGGCCAAATTGACCCAGCAGCCTATTTTGAATTCCTAAAAGGCGTAAAAATCCTCTACGAAGCCAACAAAAAAAGCGCGTGCCTCGTCGAGATGGATGAGGAACCTCCACACCCATTAAACATGGATGCAGTAGAAGTGGTTTTAACAGCTTCATTGATGATGAATGCTCAACCCGTTGATGAGGTTCATGTCATGCGTAAAACTGTCATAGACGGATCCAACACCACGGGTTTCCAGCGCACCTGCATCATCGCCTTAGACGGATGGATAAAAATCGGAGAAAAAACAATCCCGATCCAAGCAGCAAGCCTTGAAGAAGATGCGGCACGCAAAACTGGAACGGAAAATGAAGGAAAAACCATTCGCTACCGCATTGACCGCTTAGGAATACCGCTTATTGAAGTTGCAACTGGTCCAGTGATTTATTCGCCTATGGAAGCGCAAGAAGTAGCGTTCGCCATCGGCAGGATTCTACGTGATACTGGCAAGGTTATGCGTGGTTTAGGCACGATACGTCAGGACTTGAACGTGTCCTTGCCAAATGGCGCTTTGATTGAGATTAAAGGTGTTCAAGAGCTTGAGTTGATTTCGAAAGTTGTGGAGTATGAAGTTCAGCGCCAACTAGGGCTAATCAACGTGAAAGAAGAACTGCAAAAAAGAGGCGTTAAAGCCGAGGACTTAAAAGGAGCCTTTGTTGACATCACAGAAGTTTTCAAGCAAACAAAATGCAAAGTCATCCGTAAAGCGGTAGATAAAAACCAGAAAGTTATGGCTGTTAAACTGCCAAAGTTCGGTGGACTCTTAAAACGTGAGCTTATGCCTGACTTTCGCGTTGGAACCGAGCTTTCGGACAGGGCAAAGTTCTGGGGCAGAGTTGGCGGAATATTCCACACTGACGAAATGCCAAATTACGGTATCACCGCTGAAGAAGTAGGCGCATTGCAAAAAGCGGTCGATGCAGGCGAATTGGATGCTGTAGTTTTCGTGGCTGATACAGCAGAAAACGTTTTGGATGCCTTAAAAGCCGTTGTTGAACGTGCACAAGAAGCAGTTACAGGTGTTCCAGCTGAAACTCGCACTGCAAAAGATGATGGAACAACACGGTACATGCGCCCAAGACCGGGTGCAGCAAGAATGTACCCTGAAACCGACATCCCGCCAACATTGATAACTGACGAAATAAGAGAACAAGTTCGCAAGAACCTGCCTGAACCAGCAGAAAAGAAACTCTCACGCTTGATAAAACAGTACGGTTTGAATGAGAAGTTAGCCAAGCAACTTGCCGACTCAGAATATAACATTCTTTTCGAAGACATAGCGAAGGAAACTGCCGTTCAAGCTTCAACTGCGGCAGCGTTTTTAACTGAAACGTTGAAGGCTCTGAAACGTGAAGGCGTCCAAGTTGAGAAAGTCGGAGAAGACCAAATAAAAAGCATTTTCATGGCTGTCGGTTCAGGAGAGCTTGCCAAAGAAGCAATATCAGACGTTTTCAGTTGGCTGTCTAGGAATGAAGGTAAAAGTGTGCAGGATGCCGTTGATGCTTTGGGTTTGAAAATGTTCACTGAAGCTGAGCTGGCGTCGATTGTTGACCGCATAATTGCAGCTAACAAGCAGTCAGTTGATAAGTTGGGTAAGAACGCTTACGGAATGCTTATGGGCGCTGTAATGAAGGAAGTCCGTGGAAAGGCCAATCCTGAATTGGTCGCCAAACTCTTAAGGGAACGCCTCAAATAATCCTGTTTTTCCTGCAAAAACCAGCGCTGAGCCGCAAATCCTAAAAAGGCTTAACATAGAGTATAACATGAGGTAAGAGGCGAAGCCGTAAAATGAAACGCATTGAAGCACGCATAAAAACTCCTTTCGGAGAAGTCATCATCGAAGGCGAAAATCCCCAAGAAATCCTTGACATGTTTGAAACTATTCCTGAAAACTTTGTTGAGAAACTATCAGACTTTGTATCCAGCAAGCTAACACCTTCAGGAGCACAGTTAAAAGGCATCGTTGAAACCACAACCCAAGGCCCAGTAATAGTCACACGCGAAAACCTAACCCATTACGAAGCAGTCGGCTTAGTTCTATACGCTTCTGAAGAGCGAAAAAACACGGCAGCGCAAGTAACTAAGCTTTTGGAGTCCAGCGGAAGAAAAATCATGGTTCCCGCGCGATTGAATGAGATGACTAAACGAGGGCAAGTGTTCAAGCCAGACCCGAATAAGCCGGAGTTCAAGCTTACAATTCAAGGCGAGAAATGGGTTGAAGAAGAAGTTCTCTCGAAGCTTAGAGGCAAAATGAGTTGAGCGAAAAACCAGAAAAAATCCAAGTCCAAATCAAATATAAAGAAGCTGAGCAACAGTTTTCCGCTGAACCACAGGAAGCTTGGCTTCTGATAAACAAGTTCTTTAAAGACTTTATTCCTTCATTTGAAATTGCCCAGAAACTTTGGCTCAGCATCGACCTTCAACAGCTCGCCAAAGACCTAAATGGCATAGCGGCTTTTTCAAGCGACGGCGCAAGCTTGCTGGTGCCTAAGAACAAGTTAACGGATAATGAGACTTTATCGATTTGGCTAACAGCCTATCACCTTGGGCATAAACTAGGCATGGTTAACAGCGACTCTCTTTCAAAAGATGAGTTGCAGATGAAGCTTGGGAAAAGCGGCAAAATAACTAGCACACGTTTAGGTGAGCTGGCTAAAAATGGCGTGGTGCTTAAGACTGCTGACGAAAAGTTTAGAATAACAACGTTCGGTGTTGTCCAAACGCAAAAAGAAGTTATTCCAAGAATCAAATCAAAAATTAACGCCTAAATTTTTTTCGCCACAAGTGCATAGCAAAAATATATTACTTACTTTCTACACACTTTTTCTTGAGGTTCACTAAAAATGAATTCTGCAATTCTGATGGCGATAGTTTATTCTATTCTAAGCAGCTTGGGACTTCCCTCCGGATTTGACCTTACTTTCCTCATCATTCTAGTCATAATTGGCGTGATAATTGTAATTCTCATAAAGCTGTTTCTGGTTCTGATTCCTGCAATTCTCGTTGCTGTCGTCGTGTATTTCCTCACGGGCGGTGACCTTTTCTGGACGGGCATTGCCTTCTTAGTAGTTGCAGCCTTATCGATTCTATCCAAACTCTGAAACACCACTAAAAATCACTCCTTTTCTTTTTGGCAAAATCGGCAAAATCTTATTTCCCTTCAGCGCTGTAATATGCGATTATGACTGAAAAAAGGTTCACTTCTTTTTGCGGACTCTACTGCTTAGATTGCGTACCCTCTAACAAACGCCTATTCGAAACGCTAAAAGAATTTAACAAATCACTCGAACATGTTAACTTTGAGAAGTATACTGCTCTGAAATCAGAAGCAATTCCCATATTCAAGAAATATCCTGAATTTTTAGAGGTGCTAAACGAAATTGAAAAGCTGGAGTGCATTGGACCTTGCCGTGAAAACGAAGATAAGGCTAGCTGCAAAATTCGAGCATGCGCCATCGACAAGAAATATGAGGGATGCTGGGAATGCTCGTGTTTTAAAAAATGTGAATTACTGCAACCTATAAAAAAGATTCATCCTCTACTATATTATAATTTGGAAACGATAAAGAAGTTCGGTATTTGTCATGTCAACTTTCCAACGTT
>PKYH01000038.1 GCA_003133625.1 Candidatus Bathyarchaeota archaeon | reverse complement strand
GGACAAAAAGTTAGGGTTACGATCGAAACTATTTCATAAGGAAAGATTAAAAATGAAGTCTTCAACTAAAAAAATATTAGTTGTCTGCGTTATTGTACTTTTTATAGCTTCGATAGTTGCTGGATGCCTATAATTTCTTGTGTTTTTTCCAATAATTTCAAGATTTTGTATTATAATACATCGGGTTTTATATGTTGACTTGTAAGAATTACAATCAAGGGTTAAAGTCATGGACACCGCTAAACAGTTCAAAAATTCTCCAGAAATAAGAAAATATTGGCGCATTCATAAACGCGAAGAGAGAGCAAAGAAGGCTGAAAAATGAAAAAAGGAACTGCAGCTCAGAACCTTTGGCAGAGAGGCAAACCCTCACTTACAACGAGGTAAGCATGGAAAGAGCAAGCTCCTTCTTTGTTTCGCATTCGCTTAGATTCCACAATTCCAGAAACAATGTGTCCTTCTCAGCATCCGTCAAATCATTCCTGTGAACATTCTCAATCAAACGTAACGGTGTTTTCCCATCAGTTTCCCATCAGAGCCCATGACGCTATTAGTGACGCTGTTGTGTCGCCATCCAGCGAGGAACTCCAGACTGGCATTACCCGAAAAGGGATTTCGACCAATGTTAACCTCAAATGAGGTTAGCATTTCGGACTCACGCTAATCTTCGTGGGTTTTCATGCACTGAATCACTATAAAGCATGGAAAAGTGGCCGAGGTGAGGTATTTTGTTGCAGTTTAGTGCCTCTCGTAACCTTTCCTCTTTTTTTGATTTTCAATGCGTCCTTTTCTTACCTAACAGTTAGGAGAGCTTGTTCATGGCTGTGTTAGGTAAGACAGTTAAAGACGTTTACGATGCCACGCTAACCGCATACCGCGCATGCAAGGATAAGAAGCAAGGCGCTGAAAATGCCTTAACTATCTACGAGCAGAACCTTGAGGTTATCGAAGAAACAAAGAAAACTCTAGTCGACATTGACGAATTAGTTGATGCCCACGCTTTAAAAAAATGGATTTCTAAATAAATTTTAATTCTTTGCTGGCTATCACGAACATTGAGTGGCTCCAACAAAGAGGGCTCACTGAAACCTGAATGTCGTTTTCAAATATTTGTTCAGGAATAAATCCGTTAACTTTGTCCAGGACCCAGTTGTAGTACTGAAGTGCTTTTTCTCTGTTACCTACTCTGGCGTTGTAGATACTAATCCAAAAATTGAGAAGAGGCCATGCACCAGCACCTTTTTTTCTGTCCGTGTTTTCGTACATCCAACCGTCATATTCATCATGTTCATACCTGTGAAGCCCGCCATTAATCACAATCTTTTTTTCCATTTCTTTAACAGTGGCAACAACTCTGCTATCGTTGGGGGGAAAAATTTCAAAAGGGTAGACTAACCCCAAGGCGGAAGCATCTATTCCCTTGTCACTCAGCTCGCCATAACTTCTAAAGAAATACGTTTCATAGTGACTTTCCAGCCTTTTCCTCATCATATTAGCCACCTCACTCCAACTTTTACGAGGCATAATTGCATTCGCACATTCTAATCCCCTGATACAAGCAGCTAAAGAATAAGTCCAGTTTTCCTTCAAATCAGGGAACGCTAATCTCTCTTCCCACAAATCGTTTGCAACCACGGTAAAATGGTCATTCTTCCATTTGTTGCATATCCCATCAGCAGCTTTGCTGATAAGCTTTCTATAACGGAGCGCTTGCGTCAAATCATCTTTAAAATGATGCCAGATCGCCCATAAGATCGAACCAGTCTGATCTGGTTGGAACCTCTCAACCGCTTTTAACCCGTTAACGAAATATTTTTCATAGAATACTCCAGTATTTTGAAACCCCTCTGCTCTAGTAATGCACCAATCAAAGAATTTTTCTTGAATGTCAATTCCAAGAATATCTGCTGCCACACAAGTAAATGAAGCATCTCTAGGCCAAACATACGTGTAGTACTTTGCTTCTTTTGGAAAATAATCCTTAAAACAATTTGCTGCAACAATAGCGCCATTTTCCAAAGAACAATCTTTAATGACCTGTTTACTTGTTTCTAACGCTTTTTTTATCTTCATTTCCATAATAAGCGCATCTTTTCTTAAGTTATTATGAGGAAAATGGAATTAAAAGGATTTGTTTCCTTAGCTCAAAGATCATCCAAAACGTGGGCAATCGGATTTGAATCCCCTCTCGTGCGCTTGGTAAAGAAACTTGCATGTGGTCGCTCGGGTGGCACTTGAATCGAAAAACGGTAAATTGCAGCGATATTTGATTTCGCAAAGCATAAAAGAATTATTGACATTGAGAGCTTCGCCAAAGGAAGAAAAGCCCGACCTAACTAGGGTTTAATGTAGCCCGGGAGTTACCGTTCCCAGACTGTAATTTCTACCGAAATTCCCCTTTTCTTTGTAGGTTTCGACTTTGGTAAAGAAAAGCTTATTTTTGGTGAAGGCTGAAGCATAGACAAATAACTTGAGCTAACGATACATGATGAATTCTCTAGTAATAAACTGTTCTTTGGACAAAAAAGCAAAAATCGAGGAATTACTCAGTGCTGTTAAGAAGGTTAGCCAACTTGTCACTGTCAGATTTGAAGAAATCAACGCTGGTTACGAAGTTGAAGACAACATAGACGCAATCATTTTAAGTGGGTCAAAAACACGAATAGTAACCACTTCTCATAGAGAACAGTTTAAGGGTGTTATCGACTCAGTAAAATGTTTCAATCTGCCTATTCTTGGCATATGTTTTGGCCATCAATTGCTTTGCTGGTCATTAGGCTGTGAAGTAGGATCGCTTTCTGCACCAATGAAAGATGTATTTGAAGAAGTTAATGTAGTTGAAACTGACGAGATATTTGCTGGTTTTGAAAAAAACGAGAAAGTTCTGTTAGCTGAATCACATTATGACTACGTTACAAAAGACAGTCTCGACCGAGCTGGCTTAGTATTACTTGCAGATTCACATTCATGTGAAGTCGAAACTGTTAAACATAAAAAGAAACCATTTTATGGTGTCCAATTCCACCCAGAGCGAATTAGCATTAAGGGTCAAGAACACTTAGAAGGACAAAAAGTCATTGAGAATTTTTATGGCCGAATAGTTAGGCGATGATGTATTGAGGGGAAGAAAGGATGAAGTGTGGATTGTGTGGAGAAGAAATTAAAGACGGTAAACATTTTAAGATATATCAGTGTAAGGGAACCGAAAGCAGACTCTTTTGGACCCCGCATGTGGGAGCGGTACTTTTTTGGTTGAAGCGCTTGCAAGGCTGAGAAAGCATTTGGAAAGCAAAAAGCCTTGCCATGAAAAGGAGAAGGGGCAACCAGAGTGGGTTGTGCTTAAGAAAAGACTTGAGACAATTCTCAACAACATAAATGGTATAGACATTAATCCTTTTGCGGCTTTTCTGACGACTATTAACCTTACGTTCCAAGTTATAGATATGTACGCTGCTGTAAAACACAAGTATCCTGAGTTTTCTCTTGCATTCAACATAGCAACTCATGATTCACTAGCCGATAAGCCTGTTATCCAAAAAATAGACCCTAAAGTAAACTCTAGAGTCAAAGAGGCTTGGATTAGAAGTAAAAAGTACGCAGATTTATGCGAAAGGGAGTTCTCAATAGTAATAGGAAACCCACCTTGGGGAGCAGTTCTAAGGGGTTCAATTGGACCTTTGGGTGATGAAGCACAAAGAGAAATCTATAAGGAAAAATTTCACAGCGCCACAGGAAAGTATGATTTTTATGTGTTGTTTATTGAACGCGGTCTGAGTTGGCTAAGAAGCGATGGTATACTTTCGATGATAACACAAGTGACTTATGTCAGTCAAGACTTCGGAAAAGGAATACAGAAGGTTATAGAAGAAGAATCAGGGATTAAACTCTTCATAGACATTTCGGACTTTGGAGCTACGATTTTTCCAAAACGAACGAATTATCCAGCAATTACAGTTTTAAAACGCGGAATAGGAAAGAGAGACTTAGAATTGGTCGAGGTCAAGAGAATTGAGTAATGAAGATACAGAAAATGGAATTATCAGAAAAGTTGTTCTAGATGCTATCAAGAATGGAAAAGCCGAAATTAAGGGCATCAAAGCTTCCATGAGAAAGGTCAGTATCTCTGAATTGTTCGAGGAAAAAGAATTGCATAATTTTGACGGTTGGTCGGTGACAGAATTGTTCGATATTGAACAAGGAGTAACGTGGGGCGGAGAGAATTGCATGGAGATATACGTAATAAGAAAAGAAGTTGCTGGTAATCTTGAGCAAAAACTAGTCTACAAAACCATTGGAGGTAGAGACATCAAGGCGGGAAGAATAGAATGGGGAGAAGAATACTTGATTTTCCCATATGTTAGAGCAAAGTCCAAATGGATTCCAGCCTTCAGACACCCGAGTCTTGGTGGTGACGACGCACTTGATTTTGCGAAATCAGTGAGCAGTACTGAGAAGGGGAAGGATGTTAAGGGAAAGTTGAACTATAGAATCGCCAAAGGTTTGGTCAGTTATCCTCTTGTTGCGAGTTATTTTGTCGAGCATTACGAAAAATTGGAAAACAGAGAATTTGAAGATAAGAAGATGTCCAGCTATAACAAGTGTTGGTATGAGTATCACAGACCAAGAAAGGTTAGTCTTCTTAAGAAACCGAAAATTGTTTACAAGAGATTAATGAAAGACCCCTCCTTTGCGATAGACGAAAAGGGATACTTGCCAAGAGACTCTGTTGGTTCGATGACTCCCAAGAATAAATTCGCTGAATTGAAAGCCAACATTGAGAGTATACTTAAGAAAGAAGTCACGGTGGAGCAGGCTTTAGGCTATGCTGTTGCTTTTCTAAACTCGGATTTGTTCCGTGAAGTTCTTGAGCATAGAAGGTCCAAGAAGCGTGGGGGATATTCAATTGTTGATGAACGTCTAATGAAAAGATTTACTATTCCAAGGGGCACCAGCAAAGACGCGTCTATATTGAACAAAATCCTGCAAGGAAATGCTGATGAGAAAGATCTGCTAATTCTGTGTCGCCCTTCAAGAAAGAAGCAAGCAAAACTAACCCATTTACAAAAATAATCTGCGATCCAAGTGGCCTTGGTACACTTCCATCATGTTGCGAGGGTTTTTGGTTACTTGCAGTATTTCGCTGCTTCCTCAATGTAGTCTTTAACTTCTTGAAGCAATGCAGGTGAATTCAACTGTAGGCGGATTGTTGCTTTTTGTCTATTCTTGAAATGTGCGGTCAGGGTTTCGCCTTTTATTTCGGCTTTTTCAAAATCGCGTAAAAGGTACATTTCAGGGTCTTGCCTCTCCATGATGTTAAAGCGCGGGTTATGCGTCTCATGTTGGATGATTAGGCGATGAGTGGTTAACCAGCTTACACCATTTGCCAGCTTGCAGGATAAGATTGTTTTTTCTCCTGGAAAGCCGTCAAATTTCATAATGCTTTTTTAGTGGCTTAGTATTATTTTGATTTTTCCTATTTTGGGTTTGGATGAAGTCAAATACGGTAGCAACGCTTAAGCAAATAGAGCAGGAACGTAGGTTCATTTTGGAGAAGCATCCACGCTTCATTTTAAGATATGCAGTCTTGCCTTCTGAAACGGTTAGACTTACAGAATTCATGGAATCATCTGAACTGCTGACTTGTTAGATTTTGGGAATTTGATGTTGCAATAGGCGTAAAGTTTACAAAAGTGTATATTAACCGCTTCCAAGCTTCTGGAAAAATCGGGTGAGAATGGAAATTGGTTAAAATAATAGTCGACAACGATACTTGTACCGGATGCGAAACCTGCGTAAACACTTGCCCAGTAGGCGTCTACGAAATGAAAAACGGCAAATCGGTCCCAGTCAAAGTAGATGATTGCTTAGTCTGCAGAGNNTGCTATTTATGTAGTGACAAAAAATAGCTAAAGAAGATTTTAAGCTTAGTTATTCAAGCGCGCCGCGCTATACCAATATGACGAGGTCAGGCTTTCCCAATATAAATCATAATTATTTAATCCGCCTGCGCGCTATGGCACAAAGAGCAGAGTTACGGCTCTAATAGGTACACGCTCTGCCTTTGGCTTGTACAACTCTGCGATTATCAAGAATGCTTCGACCTTCGCTAATCCATAGTTGTCTGTTGGCATTATTGAACACCTCTACAAGTTTGGCACACGTTAGCTTTGGTTTCCCCTTTCCAAACATCTTTGAATGTTTCTTCCTTTATGTTTTTACCACCACAATATTTGCAAGCATCCATATCGTTCACCTCAGTACGCCCCAGAAATGCCAGACAGAGACCCATTCCAAACTACTCTGCAGGACATCGGGAAAAAGAAGGCACCAAAATAATCTAACAAGCTTTCCCCTAATAACATTTACGAAAGCGCAAGCACTCCTAAAATAGAATTAAAGTCTGTTGATTGAATTGAAAGCACCAATAAACAAAAGACAGAAAAACAGACGCCCCTTAAATATTTCTCAGTCTTGGTGATTGAGTTTGGCGTTGGATTGTTTTTTTCCTAGAAAGACGATTTTGATAGATGCTTCAGGATGGGGCGATCTCTTATTGGGCGTGGTGGTTGGCGCGCTCAAGCCTCCAGAACCCATGGTGATGGAGCGCAGAATCCCCACGTCTTCCTTTCAGCCGCCAAACTTCAAGAACAAGAAATATTTGGATGACGCGGTAAAGATTGCCAACGAGATTGTCGCAGTAATGCAGCCTGACGCTGAAACCTGTTTTAAGGTTTGTTCAGAATACGTTCTGTCCAGCGTAGCCGTGTACTTACAAAGCCGAGGGTTCAAAGTTCAAAAAGTCGAATCCACAGGCGAACTTAAGCAGATGGTTGAAAGAGGCTACATTAGATGGTGCGTTGAAAAAGGTGTGCCCGAGGAAATGCTCCAAGACAAGAGGCGCTTCTGGACATTTCTGGAGTGGGTTGCTGAAAAGCCTCACTTGAGAGAAAGCCTTGTGAAGACTGGTTGGGCAAGCTGGGACCACAAGTGGCGAGAAGAAATATTCAAGGACCTTTAAACCTACGCGACTAAACAATTCCGTCACGTTCGAAGACTGTTCCAGAACCGCTTGAAAAAATTTCTCTAACAACTCCATGAATTGGCGGTTTAATGTCGCTGGGCATCGTTGTTGCAAGAATACCTTCTCTATAGCTTACTTCGGTTCTTCCATTGGTTATATTTCTTAATGTTGAAGCACGGATAGCATCCCCACCGACTATACCCCGTGTTATCTCAATTTCATCCCCTTAGCTTTCAAAGCAAGACTTTTGGACTTCAAGTAAGAGGGTGCGTAGAAAAAAGAAGCTATGACGTTGATACCATTTCCCAGAATCCATCTGCGATAAGACCAATTGTCGAAATAAACCCACAGCAACGAAGCTCTTTCCATCGACACTAACCGGACCTATCGGAAGGATATTTTCAGAAGGCCTCTTGTAGATCTCTCCCATGGAGAGGAATTTTCTCTCTCTAACAACAAAGCCAAGAAACCTTCACAGTATCTTCAAGATGTACTAAAGAAGTTAAATGGAGACACAGGTAAGCTGAAGACTTTAATGGATAGGCACTTCATTTCGGAAAAGGCATTGGACTGCATGTGGAAAGACAACTACGATGAGTTCATTGAAGAAAGAGAGACGATAATGAAAGAAAGACTGACAAAACTGCTGAAATAGTTTTATTAGGAAGCGCGCGCAGAAGATGATGATTCTTGTCTTTTGCAATCGGTAATTGCTTAAATTTGTGTTCTTACAATCTGAACTCGATGACACAAGCTAGAAAACCTGGGCGCCCACAAGAATGGGCTTTAAATGAAGAAATCATAGAAGTACATAGAATGGCAACTGAACTGAAAGCACAGAATCCCACCGCCCATTGGTCTGTCATCGAAAATATGCTGAAAACCCAATTAGAGCAAAAGAGAAAGAAACATCTTCTATCAAAGTTAGACAAAATTATTGGTCTAATGAAGCAGGTTATTCCAATGCCACCGCGTTGCATCTGTGGACACGGGGTTTATTCTTTCACCTATAACAAAGTGGAAAGTGAAAATGAACATTACTGGGAAACCTTTGCTAGATGTGTTAATCCAGACTGTCGTTACCTGAGACGATATTTGCCTGATACAAGTTACAAGTGGTCAAGACCTAAGTCCATAATTAAAGAACTTGCAAAAACACCAACTTTCTACGAGATGGATGGACAACAAGTTGAAGACACGAGAAGATAATTGTGTACTGTATTATTGAGCACCACTGCCCTTTTTCTGCAGAATATCGCTATTTCTCCATACTGTATTTATGAAGCATTATTTGATTTAAACTGTGAATTCAAGTTCAAATGTTATCTTCGAGTGTAAAGTTTTGGGTTATGTACTTTTAGAGAGAAGAGTGCTGAAAAACCTTGTAGTCTAGCTGAACCTTTTCTAACCAAACCAATCGTTGGTAAGGGCTGATTCTTCGCGCCTAGCTCTGAGGGAAAGGAGTCGAAGAAAAAATAAAATGAAAAAAAAGGAGAAAAAACATGAGTGAAAAGAATTTTGCCGTTGTAATGAAGATGCTTCCTGAAAAAAGGCAACTCAATACTGAGGTCATAGTAATTTAGTCTTTCATTTTTTCCTTTTTTCAACCCTCACAAACATTAGGATACAAGGTCTATGACCGATTCAGAAAGCCATTTCTCAACGACCTTATCCTTCACATCGTCTGGAGACAAGAATTATCATCCACATGACTATCCAAATATTCTCCACATATAAACTCTGGCTGTAGCCTGTCAGAAGGGCCCCAGAAGGAAAGCATCTTTTGTATAAGGTCTAAAAATTTTCTCTTTTTGCGTTGTAACAAAAATTACTTATTCGCTCGGGACTATTAGTGTTCATGGCACCCGATGAGCCGACTGAACTGGAGATTTGTCAGAACCTACTGGATTCGTGGATAGACTCGATGGAGGAGCTGTCAGAAATCCAGGAAGCCTTCGCTGTCGAAGGGAGAATCGACCTTAACGGAAAGACTATTCTTGATGTGGGAACGGACTGTGTCAAGCCCGTCTATTTAGCCCTCAAATTCAAACCTAACAGGATCGTGGGAATAGACGAAAGCCTTCCCTATATAGCGTCGGACATCATGCTTCAATCCAGAGACTTTGCTGAGACGGAGATTCGGTTTTACAAGTGCAGTTTTCTCAATGAAAGCGACCTTGATAGAGTCCTCAGGAAAGAGAAAATCGCTATGTTCGACTATGTTTTGGTTAGCAAGACGCTGCACCATCTTAGAACGGGCGAATGCGTCGCAGTAGAGCGAGACAAAGGACACGACTGTAGGCGAGATAGGGCAGAGAAGAACTGCATATACCGTTTTGACGAGAAAGAAGTTTTCAAGAGACTGCTGGAGCTTGGACAGAGAATAATAGTTTACGAGTGGTTCAGCCCCCACGAGGAAGACGACGACAAGGTTAGGGGCAGGGGTGGCTACCTTACAACAGATGAGTGGAAACGAATATTCAGCCATCTTTGCAGAAACTACAGAGTCGAGTTCGTCAGACCGCAACGTTTCACACTTGATAAAGATTCCATGACCAAAATTGACCTGATGCTTAGGAAGTCAGACCTTGTATGTTTCTATATCGAGAAAACCAATCAGCAGAGTTGTGGAGACCAACCAAAATGAGTAGCCCTTGGCAATCGGGATTACGTGACCACGCACTTGAAGCATCGCCTGAAATAGACAATTTGGCAAAAGAATTGCTAACTCCAGAGAAGTATGAAGAGACAAACAAAGTCTCCAGTATGCTTCTTACGCCGTGGGAAAAGAGAAAATGGGCGCATGCAAAATTAATCGTGGAAGTAGGTTACAGACCAACTCGACCACTATTCTATCTTATGCCATTATTGCAAGGTCTACCTAGAGGAACACGGGATTGCATAAGATACTTGGGAGATTATATTGACCTACTCACAAAAGAATTGGCTTTTGAATATCTGGGAGGCAATGCTCGACAGTGTTCACTTGGTAAAAACGCTTTCCGATTGTCAAAATCAAATCTTTCGCCAGAAATTCAGGACATAGCTAAAATTCTGATTAGGTACAACGAGTTTCTTTATAACCCAGGTAAGCACGATTTTAGCTTACCGCCTGGACGAAACCACAGATTCACTGCCAGAGAGGTTGTTTTAACTACTTACATTACAGCTATCATAGCCAAAAGGATAAAAGCGGTCTCAAAAGCAGCCTGCATAGCTGTAGAAAAAGATAATCTCTACATGATCGGAGGACGCTGGGGCAGCAAAAAAAGAGTCAAGTTTGTACAGGACTTATGATTTCCTCCCCTTTTTTGGTGCAAAAGACGGTGGTAGCCGTCAACCACAGATGGAAAACATTAGTTAAATTGAATGAATGCCAGCAATTCAAGTTCAAGTTTTTAACCAGACAGGCTTTCCATCGATTATTTCCCTAAGTTGTGGCTCAGGAGATTGCAGGCCCAAAGTTATGAAAACGCTTTCTTCCGTCTCGCCAGCCACCGCACCTTTATCCTTTATCAACCCTTCGCTGTGCTTGAGCCTAAAACCTTTTGACAGGGCATAACTTGCAAGCCACATGTTATGGTCGCAAACGCTTTCCTTGCATCTTCGGTGGAAAACGTTTTGTTTCCATGTAGCTCGCTTTCTATACATGTATAAAAGCGTTAATTCCGAGAAGGCTATTTTGCTTTCGCTAACTTTTTCTGTTTCTTTATCTTCCGATTGATCTTGCTAACAATGTCAGCTTGTTCGGTAGGGAAGTAGTATGGCACCGTACCATAGGAACTTGGAGATACTCCCCTTGATTTCCTTTTTAGTTTTCTCTTAACTCTACGTACTTTGATTTTCATCATCTTTTCGTTTGAAATCAACTGATTCAATTTTTCCACGAGTTTTTCAGCATCCTCTTTACGTTCAAGCGGAATGACAATAATCCGATGATGAGGGAGGCTTACATTGACTATTGTCTCGTCCAAATGCACCGAATATATGTCGCTTACGCGAATGTGCAACGGAACAAATATGCCAAGTATCCTGCCGATCGTTTCTTTGAGAACTGGTTTATTTTCTAGTGCTTCTTCGATTTCATTCTTGAAACTTCCTTTCAAGTCTATTTTGAGTAGATCATTGTAGAGACTAATAGTGAAATGGGGGCCCTCAACTTCCAGAACAATGATTTTTCTAGGCATTCTATGTCCTACCTATTAAGCATGCCAACAGATAGACAATAAAGATTTTAAGCTTACTTTCTCGTGCTACGTCAATCAAAATAGACTTCTTTAAAAATCATTAGGGGTCGTCTGAGTTAAGGCGAAAAAGTAGATATGACAAGAATCTCGGAGAATTAGAATTCATACACTTTGATAATAGTTTCAAAATCCTTCATTATCCAGAAATCCAGCGTTATTTAATGTTCACTAAACCCTTTGACATAGCACTTAAAAAATGGAATAATAAAGACTGCCAATATATCGAATTCTGCAATTTCGAAACCCTGCAAAAACTGTTAATCGAGAGATTTGTTAACGGTAAAAGACGATTGGAACTTTTTAATTCTTTAGGAGTGGTTGTAGCATACCATGTCGGTTTTTGGGCTGTACTTGCGGCACACGCTGTCGTCGAGAACCTTGTACTCCAGAAGCAAGTTCAACTCTGCTTCGCAGAGAGGCCTGCTTTAGCCACTTCTTGTGCGTTCCAGTTGGATTCTGTTACGAAGCGGTTGAGGCTGCTCTGGTCTTTTTTGTCGATGAACAGTTCATTTATGCTTTTTACGTCGTGTTCTTTTTTCCCCGCAGTCATCAGGCCCATAGTTACTCGGCAGAAGTTTTCGTACTGAGGCTTTGTGAAGCGCTTCTTTAGCTTTGAGAGCAGATGCTTCAATCGACGCGGAATACCACCTATAAAAGCGAACATAAAGTCATGTATGAGTCAGTGGAAAGATAAGCTTTGGACACAGAACAACGCAAAAACGCAAACACTCAGTTAATATAACATTCAAGGCGCGTGCGCAGGCTGAAGCAATGGTCGGTTGGTCCGTCTGACACATCATATTGGTTACTATAGTTTCTTTTGAAACATTTTAAGTATCATTAGACATTATTGAAAAGCCCAATTTTATCAAACCTAGCGATCATTAAACGAGAGTTAACATTACTAAGACTGGAAAATTCTTAATGATTCCCAAAAAGGAGATTGGGTGAATTTTCTTTGCTGGTATGCGACTTAGATATGAATAGCTGTAAAGAAAGCCTCATAGATCGCGTCGAAGGCTTTTCTTGGTTCTTTGGCATCTCCTATTATGTAAACTTCTTTGTCACCCTTCTTTAGTTCTTCCGCAAGCTCTTTATCGAGTACAGATATTCTGCCAATTGCCCGTATCACCGTGTCGCCTCCGATGAGTTCTCTTCTGCCGAGCGCGTCGGTTAATGTTACCCCATCTTTCCTGACGTCTATAACTGGCCTGTTCATCACTACCTTAATTTTGTACTTTCTGAATAATCCTATCATAGGGTCTGTGAAGAAAATCTTTGATGTCAGTTCCATGTCTCTAGCCACTTCTGGTAGTGCCTCAACTAAGGTGACGTTCTTGCCTTGTTTTGACAAGTGTAATGCTGTTTCGCATCCCACAAGCCCACCGCCTATAATTATAACGTCGTTTCCAACGGTTTTCTTGCCTATGAGCACGTCTTCGGCCGGTACCGCGTTTTCAATTCCAGGTATGTTTGGTACCAGGGGCTCGGAACCTGTGGCTATTATGACAACGTCAGGATTCTCCTTCTCTATTAGCTTCATCGTCCCCTTAGTATTGAAAGTAATTTTTACCCCAAGATTTTTCAGTTGAATGCCGTACCAGTCGATTAGCCTCTTTAACCTTTTCTTAAAAGGAGGTGCACTTGCAATGTTCAGGGTTCCTCCTATCCCATTGCCTTTCTCGACAATTGAAACATCGTGTCCCCTAATTGCAGCTACCCTAGCAGATTCCAGTCCAGCCGGGCCAGAACCAATAACCAAGATCTTCTTCTTTTTCGATGCTGTTGGTAACTCTTCCTCGCTTCCATATTTGGATTCAAAACCTACTAAGGGATTGACGCTACACCTACCAGTCTTATAGGAAAAGATTTCGCCTAAGCATCCATCATTACATGCGATGCATGGCCGTACATCATCCAACTTTCCGCTCATTACTTTTCTTGGCCAGTCCGGATCAGCGATTAGTTGCCTGCCAAGGAACACCATGTCCACCATACCTTTTTCTATAACTTCCTCAGCAATATCGGGGTCCAGTATCAATCCTCCGCTGCATACTGGAATGTTAACGGCCTTTTTTATTTCTGAAGCTAACTTGACAAACCTGTAGTAAGCTTCTTTCTCTTCACCCTCAATATACATTGTGGGTATGCAATAATATAGCGTGTCATAGTTGCCGCCTGTGACGTTTAGCATGTCAACGCCTGCGCCTTCAAGCCTTTTGGCTACTTCCTTCGCATAATCGAGCGTTATGCCTCCTTCCATGAACTCGTCTGCGCACAATCTGAAGATTACTGGATAGTCTTCACCGCAGTTCTTTTTTATAGCCCTAACAATCTCTATAGCAAAAAGCGCCCTGTCTCTACCGTATCTGTCGGTTCTCTGGTTTGTAAGAGGAGAAAGGAACTGGCACACGAGGTAACCGTGGGTGCCGTGGACCTCAACCATGTCTATTCCAGCCATTTTAGCTCTCAAAGCTGCGCTGGCGAATTTTTCAACTAACTGTTCAACTTCTTCGGTGGTCAATTCTCTGGGCTTACTTATGAAATAGTACTGGTTGCTGAGACGACTTGGACCTACAACTTCACCTGTTATAGCGTTAACGCCTCCGTGGTGAATTTGTATGTTTGTTGTTGCTCCTAAAGCCTTAATGACATTAGCCAATCTTGCTAAGCCAGGTGTGAACTTGTCATCCCATATTCCTCTTTGCCCTGGCATTCCTCTTCCTTCAGGGCTAACGCATGCATAATCTATGGTTATTAGTCCTGTTCCCCCTCTGGCTCTAGCTGCATAATAGGCTACATCGGGCTCTGTAACCTCTCCGTTAGGTCCTGCGAAATTCATACACATAGAAGGCATGCAGATTCTGTTTTTAACAATTTTTTTCCCAATTTTTATTGGTTCAAATAATTTTTTGAACTTCACAACCAAGACCTTTTCCTCAAAAGGACCTTATAAAGCATTAGACACTTAAACCTTATGTTACTGTAGCGCGATGGTATGAAAGTGTTAAACGAGCTGGGTGCTCATGCCATTTTATGAGCGCCTTAGTTTGTGGGTTGGATGTGCATAAGGACAGTACTTATGCGACTATTTTGAATTCTGAAGGAAAGATAGTTAATCAAACAAGAATGAGTAATGAAAAAGTGCTTCCGTACCTGTCGCATTTCAACGTAGGCAAAGTTGGCATGGAATCTTCCAATCAGATTGCGCCACTATATAGGCAACTGTCAAGTAGAGGGTACAACGTTGTGGTTTCACATCCCAAGAAGACCCGCTACATTGCAGAAGCTAAAATTAAAAGCGACCGCGTAGACTCTAAAGCCATTGCTGAACTGGTAAGGTTGGACGCTTTGCCGCTGGCTTATTTTCCGAATAGAGAAATCGCCAATCTCAGAGAGAAGGTCAGGCGTAGGGCTTTTCTGGTGAGGGAACGCGTCAAGCTTAGAGTGAAAGTTAAGAGTGTTTTGACGTATGAAGGGTTGAAGTGGCCAACTGACCATGGTTTATTCACAAAGAATGGGGTAGAGTAGCTTCATGGTTTGAATCTTGATTCTGTTGAGTCGTATCTGCGGGTTCTGAAGCCGTTGGATGATGAAATCAAGCTTCTTTCAAAGGAACTTGTGGGAATAGCTGAGGACGATGAGGAAGTTAAGTTGTTGATGACTATCCTGGAATAGGCTATTATTCTGCAGTGCTCATGAAAAGCGAAATCGGCAACATCGATCGGTTTCCTTTCGGCGAGAGGCTCTGCAGTTACGCGGGTCTTGTGCCTTCTACGCATGCTTCTGGAAAAACCGTCTGGCATGGAGGGATCACCAAGGAAGGAAGCAGATGGCTTCGATTGGTTATGGTTGAGGTAGCTCAGACGCACGTTCACAAATATGATACTTCGATTACTAGAGCGTATAACAGGATTGCGGAGAAGAGAGGCAAGAAGATCGCCGTTGTCGCGGCTGCCAGGAGGCTTCTTATGTGCAGCTACTCAGTCTTGAAGAATAAGAAGCCGTATTACGATCAGGCCTAAACCTTTTCCTCGCCGCAGCGCTGTCCCTTTGGTGTGGACGTTAGCGCGATTGAGGAGGGTCTGGATGCGAAGCCATAGTGCCCCTTTGGTGGGCGAATAGGCGGATAGCCAAGAGCGACAGAAGCACTTCAACAAAGCGCTTAGCTTCAGAAATCCCCTAAAGCAAAAAAACTTAACACTTGCTGGCAGAAAGTAGCCTTTAAACATAATTTTGATATTCAACTAAAAACTGAGGTTTTGCGTTTTTTCCGATTCTGTTAACTCTGCGGGTCTTAAGGGTTTTTTGGGACGGTTTGTTAACCAAAGGGGCTTTTTAATACTGATAGGATAGGGTTCTGGCACATTATCGGGTGATTGAGCAAAATTTTTTCTGTGTTACAAATCGGGTGATAACCACTTTAGTTTCTCAAAGGCTTTCGAGATTGTGCTTTTCAGTCTGATGATTCATTAATGGGAAAACACCAGCCGAAGCATGTGGAATAAAAATCGAAGGACAAAACAAATGGAAAACATTAATTCTTCAGTAAAACTCAGGTCTTTGTCCACGGTTTCGTCGTAGGAACGGAGGGCAACCTTGGCACAAACTATGACCATTCAATTCTCGGAAACATTTTCCGTAAATTGCTTTGATTTCTGTTTTTTGGCCATCTATGCCTTCCTTGAAGGATTGCTTACATTTTGCCTCATCGAAACATTCTGCGACAGTCTGCGGTTTCAGCTTGATAAACTCTTTGCTCCAAGGTTCAATTATTCCCATTTTTCACACCCCACATCTTTTACTCGAAAGTAGAATCAGCGCTGATTTCTACTCTCTCTCGCATCAGGAATCCTTTCTCTCCAAGAATCACACCAATAGTTATAGTAGGTTCTTTTATCAACCAAAGAGCACTTACCAATATTATTTTCTGACTGCCAATTTGCACAAGTTTTGCATTTCTCATTTTCCTTATTCATCTTATTTTAGATTTGGATAGCTCATTTTCCACGTTAAAAGTTTCTTCAATTTATTCGTAGCCTATATTCCATTTTGGACTAAAAAGGGCTTTTTTCCCCGTTGTTACTGTGTTAAGACAGCCACATATGTTTAAAAGTTATGTTTAGGGCTATTGGGAAATTGAGAAAGCGGCTGGATGATGTAGTTGTCGAATGGTTATATGAGAAAAATTTTAAGAGTCGACTTGTCAGTGGGAACATTAAATATTGAACCAACATCGGAGGACATTGCCAAAAAATACTTGGGTGGCAAAGGATACGCCGTATACCTGCTCTACCAGTATCTAAAGGAATACGAATCTAAGGGAATTTCCCCCGCCGACATTAACCCTTTAGGTTCAGAGAACGTCTTGATCTTTGCAAATGGACCAGGCACCGGAGTGCCGGGCTTTCCATCTTCTGGTAGATACCACGTTATGGCTCTCAAGTCGCCGCTTACAGGTTCTATCGGAAGCGCCAATTCTGGTGGTGAATGGGGGCCTTTCCTAAAATTCTCGGGGTTTGATGCTGTGATTGTGGAGGGAGTTTCAAAAAAACCCGTCTACATCGCTATCGTAAATGGGGAAGCCGAATTAAGGAATGCAAGCGACCTATGGGGTAAAAACGTGTTTGACACATGCAGAATCCTAAAGAAGAAGGTTGGTGGCGAAAATACGAGTGTTGCATGTGAAGGACCAGCTGGAGAAAACTCTGCACATATGGCTTGCATAGTTAATGATGAGCATAGGGCGGCTGGAAGAACAGGTTTGGGCGCTGTTATGGGTTCTAAAAAGCTAAAGGCGATTGTTGTTTCGGGAAGCGGGAAAGTTCCACTTGCCAAGCCAGATAAATTCAAAGAAATTTCAAAGAGGTGCCTTGATGCTATGAGGAAAAACGCTGTTACAGGCGAAGGATTGCCGACATATGGCACCTCAATACTCATCAACATAATTAATACTGCTGGAGGATTGCCATACAAGAATTGGCAGACTGGCGTTAACCCGAATGCAGAAAAGATAAGCGGCGAAACATTAGCCGAAACATATCTAACAAATAGAAGGGCATGTTGGGGATGCACTATTGGATGTGGAAGGGTTACAAGCGTCAAGTCTGGGTCGTTTCAGGTTCTCAGTTCAGAGGGACCTGAGTATGAGTCTGTAGGGGCACTTGGAAGTTCGACGGGAGTTAAGGAGTTGGACGCAGTTGTTAAGGCGAACCACTACTGCGACGAGTTAGGGTTAGACTCAATAACCATGGGTTCAACAATTGCCGCAGCCATGGAACTGAATGAAAGAGGATACATTCCCAAAGAAGACCTTCAAGGTTTAGACCTTAAATTTGGCAATGCAGCCGCCCTAGTAGAATGTATCTGGCGAACCGCCTACAAAGCTGGCTTCGGAAAATATCTAGCCTTAGGATCGAAGAAGCTCTGCGAGATTTACGGTCATCCTGAGCTTTCAATGAGCGTTAAGGGCCTTGAAATGCCAGCTTATGATCCCAGAGCTATAAAAGGGATAGGGCTAAACTATGCAACAGCAAATAGAGGAGGGTGCCACGTAACAGGCTACACTGTTGTTCCAGAGATATTGGGAATACCTGAAAAGATAGATCCTCTAAAGCCTGAAGGGAAGGCAAAGTGGGTTAAAATATTCCAAGATTTCACATGCGTTGTTAATTCAACCGTTAACTGCCTGTTCACAACATTCGCTTTAAGCGCAAAAGATTACGCAGAACTATTATCCGCAGTTACAGGCTGGAACCTGACAGAGAACGACATTCTAAGGATTGGTGAGAGAATATACAACTTGGAAAGAGTTATCCTGAACAAGTATGGTTTTGACGGAAAAGACGATACGTTGCCTAGACGCTTACTCAAGGAAGCCATGCCCGAGGGCCCAGCTAAAGGTCACATTGTTGAGCTTGAGAAGATGAAAGATGAGTACTATAGGCTTCGCGGATGGATTAATGGAGTGCCGACGCTGGAGAAACTGAAGGAATTGGAGATTGAAATCTGACAAGACAAGAATTTTCTAAACCCTCCCTTTTTTATCGTTAGGGATGAATCGTGGCTATCGTGTCTGCTAGGATTATGCTTTTTGCAACTTTGCGGAAGAAATACGGAGTTAAGGATTTAAATGTTGAATGTGATGGAACGCTCTTTGATTTAATTGAAAAAGCCTCAAAAATCCTCGGCGAATCCTTCTTTGATGACGTTTATGACAAAAAGCAAGGCAAGGTGAGGGAAAATATAATCTTCATGATAAATGGAAGGAACATAAAGGATCTCGAGGAAAAGATAGAGATAAAGGATAAAGACGTCATAGCCATATTTCCACCCATAGCTGGAGGTTGAATCTTAAAGGAATGTACGATTCCTTTGTTTTGCATGCTTTTATGGCTGCGTAGAGCTGTTGCCTGTTCATTTTCAGTGCATTGAATATGTCTTTTCCTTTTTTTGGTTAAGCTATAAAGTTTTGTTAGGAGAAAGGCAGGTATGCCTCAGGCTGTCTTTGCTGCATAATTTGTCATGATGTATCCTAATTATGGATTATGATTTATTGTGAGGCGATTGATTCACCGTGTAGAAGTCTTAGCTGAGAGATGCGCTTCTGCACGGTTTCGACTAGTTCATTCCTCAAATCCTCAACAGGAAGCTGTCCGCTTATATGGCTAATCCTTTCAGCTAACACATCATCTCCAACAGTGGTTTGTATCCAGTTTTGAAAATCATTTCTTTGAAAATGAAACTTGACCGAATCAGCATTTATTCTTTCAAGTTTCTGAGCGAATGTATCTAAACTAGTAGCAGTCTCGCCAGTGCTGCGGCCCAGATCAGTGAAAAAGTGGAACCCCTTATCATGTGGCACGGTGCTCAAGATCTTCACGATTTTTGATTCTGAAATATTCTGTTCTTTAGAAGATGCATATTTCAACATAAAATAGTCTCCCCTAGAGAACATGTAATTCGTCTGATATAATTGTTATTGCGCGTGCATTTTTTCGGTTATCAGGCTTATGCTTCTGGCGTATTCCATGAATCCTTTGGTCTTTCATTGAAACTGGCTGAAGCATAAAACACATGAAACGAAACAACGTCGCTTTTTGAATTGTGTGCGCGCCAGCTTGTTGCTAAATTCGGACTTTAATAGATTTTATTCGGTTTCATAATTAGCCTACAGTTTTGCGTTGCACATTTATCTCTTGCAAGTTTGCAGTAACCGCCTTTCTCGTATCTGCATGCCTTTTTGAGCTTCGAGAACTCCATAACAATGACATTCGGCTGGGAAGTCGCTTTAGGTTGAGAAGTTTCTGCTGAGCGGTAGAGAAATTCAGGCCTTCCACGGCCTCTGCTCGGCTTTTTCTCCTTCAGAATTAGCTCTTCAGAGCCAAGCCGCTCCAGATGGATGATGACAGTTGAACGGGCAAACCCTGAGTCCTTTACTAACTCGGGAAGGGTAAGAGGTTGACCTTTCTTGGTGAGAACATCGAGTATCTTCCTGTCAAAAAAATCCAGATGCATACCAAGAAAAAAGCTAAACCTATTAAAATCTATTTTTGTCTGAATTTTGCAACAGGCTAGCGCGGGCGAGTTAAATAATTGGTGTAAAATGGTTTTTATTCTTCTTTTGCTTTTTTGGGTCTGTATTAGGCTTATTTACTGTCGCGTTTCTGGGTGGGAACGGGTGTCTTCCCAACCGCACTTTGAGACCTCCGCCTAGGTATCTCGAGGCGTCTACGCTTCGTCCCGGCGAAAGATGTTGAAACAAACGTCCTGGAGAACCAGTTTTGTACTCACAGCCGCTTGACAAGAGCAGCCGAGCAGTGAAAACCGCTGTTGAGCTTCCTGTTGCCGTCATCAGCATAGCCCTCCAAGGTCAGGGCAAAATCGCATGTTCGATAAAGGCAGGGTGACGCGAGAAAACGCGGAGCAGACGAAAAGCCCAAAATAGGCTCCAAACGCTAAAATGCTAGTAAATACCATTTTTAACCATTTATTTAATCCGCCCGCGCGCTTACAATCTGTTGCGGTTTAAAATAGATGATGCGCTGGTTACCGACGGTGGCTAGAACTTTTCCGCTCGGGTACCAAGCGACACGTTGCAGATTGCAATCACCAGTGGAGGAATAAACCTGAATGCTGGTCAGACTTCAACGCTGCTCATTGAGCTTAACATCGCCGTCCATGGTTCTATTGAAACAGGTTTTACGCTTGTCCCTGACGTTAGAGCAGTGCCTGTTTGATCTAAGGCTACATAGGAAGTGTTAAATATGTGCTTTTTCCAGACATTATTTGAGGTTTGTTCTTGATTTCTGCCGCAATAGTACTTACTCTTCCAGGCATACTGACAACTTTAATCGGCCTGATAATACTGTGGATTATCGTTTCTATCCCCGTTTGGCTTGCTGGGAAAGCTGCTACTGCAGGCAAAGCGACATTTGGAGATGCTCTGCTTGCAACATTGGCTGGACCGATTGTATACTTCATCGTTTCCTTTTTGGTGGACTTCTTCCTTTGTATACTTCATCGTTTCCTTTTTGGTGGACTTCTTCCTCGGTGCGTTAATAGGGTCCACGGCATTTGTTTTTGGTTACATACTAGCGCTCATAGCTTGGATCTGGGTTTTCAAAGCCAGTTTCCAAACAGGTTGGCTACAAGCAATACTAATAGCCATTCTCGCATGGATTATTTTCGTCCTCCTAAGCATATTAGTGGGGACACTGTTCGGAATAGCATATCCAGCTCCTTTCTTCCCAAGAATCTAAAAAACGTAAAGTCAAGCACCACCAAACATTAAATCGCAAAAAACAAGTTAAACCGCGGCACTAAAAGTGCAACAATAAAATCGCTCTATAGAACACTAACAAGATCATGGTTATTCTATGGCTGCCCTTCTTTTTTGCATAATCGGCGCTACAAAATTTTTCGAGTTAGGACTCTCCATTGTTGTTTATGCAATCACAAAGCTAGCGCGCTGCCTTGTCCCCAAAATGGTTAAAAATGGTTATAAGTCTGTTTTTGCTTATTTAAGCCTGTAATGGACTTCTTTGACGAACACGTTTTGGCTGCGCTCAAAGACGGCAAACCCAGAGGCTTCACCGCGCTCCTGGGCGAAGTGAGTTTCAGCCATAACACTTTGCAACAACACCTTGACCGACTGGTAGCTCAGGGCTTTGTCGTCAAAGAGAAAACGGCTTCAAACAGTCTGGGAAGACCCAAATTCGCGTATCATGTTCCATCCACGGCAGCAAAGCAGGTGACCGCTGC
>PKYH01000172.1:134-18178 GCA_003133625.1 Candidatus Bathyarchaeota archaeon | reverse complement strand
AGTATGGAGTTTGGTGAAGGTTTAACCGCTGAAGTCCAAGCGGCAGCAGAAAGCTTAACGAAAATATTGCTTGATTTGCTTGGTTAGGCTTCTTTTCTTTTGAAAATGGCTGTTGTATGCTTTTTCGTGTCATAAAATCACTCAGGGAAAACAATCACAAACAGCGAAAAATGGATAATAAAGGAATGTGGTTGATATGGTGCAGCAACTGGTTTAACAGGTTAGTTAATTAGCCAGTTTTTAGTTAGCAAATATTGTGAAACAGTCATGCCTGGGAAAGCAATAATAGTTATGGGTTCAGAGCGGGATTTGGATTTTTCTAGGGAAATAGCCAAGTACCTTAAACTTTTAGGAGTAAGCTACGAGTTTCGGGTTGCGTCTGCGCATAAAACTCCGGAGAAAGTGCTTGAAATAATAAAAGGCTTCGAAAACGAAAAAGTAGTTTACGTTACTGTTGCTGGCCGTTCGAATGCTCTAAGCGCTTTTGTTGATGGCAATTCATCTAAGCCTGTGATTGCATGCCCACCATACTCTGAAACGTACAGCGGAGTAGACATTTTCTCTTCCCTTAGAGTGCCAAGCGGCATAGGCTCTGTTGTAACCATTGAGCCTGAGGGTGCCGCAATCGCCACAGCAAAAATCCTTGCCTTAGAAGATAGTGCGGTGGCGGAGAGCGTTAAGAATTATCAAGCATCCAAGAAAAAAGAGCTTGAAAAAGCCAATGAATCAGTAAAGAAACTAAAGTAAACATAACCGCATTCTATTTTTAATCGATTCAGAAAACCTTGTCAATGGCTAAACATAGCGAAAGCCAAGACTAAAGCGATATAAGCTAAAATAGAATATTCTGCTAGAACTAAAGATAACCAAGGGACAACAGAATGGGCAGCGTTAAAGACCTCGAAGTAATCAAGAAGCCAACCCGAGACGTAATGGGCATAGGCAGATTCCACTTCTCAGACCGCTATAGCGTTTTTGACTGGGGCGAAATGCCCGACCACATAGACGGCAAAGGAGCAGCTCTCTGCCTTATGGGCGCTTACTGCTTTGAACATTTAGAGAGGAAAGGAGTCAAGACTCACTATCGAGGTCTAGTTGATACAAACGGCAAAGTCGTCAAGTGTAATGAACTAAAGCAGCCCTCAAGCATCATGGAAGTTAGTTTGGTTAACGTTTACAAGCCGCAAACAAGCGTAGTCAACGGCAAAATTGTTCATGACTACAGCGTTTACACGCCTAAACTGAAAAACTGCTTGATTCCGCTTGAAATAATTTACAGAAATGGCTTGCCTGAAGGCTCATCAGTTTTCAAACGGCTCCAACAAGGAAAAATAACTCTGGACGATTTAGGTTTAGACCATTATCCCAAGCCAGGTGAGCAACTTGCTAAGCCTATTTTTGATGTTAGCACTAAACTTGAAGAATCCGACCGCTACGTCACATGGCAAGAAGCCCAGAAAATCGCTGGCTTAACTGACCAAGAACTAGCTGATGTTAAAGCTGTCCTGCTTAAAGCTGACGAAACCATAACTGAGGTCGCTTCGAAAGCGGGGCTGAAGAATGAGGATGGAAAAATCGAGTTAGCCTTTGACGACAAAAGGAAACTCATGATAGTCGATGTGGTTGGAACCCTTGACGAGTGCAGATTCACCTACGACGGCGTGCATGTGAGCAAGGAAGTTGCAAGGCAATTCTACAAGAAAACAAGCTGGTACACTGATTTAGAGCAAGCCAAAAAAGCCGGTGAAGCCAAAGGCATACAAGACTGGAAAGCACTCTGCAAATCGCAGCCTCCCAAACTGGACCCTCAGCTAAAAACAATCATTAGCGAAATGTACATGGCAGCGGCAAATGAAATGACGAACCGTAAACTGTTTGATGCACCCAAGCTCTCAGAGGTAATAGCGAAGTATAAGGAATACATGAAGGAATAAACATGATGAGCAACAAAATTAAGCGAGTAATAAAAAAATACAATCCTAAAGAAATTCGAATAGGCGTTTTAGGTTCACACTCAGCGCTTGAGATAGCTTCAGGCGCAAAACAAGAAGGCTTGGAAACGGTAGTCGTGTGCCAGAAGGGCAGAGAAAAAACCTACACTAAATACTACAAAAACATCTTCGACCATGTCATCATGCTAGATAAATTCTCTGAAATAACAAGCCAGAGCAACGTGAAAAAACTTATTGATTTAAACACGATTTTTGTTCCAAACCGCTCATTCTCAGTCTACGCTGGCTACGAGGCAATAGAGACCCAGTTCGCCGTACCCCTGATGGGTAACCGCTCAATGCTACGGACAGAAGAGCGCAACACTCCAAGAAACCAACTGTACCTTCTTCAAAAGGCTGGAATTGCAACGCCGAAAACCTTCAAGTCGCCCAGCGAAATAGACCGCTTGGCAATCGTAAAAGTTCCAGAAAAAGAACGAGCAATTGAGCGCGCCTTTTTCTATGCTTCTTCGCCTGAAGAGTACGAGAAAACGGCGCAAAAACGCATAAAACAAGGCATAATCACCCCTGAAGCCCTGAAAAACTCAGTCATAGAGGAATATGTTATTGGTGCCAAATTCAACGCTAACCTGTTTTGGTCACCGGTAACCGACGAAATCGATTTGCTCGGGTTTGATAGGCGAATCCAAACAGACCTTGACGGCGTCTTAGACCTGCCAGCTCAAGAGCAATTAGAGCTAAGCGTTCCGACGCAGAACATTGAAATCGGCCACATGGGCGCAACAATGCGTGAGAGCCAAATAGAAAAAATCTTTGAAGCCGCAGAAAAATTCGTCAACACATGCAAAAAAGAGTACCCGCCAGGAATGATAGGCCTATTCGCATTGCAAGGCGCAGTTACCAAGGACTTAGAATTCTACGTTTTCGATGTCAGCCCACGAGTTCCAGGATGCCCCTGCGTTGAACCCACTTCGCCTTACATGAAATACAAGTATGGCATGGAAGTTGGTCCTGGCAGACGCGTTGCCATGGAAGTTAAACGTGCAATTAAGGAAGACAGGCTTGCGGAAGTGGTAACGTGATAACCAGCAAGGACATCGCCAAAATACTTGAAAAATACGACCAGAAAAAGCTAGCCATCGGCACTTTAGGCTCCCACAGCTCATTGAACATTTTCAAGGGCGCCAAAGAAGAAGGCTTCCGCACAGTATGCGTCTGCAAAGAAAAAGACGCTATAATGTACAAGAAATACCCGCTTGTTGACGAGTTAATAATAGTAAAAGACTTCACAGAACTCTTAAACGAGGCATTGCAGGAAAAACTCCGCAAGCTAAACGTCATTTTAGTTCCACACGGCTCATTCACCGCTTATCTCAGCACGGAAGAATTAACAGACAGCCTTTTCGTGCCCATGTTTGGAAACCGCCAACTGCTCCATTGGGAAGCAAACCGCAAGTCCCAGGAAGAATGGCTAAGACAAGCGGGACTACGCTTACCAGCAACATTCAAAACACCAGAAGACATCGACCGCTTAATCATAGCTAAGCTACCAGGTGCAAAAGGTGGCAGAGGCTACTTTTTGGCTAACTCGCCTAAGAGCTTTCATCAGAAATTCGATTCAATGGTTAAACGTGGCTTGCTTACAAAAGATGATTTAGGTAAGATTCACCTTCAAGAGTACGCTTTAGGAGTAAACGTTTACCCCAGCTACTTCAGCTCAATCCTAAACGATGATGTGGAGCTGCTTTGTGTTGACAGACGTTACGAATCAGCTGTGGATTCCATCGGCAAGATCCCTGCAAGCGAACAGCTAGAGATAGATGTTAATCCCACGTACACTATAGTAGGCAATTTTCCCATTGTACTCCGAGAATCATTGCTACCTGAACTGATGCGCATGGGAGACAACGTGCACAAAAAAGCAAAAGAGCTTGCTCCACCAGGAATTATTGGACCCTTCTGCCTAGAAACCGTAATAACAGACGACTTGAAAATTTTCACGTTTGAAATTTCAGCACGCATTGTTGCTGGAACTAACGTTGGCATCGGCACTTCACCGTACGCTTACCTGAAGTACGGCGAAAACATGTACATGGGCAGACGCATAGCCATGGAAATAAAAGAGGCTAGAGAACAGAAAAGGCTGCAGGACATTTTAGCTTAAAACTACATGCTAAGAAAGGCAAACCTCAAGTACGCCTTCAAAGTTTCTTCTAGTTCTGTTTTTCTTGTAAGCTTTCAAAGCGTCAATCAATTCCAACCTATTCCTTTCTCCAAACGTTTCAGCCACTGTCGCTGCCACTGTGCTGTTGCCTGCAAAAAGAAACTGGGAAGCCGCCGTAACATTTGCCACTCTACGCTCCACACTGGCTGTTTCAAAATCAACAATAAAGGGCTTACCAGCATTATCCACTAGCAAGTGTTTAGGTGCTTTGCTGAGTTCTCCGTGGTCTAAGCCAGCTTCGTCTAGTCGCCAGCACTGCTCCAAAATGTCAACCAAAACCCTGCGCATGACCTCTTTATCTCTATGAGTTTCAAGCCAATCAGCAAGCACATCGCCGTCAATTAGCTGCATTAAAAGAAAATCATTACTTACAGCAATGAATTTAGGACCAACGTTAACGCTGTTAGCTTTAGTGAGCAGTTTGGCTTCGTGTTCCAAGCTTTGTCTGTCAGCGTCTACTCTGCGCATTTTTAACGCCACTTTTTGCCCGTTCAAATGTGCAGTCACCACTATGCCTACATAGCCTTTGCCAAGGACAGAAACGTTGAAGGCTGCTGCTTTGCCCGAGAACTCCACTGCTTTAACGCCGTGTTGCCGTAGTTCTTCTATTCGGCCCTCTATTTCCAGAGGGCTTGCTCTTGGGTAACATAGGATTGAAGCGTAAGGTTCTTTATCTAACTGGGTAATTGGCACGGTAACTGGGCTTTTCAAGTTAGTTCCTTCATATCAATAATCACTACAGCGATTGCAACTAGACCATGAGGTTACATTACTTTTCTTCCGTGTATTTCAAGTATCTCCAAAGAATGAACCCAAAGAAAGAAAGCGCAAAACTAACCATCATAAAAACATCTAGAGTGAGCCAATCTAGATGTTTATCAACGTGCCAATCGCCGTACCATGTTTTTGTAATGTGAATCGTTAAAATCCCGTAACCTACAATTATTAAACCGTAAATCGTGAATGCTAATCCAACTGCCATAAGCAACTTACGAGTATTCATTTTCGATCCTTTTCCAATTTGATAATAAATTGTATTTATAATTATCCAGAAAGCAAATTGCACACACATCGGTTGATGTTAGTTATTTTTATTAATTTAGGAAGAGCTTTTATGTTCCACAGAATTCTGTCATTAAGTAGGTCAAAAAATGCCTCGATTCAAACAAATCAGTGAAATCCAGCAGTTAATGGGCAGAAAAGAGCTTATCCGAAACATAGGCATAATCGCTCACATTGACCATGGCAAAACCACGCTTGCCGATTCTTTGCTGGCAGGTGCAGGTTTGCTGTCGCCGGCAATGGCTGGTTCGGCTAGGGTGCTTGATTTCCTTGAGGAAGAGCAGAAACGCAAAATCACCATAAAAACAGCCAACATAAGCCTGCTCTATAAAACCGCAGTCAACCCTTACATAATCAACCTTGTAGATACTCCGGGACATGTGGATTTCACAGGCAAAGTCACTAGAGCTTTACGGGTTATTGATGGTGCAGTGGTGGTTGTGGATGCTGTGGAGGAGATTATGGCTCAAACCGAAATTGTTACAAGGCAAGCGCTTGAGGAACGAGTTCAGCCTGTGCTTTTCGTGAACAAGGTTGACCGACTAGTTACGGAGTTACAGCTGAACGAGGAGCAAATCCAAAAGAAACTTGACCGCATAATCAGCAGTTTCAATGACCTCATAGAACTTTACGGTCAAGAGCCCTTCAAGAGACAGTGGAAAGTTGGCGCTTCATTGGGCAATGTGGCTTTTGGTGCAGCGTTGCATGGTTGGGGCTTTACATTAAATATGGCAAAGCAGAAGGGCGTAAAGTTTTCAGACATAATAAAAGCTTACGCGAAAAGTGAAGAGGAGGAACTGCAAAAAACTCTGCCTGTTTACGAAGCAGTTTTTGAAATGGCAATCAAGAAGCTTCCAAATCCAAGGGAAGCGCAAGCGTACAGGATAGAGAAGATTTGGGATGGGCATATCAACTCGCAGATTGGCAAAGCATTGGTTGAATGCGGTGATGAGGGGCCAACTGTTTTTTGTGTAACCAACGTGCACTCTGACCCGAACGGTGGCACTGTCGCCACGGGCAGATTGTTTTCGGGCAAAGTAAAAAAAGATGATAGGCTGCATCTTGTGGATGCTTTGGCTGAAACAGTTGTTAATCAAGTCTCTATTGATATGGGCTCGTTCAGAGAAGAAGTCAGCTGGGTTTCAGCAGGTAATTTAGCCTCTTTAACTTTGACTGGTACGGTTAAGGCTGGCGAAACCCTCGTTGACTTGGAGCATAAAGCTGGCATGGTTCCTTTTGAAGGCATAAGCTATGTTTCGGAACCCGTGGTAACTTTGGCAATTGAACCAAAAAACCCTAAGGATATTCCAGTTTTGCTTGAGGGATTGGAGAAACTTGCAAGTGAAGATCCGAATCTTAAGGTGGCGGCGGATAGGGAAACTGGCGAGTACCTGCTAAGCGGGATGGGTGAATTGCATTTAGAGGTCACTATCAACCAGTTAAAAAGCTCTTGCGGCTTGAAGGTTGGTGTTTCTTCACCTAGGGTTGTTTACATGGAAAGCGTTGAGAAAAAGGGAATTATTGCTTTGGCGAAAAGTCCAAATAAACTGAATAGTTTTTGGGTGCAGGCTGAGCCTGAGCAAGAGGAACAAGCTAGACGAACAAAGAAAGGTGAAGAGTCAGCTAGTATTCTTTCGGTTGATGAGCATCGAAACGTGCTATTAGATTGCAGCGGAAAAACCGAGCAAGTTTCTGAAGAGGTTTTGGAGGCAATTATTGCTGGGTTTGAGTTTGCTTGCAAGGCTGGTCCATTGTGTGGTGAACCAATGCGGCATTTGAAGGTGAACTTGGTTGATTTCCAACTAAGCGGCAGCGAGGATTTCAATTCGGTTGAAGTTATGCATGGAGTAGGCAAAGCGATTTTTGGTTCTTTCTTGACGGCTGAACCAGTTTTGTTGGAGCCAGTTTACAAAATAATCATTTCTGTTGCATCTGAATTGGCCAGTGAATCGTCAAGGATACTGAGTAGCAGGCGTGGGAAAGTTACTTCGTTTGAACAGAAGGGGCTTCTAACAGTTATCAGCGGCTTGATTCCAGTTTCTGAAACGTTCGGCTTTTCTAAGGAAATGCGATCTGCGACTTCTGGCAGGGCTTTTTGGCAATCGTTTTTTGATCATTGGGAAAAGATGCCTCAAAAATTGGCTTTGCAGGTTATAAGTGATTTGCGCCAGCGTAAAGGTCTTCCGCCGCAAGTGCCTAAGCCGGAAAAGTTTCTGGAGCAGTAGCAGCAATGCGGCTTGATGTCTCGTTTGATTTGGATTTTTCGCTTTGTTGTGGGCAGGTTTTCAGGTGGAAGAAGATCGGCGAATGGTGGTATGGCGTTGTCGGCGAAAACGTGTTTAAAATTCGCCAACGCGGCGCTGAGTTGGAGTTTGAGAATGTCAGCGACGAGTTTGTGAGATGCTATTTTGGTTTAAACGACAATTTAAAACAAATCAGCTGTTACATTGGCAGGGACGATTACATTAGGAAGGCTTTGCGTAGGTTTGAGGGGTTGCGGATTGTTCGACAGGAGCCTTGGGAATGCCTTATCAGCTTTATCTGCGCAACCTACAAGAGCATAGCAGCAATAGAACTAATGCTGAATAAGCTTTCGAAGAAGTTCGGGGAAAGGAAGGTTTTTGACGGATTAGATTTTTACACATTCCCACTCGCTGGTAAACTGGCTTTTGCAAGCGAGAATAAACTGAGAGAGTGCGGTTTGGGTTATAGGGCTAAGTATGTGCAGGCAACAGCGAAAAAACTCCATGAGGGCAAAATTGAACTTGAAAGCTTGAAGGCTATGCCTTATTTAGAAGCTAGGAAAACGCTTGTTGAGTTTCCAGGGGTTGGCTTAAAAGTGGCTGATTGCGTGCTGCTGTTTTCGCTTGAAAAACTGGAAGCTTTCCCAGTGGACGTTTGGATTAAACGGGTAATCCTAAACCATTATGCAAACCTGTTTCCAGAAGCCCTTGGAAAAAAATTATCAACCCACGAATCCCTAGGCAACAGCGAATACGAAAAGCTTAACGCTTTTGGCAGAAGCTATTTTGGAAAATACGCTGGTTACGCTCAAGAATATCTATATCATTACGAAAGAACACAGCGTTGAACCGTTCGGTTGCTTAGTGAAAATGTCGGAAAATGTTTAAATCTGGTATGAAACGCAATATTAAGGAGAATAGCATGGCGGGCCCGTAGCTCAGTCAGGTCAGAGCGCCAGGCTCATAAGCCCCTAAACAGGGGAATGAGAAACCTGTTGGTCGGGAGTCCGAATCTCCCCGGGCCCACCACTACGCATTAGAGAGCTATTACGCATGGGTGAAGCTAACTCGCAAGCAAATTACGTTTACCAGATGGTTAAATTTGTTAAAAACCATCAGTTATCAATCGGTTTGTTGCTGATATTTTTCGGAGTCGCTGACTTATGGTTTATTATGCCAAATATTTGGAGCAGTGCAGCAAATTGGCAGGGCTTCTACGTTTTAATGCCAGAATGGAGTTTTACTGTTCCCATCCTTTTCATAATAAGCCTCATCGGAACCATGAAATTATGCGTATATAGCATAAGGGACATACGACCAGAAAGAATTGACTATAAAGAACACGCCGCAATAGTAGTAACAGCTCTCGGATTCACCTATCAAGTGATTGGAGCATGGCCGCTATGGAATCAACCGTATCCATGGCCATGGCAAAAAGAGATCGCAAATTATGGAAATTTTCTTGTCTTGCCACTTTTCATCGGTAGCCTCTTAGCACTAATAATCGGAGCCGCCTCTCTATACATACACAGCAAAATATACCATGAAAAACACCCTGAACCTTAAGAGGAAAAACGTAAAGAAAATAGTTATCAAACCTGTACCCTTAACCTCAAAAATGTAGCAACACCACGTACATCCTAAGCCTTGTAATGTACGTAGTAATCAATCGGAATCTTCTGTATACGCTTTATTCTTAGTTTGTAGTTCTTGATGGTTGTTTAGTGAGTGCTGGAATTTTCCACAGTCTATTGAATAGTACTGTACCGATTATCCATGCCAGTGCTATTCCTGCGATTTCATCTGCGATATAGTGCTGTTTAATGAACAATGCTGATAGAATTACGCCTGCAACAATAACAAATGCTGCAACCGCTGTTGCTTGGGTGGTTTTGCTTGGCTTTATTTTGGCGTATCGGAACCATGCGAAGAAGCAAATCGTTGACACGGCTGCGTGCAAGCTGGGAAAGCAGTTGAAAGATGTGTCGTTGGCGAATACGTTGTAGACTTGGTCTGCCCAAACATTGCCCACTATCGGCTGGGCAAGCAGTTCTTGGCGGTACCAAAAAGTCGAAACGGGAAAGACAATGTAGATGAGAACTGCTATGCCGTTAATTGCCACCAGCGACCAGCCTAAGGCATACCCTTTCCTATACTCCACGAACGCAAAGTAAAGCATAGTCAAAATAACAAGCGGATAAAACAAGTACACGTAAAATATTACCATCTCCGGAACAAAAGGAGTCATAGCATCCAGGCCTGTTTCCAATCGGAAGCCCGAGCCAGCAGGGTACAATTGCCCAGTCCAGTTATACGCCAAGTTGTTAAGCAACAGGTAAAACAGCACAAGCATTAAAACAACGTTGCCAATCACGTACGTCAGGTAGCGGCTTTTTCTGGTTGATTTGCCCCTGAAAAAGGTTTTTTCAAGTGCGGTTTGGAATCTGTCGTGAAGGCCCAAGACTCTAATTCCTCTTAGGCACGGCTTATGTGAAGGCTAAATATAAAAACGTAAGCATGCTTGAACTGTAAGCGTTTTAGGAAATTTAACTTGGGTTTAACTTTAAAACTAACGCTGCAACCCTTTTTCCGAGTTTCTCGCATTCTGCAAGGTCTCTTTTTTTAGGTGCACCCGTGACGGCGACGCCGTAATGCTTATCGTCTGCTCTGCCTTGAATAATCATTCCGTGAATAAGCATCGCTTGCACAATGGACAGCAACGTGGTTTCGGCACCTGAAGCTGTTCCGCCGCTGCTTGTGAAGGCGCCGCCAACTTTGCCTGTTAATTCTTTATGAACTTTCACCGACTCGTCAATGACTGCTTTAAGTTTGGCGGACATTTGCCCAAAATACGTTGGCGACCCCATAATTATGCCGTTCGCAGCAAGAAGGTCGCTGTTTTTTGTTTCCTCAGCCTTCTTCACCGTAACCTCCAAATCGCCTGCTTGTTCAGCGCCTTTTGCCACAGCTAAAGCCATAGTTTCAGTGTTACCAGACTTTGAATCATAAACAACCAAAATCTTAGGCATAACTTTTTCACCTTACAATTTCCCTGATTATGTCATTAACCAGCATTATCTTAGCGTTGTAGACGTATTCCAGGTATTTTAGGCCCTGTTCCTGGTCCTCTTGCGTGAACGCTTCTACTCCGTCTTTAGCGATAACTATGTGGTATCCTCTGAAGAAAGCGTCAGCAGCCGTATGCCGTACACACATATGCGTGTGCAAGCCGCCAAGAACAACTGTTTTTACGCCTTCACCCTTGTAAAGGCTCCGCAGAAGCGGATCTAAGCCTGTCTCGTAGAAGCCGCTGTAAGTTCGCTTTTCCACAATGTAATCCTTGGTTTTGTCAGGCTCAAGTTCAGGAATAACCTGCGCGCCCAGTGTGCCTTTTATGGCGTGTTTACCCCATTTTCGCGTAACTTCAACGTCCTGAGGGTAATGAGCATCATTACTGTAGATGACTGGCACGTCGTTTTTGCGTGCGATAGTAACAAGTCTCTGCAACGGTGGAATGATGGCTTTTGCACGTTTAACTTCAAGTGCTCCCGTGAAGAAATCGTTTAGCATATCAACGAGTATAATGGCTGGTTTATCCAAAACGTTTCACTCTCAACAAAAACAAATCATGTTTTACAGTCTATTTAGTTTTGCCTAAGGTGTAGTTGCCAATGTGTAGAGTCCAATGGTGAGTTTCTCAGCGCCATCCTTAGTGACGAGGACAGTGTCTTCGATTCTGACTCCGCCGTAACCCGGCAGGTAAATTCCAGGCTCATCCGTCACCACATTGCCAGTGGCCAAGATGTCTTTGCTGTCAGGGCTCAAGATAGGCGCTTCATGAACTTCTAGACCTACGCCGTGTCCAAGGTTGTGAACGAAAAACTCGCCATAACCAGCCGCTTCAATCACCTGTCTAGCTGCAGCATCAACTTCTCTGGCTGAAATGTTGGGTTTTATAGCTTCAAAAGCTTTTTGATGCGCCAGTTTGACGGTTTCATAGATTTTTCTCTGTTTTTCAGAAGGCTTCCCAGCTGTGAAGGTTCGGGTCATGTCTGAGCGGTAAAACTCGTAGGTAGCACCTAAATCAACCGCCACTAAGTCGCCTTCACGAATTATTCTGTTTGAGCAGGAGCCATGGGGGAAAGCCGAGTTGGCTCCTGAAGCAATTATTGTGTCAAAACCTGTTCCGTCTGAACCTTTCTTGCGCATGGCATACTCAACTTCAGCTGCTACTTCCTTCTCTTTTATACCTGACCTGATGGTTTCAAACGCTACTCGCATGCCTTCACTTGTCAAATTGCAGGCTTTGCGTACAAGTTCGATTTCTTGTCGGTCTTTGATTTTGCGCATTTCCCGAATTAGATTGCTGGCAGGTTCGAGTTTTTCTTCTCCACCGACTGATTTGGCAAGGGCGCGCCAACTTTCAATTGGCAATGTGTCCACGGCGAACTTGTCTGGTTTGTTTGGGGCTGTGTGGTTGGCGATTTTTTCCATTAGGTTTTCCCCCCGTTTTAAAAGTTCTACCGTTAAGCCGCTGGTTTCTGCTTTTGCCTGCTCATAATTGACTGCCGAAACGTATAGTATGCTTTCGCCTTGTTCAGGGATTAGCAGTGCGGTTGCTCCGGAGAAGCATGTGAAGTAGGTTAAGTTGGCGCTGTTAAAAATTAGGAAATAATCAAACTTATCTTTTTTAAATGCTGATTGCTTTAGGGCGTTTATTCTGTTCAAGGGTTTTCGCCTGTTAAAAAGAGAAAAATGCGGATGATTGGTTTAAGTTTTCGCTTCCCCTTTTTGCGTTATGTATTAAAAAACAGGTCGATTCTAAACGTGAAATTTTAAACAAATCAGCCATTAACTTAATATACTTTTCAGTTGACTTCCCTTAACAATAAGAAATTAGGGGAAAAAGCATGTTTGCTTACGCAGGAAAAATTTTACATGTTAACCTCACAACCGGAGAAACAAAAACAGAGCCATTAACAGAAGAAATGGCTAAACAATACATCGGCGGAATAGGATTAGGCATACGCTTACTTATGGACAATTCAAAACCAGGCACAGACGCCTTCGACCCAGATAANNGGCGAAGGCAAAGCACACGGTTTCTTTGGTCCAGACCTTAAACGTGCAGGATACGACGCAGTTATCATCACTGGCAAAGCACCAAAATTATCCTACCTTTGGATTGACGATGACAAAGTTGAAATCCGAAACGCTGAACACCTAAAAGGCGTAACAGTTAACGATACAGACCATAAAATCCGGGACGAACTCGGTGACTTTTACATCCGCGTTTCAGCCATCGGTGAAGCCGGCGAAAAACTTTGCCGTTTTGCGGCAATCATAAATGACGAGTTCCGCGCCATCGGTCGTAGCGGCATGGGCGCAGTCATGGGCTCCAAAAACCTCAAGGCAGTTGCAGTCCGCGGAACACACGACGTTAACGTAGCAAACCTTGAAGGATTTAAAGAATTTATCAAAATGATTCATGAACGCATGAAGGGTCCAGCAACCAAAAAATACAAAACTTTGGGGACACCCGAGAACGTTCTTGTTCTTAATTCACTTTTTGCGTTAGCTACAAGGAACTGGACTAACGCCAGTTTTGAAGGCGCAGACAAAGTCAGCGGCGAATACTTAAACGAGCATTATGTAAAGAAAATTGTTGGTTGCGCAACCTGCGGCATGCGTTGTGACCACATTGCTGTTGTTCCAGAAGGACCATACAAAGGTTCAACTTCAAGGCTTGAGTTCGAATGCCTCTGGAGCATGGGACCATTATGCGGTATTGACCGATTAGACGCTATCATCGAAGCTATGCGCATCGTTAACGAGTATGGCATGGACGGCATATCCATCGGCGTAGTCGTCGCATTCGCCATGGACCTCTATGAACACGGCATAATCACAAAAGAACAAACTGACGGAATTGACCTCCGATTCGGAAACGCTGAAGCATTAATCGCCATAATCCACAAGATTGGAAAGCGTGAAGGCTGGCTTGGCAATATACTCGCTGAAGGTGTTGCGAAAGCTGCTGAATTAATCGGCGGAGACGCATACAAGTATGCTTGCCACATTAAAGGCTTAGAACTTCCAGGCTATGACCTTAGAACGCTAAAGACTGCGGCACTTGGCTTTAGTGTCTCGTTCCGTGGTGCATGCCACCTAAGAAACGGTGCCTACTCACCCGACGTGAAGGGCAAGGTGAACCGTTTCAAGATTGAGAAAGGCAGGGGCAAAATGATTGCGGACGAAGGCAACATGTACAACATCATTGACTCACTTATCGTTTGCAAGTTCAGCAGAGGCACATACTACGACGGTTGGAAGGACTTGGCAAACTATTACACACTAGCCACAGGCATACCGATGACTCCAGAAGAAATGACCAAAGACGGCGAACGCATCGAAAACCTCGCAAGACTCTTCAACATCCGAGAAGGCAAAGGCACACGCAAATACGACGATGTACCATACAAGATAAAGAATTATCCAGTACCAGACGAAGGACCAGCCAAAGGCGCTTGTGTCAACGACGAAGAAATGGCAATAGGCTTAGATGATTACTACTCAGTCCGCGGATGGACAGCAGACGGCGTTCCAACAGTTGAGAAACTCAAAGCGCTAGGCCTCGACGACTTAGCGTATATTGCTGAGAAAGCAAACAAAGGTGGCGCATAGAAATGGTGCGACCTCAAGACAGAAAATTCGTAACAGCAGACCCAGAGAAATGCATAGGCTGCTGTACCTGCGAGTACGCTTGCTCGATGGTGAACGAGAAAACCTTCAATCCGACTAAATCACGAATTCGCGCTATGCGCATGGGACCGCTCGTGAACCTTGCTATCACTTGCAGGCACTGCGAGGAACCAGCATGCGTAGCCGCGTGCCCAAGAGACGCGCTTTCACAGGAAGAGAACACTGGAATAATTCGCGTTGATGAGTCAGCATGCAACGGTTGCGGATGGTGCATCAGCGCATGCCAATTCGGCGCCATGAACATGCATCCAGACAAGAAAGTCGTGTTCACATGCAACGGCTGCACAGATAACGAAACCAAAGAGCCGCAATGCGTCAAATGGTGCCCTGAAGAAGCATTAACATACGTTACCGCTGAAACATTAGCGCAGAAGTACAGGCAGAAAGCTGTCAGGAACCTGTTCCAAACAGCAGAAGCCAACAAAACAAAATAAACACCGACGCTTTTAGCGCTTTTAAGCGCTCTCTTTTTTAATTTTGTTTTTTTGCCTATCGCTAGATTGTTTTCTCAGTCATCGTACCTTTGGTGTATGGCACAAATTCCCTAATCTGCTCAATCGACGTTTTCCCAGCTTTCTCCCGTTGCTCCTTAGGCAACTTTAGCATTAGCGATTTGAGAATTTGCTTCAAAAGCTCCTTACCAGCGTAATCACCAGGAACAAGGACAACGTAAGTTTTAGTTTTTGCTTTAACTGCATCCACCGGTCCACCAACAAAAGAAGCTTCCTCATCAACAATTGTTCCAACGGCAAGTTTAAGCGGCACACTTCGCATCCAATTCCGTTTGCCAACAACTGCAAAAGCGCCATGAGGAACAGATTCACCTGAAGGACCACTCTTACTTAACTGATCAAGCTTAACCCAGTAAACATCGGCTGAACCAGCATTTTCACGCCAAGCCCGCGAAAAAGACGCCGCAAACTCGCCAGCTTCACGAAGCGTTTGCTCACTTATGGTTTTGCCCTCAGATTTTACAACCACAAATGGTGCGCCTGAAATTTCAGCGTGAAAAACCACATCTTCTTGCTTAGTGTACTTTTTTATGAGCACTTCGTTGCTGACTGTATCTTTGCCAGCAACCACCAGAAATCCGTCGGAAGAAGTGAACCAGCGGAATTTTTCATACCACTCCTTACTCTCCCTCTCTAGCTTACGTTTAGAAAGGGCTTCAATAATTTCCGCGGGCTTGAGACTTTTCAACTCTTCCGCTTCACGCAGCTCCCTCTCAATTTTAGCTAACCTTTTCTTTGAATCCTCCAATGCTGCCAATGCACCTGCTGATTTTTGCCTCGCTTTTTTTCCGCGTTCATAATATTCTGAAGCATTATCGAAAAGCGAATGTCGCAAGGTAATGCTAAACTGCAAGTTGTCAATGCAAAGGTTAAGCGCGAGGTTGCGTCCATCAAACGATTCAATATAAACTTCAGGTATTTTACCAGTTTTTTTTGCCTCTAATGCTTCATTGATTAACATGTTCCAGTCTTTACCTGCCATGTTTGCATTCAGAAGCTTGTCTTGGAATGTTTGAAGTTCGTTGAAGTGAGCGTAAATGGTATCGCCAATTAGTTTGTCGCGTTCCGCTTTGGCTTCATCCTCATGTATGGATTTTTCTTGGTCAGCGATGACTCTTTTGAGCCTATCTGCTTCCTGCTTTAACTTGTCAACTTCAACGCTGGCAAGTGCACTCTCAACTGCAGTTACCCGAAGGTAAAACTCGTCTAACGATTGATTAAAACTGCTGTGACCTTGAGTTTTGAAGCCTTCATAACGCTTAAGCTTGAGCGGTACAACATCCAAAAAGCTTCCATCTTGGTCCAGAATTATGCTTGGCTCTAAATTACCCTCTGAAAGCTTTGAAAGCAGACTTTGAAGAGCATCAAAAATCCCCTTAATTTCCATATCTGTCAAGTTTTTACACGGTTTAGCTTTATCCACGTTAGCTCTAAGCAAAACTTCTTCAGCGTAAACTCCACCGATACCTAAGAAACGCGCTGTTACCCTGACAACCTCAACTTCACCCGCATTTTTCAAGGCTTCCTCCAATTCAGACAGGGAAACTTTGAATGGGTTTTTGCCGCTTGGAGGAGGAAATGCTAAGACTTCATTGCGCAAAATGTTGCGGTCACGCATGCGTTTAAAGAATAAAGCTTGCAAAATCATGTTTTTCTCGTTTGTTAAGATGATGTTGCCTTCGCCGAAAAGCTCCACAACCAGCCTGAGCAAACCGGCTTTAGTGTTAAAACTCAGAGTTACAATTCTTTCAAACTCATATTGCTCAATGCCACTTACCCATGCTCCACGCAAATACTTTCTTAATGCCATGCAGAACGCTGGCGGAACATTTGGGCTTTCCTGCGCGTAAACGGTTGAGTGTAATCTTCGTCCCGCTTCAGTGACTAGTCTTATTGGTGGCTTATCGATTTTGTGCAGTTTGAAGATTAGCGTTTTCTCGTTGAGTTGGTAGATGTTGTTCACTCTGGAATCAGCGATTGTCGCTTTTAATTCTGGGATTGCTGCGGCAATGTCGAAGCTTGTGAATTCTTTTTTGCGCAATGTTTGCACCGTCATACGTTGGAATCTATTATGGACTTGACTATAAAATAACCTTTCACTAAAACATCGCAAAGGGCTAATAAATAGGATTTGGAAGGCAGAAACGATTAATATCTAGGCATCTTTTTTAAGTAAGAATAAAAATATAGTCTGCCAAGGATTAGATATGACATGACACCAGTGAAACAGCTATACATCATAAGAATCGTGTTAGGCATAATTGCAGCGGCTTTAAGTGCAGCGGTAGCTTTTTTGCTAGGTAATGCGGCTGGTATTAGCACTTTTGTTAACAGTTTAACAGTAGCCTTAGTAGTTTACTTATTAACCTATTATATTCTGAAAGCAGTATACAAAAACAAGATAGAAAAGCAATCAAAAATCTTGAGTACAGCCGTAGGGATGTACTTTTTCACTTGGATAACATTCTTCATCCTATTCTACACAACAATAAGAGCCTTCATGCCAGCTTAAAATTTATTCATCTTCGCTTTTCTGCAGAAAATTCGCGATTGTAGCTTGGCTCTTGTCGCTTCTCAGGGTTTCTATTTTTTCCTCTTCGACCGCTTTGCCATTACCGTTTTGTGGGCTTGGAATGTCCATGCGTGTTAAAATGCGCATGCAGTCTGCCCAAGCTGAGAAGTATCCGCGGTCAAAATCTCCATGCAATCCGTTGCGCATGTGCTCGAGAAATTCTTTTCGATATGCATGCAAACTTACTTTGTCGCTTAAGTCTAGTTTTGTAAAGAAAGCGTAGTCATCAGCAGTATTATTTTTACGTAAAAGAAGCATTCCATATAATGCTCGGAAGTATCCTCTGTTCCACTCGGTTTTCTGCATTTTTTGCTTAACTCGTTCCAACTCCCGCTCAGATTCAGTGAATTGCCTGTTAACTATGAGTTGGAAGTACCGTGTGACTAAGGCTTGTGGTATTGGCATGTTTTAGCGTCCACGAGGTTTACTTGCTTTCTCTTCTTCAGAGACATCTTCTATTCCGTTTTCGGTTACTTTAAGTATTTCCTCTCCTTCGGGCAAATATGGGCTTGAAACTAGCCTTGCAATTCGTATTGGTCCATGGGGTGCTTTTCGGAGGTAGATGCGTGTGTGGCTTGTGTGGCCGACGATGTTTCCGCCGATTGGGTGGATTGCGTCGCCGAAGAATTGGTCTGGTTTAGCCATTACTTGGTTAGTTACGACTGCTACAGCGTTGAATGCTCTGGCTAAACCGATTAGTTTATGCATGTGCTTGTT
>PKYH01000172.1:0-125 GCA_003133625.1 Candidatus Bathyarchaeota archaeon | reverse complement strand
TCTGAAGTGTATGCTTCAGCGTAAATGATGTTTCTTACAACTTGTTCAGGGTCTAAGCCTAAGTGTTTAGACATTTGCACTATGCGTTCAAGCCTGAAAGTGTTTTCTGTGTCCACGTATAATGC
>PKYH01000074.1 GCA_003133625.1 Candidatus Bathyarchaeota archaeon | reverse complement strand
TTTTTAGTCATTTGCATTTTTTCTTTTCTCCTTAAATTTATGTTTCATATATATCTTGAATTTAATTTATAAAGTTATGCAAAGGTCCTCAAAAAAACGCTAATTTTGAAACCAAAAGAATCAAATAAGTTTAAAAAATATCTTGTAAAGATATTTTTATGAAAATTTTAGTTAAAACATATTATGCTTCCGTATATCATCGGTTTAAAAAAGATAAAAAAGGGAGGAAAATGAAGATTTTGTTGGGCGAGCTTATGGCCGTTTTCTAACCATCAGCACAACAACAACGCCGACTATAGCTATTGCAATTATTATAGCGATTGCAGAACTCAAGACATACATGTCAGTCATTGATGCAGGGGCAGGCGTTGGCGTCGCAGTAGGCGCAGCCTCTTCAGAAACATCGATGGCACTCTCCGAGTACGACCCCAGTAACCTTTCGTGCCCTCAAAAGTTGCGATAACTGCACTTGCAATAGTTAATGATTAAAAATTTAGGCGTTTCAGTGCATTTATTTTTTTAGATTAATGCTGGATAACTAAAAGATGTCAACTACATTTTTTTAGCTAATTTGGCTTTTTAACGGAAACTTTATTATGTTATCGAGCGGTTTTTAAACGTAAACTGAGTGAGAACGCAATGAAAAAGAGCTCTATCCTTGAAAAAGGCACGTCAGAAGTTTACGATTCGCGGGAAAATTGGCCGCCGTACACTTACAGGGATTACCCAGACATTAAACCTGAAACGTATGAAGCCTTCATGAAGTTCCTGGACACGGAGAATACGTCAGGCAGATTGATGGAACTGCAACCGTGGATTTCTGTTTGCGATTCAAGATGTGCTTTTTGTTATTTTCCAACCACCGCCACAAGCAAGGTGAAGATAGAGCTGTATCTTGAACTGCTCAAGAAAGAGCTCGAAATGTACGCTAAAACTAAGTATGTGAAGACAAGCGTGTTTGACGAAATAGTTTTGGGGGGTGGAACACCCAGTGTCTTGGCTGCTGAGCAGATGATCGGCCTCATAGACTTCTGCAAGGCAAGGTTCAACATCAACAAGGAATATTTTATCAAAGTCACGGGTTCCTCAAAGACGCTGGCGCTCAAGAAAATTGACAAACTCGCCGAGTACGGCGTGTACCAAATGGACATGGGTGCGCAAACCTTTGATGACAAACTACGGAAAATGCTTTGCTTGCCCGATAACGCGGCGGACGTTGAAAAAGCTATTCGACATGCACGAAAACTGAATTTGTGCGTATGCGTAGACATCATGTACAATCTTCCAGGGCAAACAATGGAAAGCTGGATCAGCACGCTAAAGAAGGCAATTGAACTGGACGTGGAGATTGACACTTACTCGTTGCATGTAGATCCAGGCACCCCACTTGAGAAAATGATAAAGACCGGAGTTTCTCCGCCGCCCGGAGATGCAGAATATGAGAAGCAAATGTACCTTACCGCCTACAAAATGCTTACTGAAGCAGGATACAAGGCAGTAGGACACGACCGCTTCAGCCGAGTAGAATGGCACATGCGAGAGAACTGCCTCAACGGCTGGCCATGGGGAGGTATACTGACAACAGGCGCAGGATGCTTCATGGGATACCTCCAGCGGTTTTCATATTCTAACCTTGAAAACATAAACGATTACATGGCGACTGTAAAAACTGGAAAACTACCCATTAGTAAGCTTTCAGAATCTACAACTGAGGATATGATGAGGCGGACAATGACACGATTATACCTACGGTTGCCAGTTAGCAAAGAGGAGTTTATGCAAAAATTTGGCACTACACCCGAGAAGGTCTTTCCAAAGCAACTTCAAAAGCTGAAAGATAAGGGATTGATTGAAATTGACGACAAAGAGATCAGAATAACCAAATTGGGCGAGATTTGGAAAGGTAATATTGCTTGGGAATTCGCACCTAACCAATCTTAAAATTTTCTTATTATTTTTTAAACTATACACTATTTAAAACAGCAGAAATTTAAGAATTAAAAAAGAAAGAAAGTGGGATTTTATTAGTGCCTGAACGGCTGAAGCCCATACCAGGTCATTACCTTAGCGATAATCGGCATTACTATACCGAGGATTACTGCTGGTAACATAACCGTGAATAAACTAAACCCTGGATTGCCTTGTGCCATCCAAGCTGCGTCTGCAACTGTCATGTTTAGTACAAATTGCATTATGCCTACTGCTATTGAAGCTGTTAGTCCTGCCCCTAGCATTCGCTTGAAAGTAGTTGATTTGTTATTTAAAGCACCTGCGATGTATCCGATCAGAATTCCGCCGACGATCCAGTTTCCGATGAAGCTTGGATCAGCATAAAGGTTTGGCGAAGAACCGTAGTTAATGACTGAATATTGGATGTTGTATCCAGCGAAGGCAACATAGTACAGTGTGCCCGTTATGAAGCCTGCTGCACCACCAGCCCATTTGTTCCAAACCAAGCCTAAGATTAGCGGAACTGCTAGTACGACCATTTCTGCAAAACCATGCGTAAATATGACTGTAAGGAATGCGTAAGATGAGCCAGCGCTTGTCATCGTTGCCGGAGGGAACGCCTTGTCAAGTAAAGGGCGAATTACCGCTGGGAAAAGCACTATCACTATGCCGATGATTAATGGTACGATTAAACCGTAGAGTATGTCAGCCAGTTTAAATTTTTCTGGTTCCAATTTTTATCCCTTTGGATTATTTACGTTGTGGCGTGTTAATAAATTTAATGCTTGCAAGCTTGATATGCAAGTGTTTCAGGGATTAAAAATACAGTGCTGAACAACCACAAGAGGTAAAATCAGCTTTGGAAAGAGCTGATTAAGAAGAAGTTTTGGTTATGGATAAAAATAAAAGAAAAGATTAAGGAAATGAAGGTTTTTACTGCTGTCGTAACATTGCTTTTGCTCTGAGTACACTGCCTTTCAAGTCGATTCTTGAGGGGCAAACGTAACTACAGTGCCCACAGCCAGTGCAATAATCCGCATTGAGCTTGCTCAGGGTATCGAAATCCATTTTGTCAAACGCTTTCTTAATCAGTATCGGGCTGAGTTTATGGCAGCAAACGCGCATGCAAACACCGCATCTTATGCATTGGTATTCTTTGACTTTTTCAGGAGCGAATGATTTGGCTTTGGGCAGTTTGGGTTCTTTGGTTTCGGTTGTGGGTTTGAGTTTGCCGATTTTATCAAGCGCTGGCGACGTTAAGTTCATAATGATCAGCGCTATGAAGGAGGCGCCGAAGAACTGCATGTAGGTCTGCATGAGCACTGTCAATATTGCCAAGCCAACTCCGAAAATTGCCTGTCCTAAGTAAGTTATCGGGGTGGTTGCAGGATCTGTTGCCATGAAGAACGCCAGGAATATCGAGCTTCCGATGAACAGTGTGAACAGAAGCCTTAAAGTGAAGTCTGCATCACCGTAAGCAAAAGACAAGAGCAACGCCATTATAGCGGCGGCCACAAGGTAGCTTACAGTTATTCTCCATTTCACGTATCTGCGTGCTACGGCGAAGAAGGCTATGCCGACGACGATGACTGCGATGGTTGAGGCTCCTCCAGGCCAGCTGTGGAACTTATCCAGAAACATCACTTGAAGCAAGTTGTTAGTGGTTATTGCTGGAGTCGTGATGCCAGGGTTGGCGAAGCAACCGATTACATAGGTACCGAATCCGGCTAGGCCGTTGCCTGCTATGGGGGTGGTCATGCCAATTGGACCTGAAAGTGAGGGGACACCTAGAGCGCTACTCTTAAGGTGGTCTATTGCTATTAGCAACGTGTTGATGAAGGGTATCATGACTACGAGTTTTGCTGCTGCCGCGGGATTCACGTATTTTCTGCCTGAGATGCCGGCGATTTTTTTGAAAATAACTATGCCTATGACAGACATTAGGGCAACATAAAGGAATGATTGAGGTGCTTCCAGAGGAAGCAGTTCGGCTGTGCGCATGAAAGGGACGCCGAGGGTGTAGCAGTCGGTGACGATTAAGCCGAAGACGGCAGCGGACATGATGTTAAGTGGGCTGTCAACTGTGACTTTATATAGTAGAACATCGATGCCAACGGCAAGGCCGACAGCGATTATGGCGTTAATGCCTAAGGTAAGTCCGAGGTTCCAGCCTGAGGGAGTTGTCACGACTGACCAGAGAGCCGCTGTGATGACAGTAAGTATGACGAGTGCAATAAAGGTGTAAGTCATCAGTTTGTCTTTAGTCATCCATGAATAATCTTTTGGTTTAGACATTCTTTCATAATCTCCTTGATTTCTACTTTCAATTTAGGGCTGGTTGATTTTATAAGACTTTCCCAAAACCTAATGCATTTTCTATATTTCAGAAAGAAAAAACAATGGAAAGTAAAAGCCAACAGGGGTTTTCTTTCTGAAGAGCAAAATTGCCCAAATTGATTGGTTTTCTCATTTGTGGCGATGGTGAGTACGTTTTTGCAGTCTTGAAAGTTTGTGGCCTTCTTGTGAAAAGCATTTAGAAAATGTTTTCAAGAAGCTGAAAAACCGGAATCCTTTGAGCAAAGCTAATACGCGTAAATTGCCAAACTATCATTTTACAAGTGAGGCTTAAACATGACAAGGGGCAGTAACGAGGAACTGGAAGGAATCACATTAAGCGTGTACTTGCACGTTGTAAAAAAAGGCAAACCAGTCGGCCCAAGAGATGTCATGAAAGCTGTGAAACTAAGCAGTCCCAGCGTGGCTTACAGGCACTTGCAGAAACTAGAAGACCTTGGCTATCTGCAAAAAAACGAGTATGGTGAGTACATAGCAAAGAGCAAAGCGCACTTGAGAGGATACGTCTGGGTTGGTCGACGTTTGATACCGAAAATGTGGCGTTACTCCTTTCTTTTCCTAGCTATTTTAATCGTTGAACTCTACGTTTTAATCGTACATTTTCCACATGAGACTTATGAATTCAAGATTTTCTTCCTGTTATTAATGCTTATAACTGGATTTGCACTGGGCGTTTTCACCGTTGAAGGGTTACTTCAAAACAAGCGGAAACAGGGCAACAAAAGTGAATAGAGATTGGCTTGGAGATTCAGGAAAGATTCCGATTGGAAATAATTTTTGTTAAAGCCAAGATGATGCTACAGCTTGGTTGCTTACTGCTACCTTTTGTAAAGAAACAGAAAGTCGGTTTCTAGGAGTAAGTTTTATATCGCATTGTCGAATCTATTTTCAACCGTGATATTAAATGGCTCTAAATAAGGCACCAGTATACATGGTGACTTGGCGATGTACAAGAAACTGTGTTGGTAGCTGCATGTATTGCAGTTACACCAAAGAATACGCCAAAGAGAGTGAACTGGACACCAAAGGTGCCAAAAAGATGGTTGATGAAATTCATGATTTCGGTTCCCCATGGTTTGGCATCAGCGGCGGAGAACCCTTGGTTCGAGAGGACATTTTTGAAGTTATTGCTTATGCTGAAAAAGAGTACGGCATGGAAGTAAGCCTCATCACAAGCGGATTTGCGTTTGATCAAAAACGCCTTGATAACCTTGTGAAGTATAACGTACACACCGCTGTGAGTATTGACGGTAACAGGGAATCAAACGACATTATCAGACGTAAAGGCAGCTACGACAAAGCGCTTTTCGCCATGAAAAAACTTAGTGAAAACAACATCTTAGACTGCTTAGTCACTACCATGACTAAGTACAACATTAAGCACATGGCGCACCCTGCAGCACTTGCAGAGGAATACAAAGCTCGCATGATTGTTTACCACAACCTCGTTCCTGTGGGCAGAGCAGGCAGCAACATGCCTGACTTGGCGCCGACACCTGAGCAATACGAGGAAGCCTTCAACGAAATCTATGACATCCAACGCAAATTGATGGGCAAAGTTAAAGTCAACGTTTACTCGCCTTTCTACGCCCGAATCGTTCGCCAGAAAAACCCTGTAGATTTCTGGGACTGGTACCACGAAGGCTACTTAGGCAGATGCACCATCGGCGGCAACTATGTCAGCATAACTGAAAACGGCGACTACCGCAGTTGCGGCTTCCATGAAGGTTACCGATTAGGTAACGTCAAAGACAAGAAGCTAACCAAGGTTTGGGATGACCTCCAGCACAGCGAGTTGCACCTAAAGCTACGTGACAAGAGCAACCTTAAGGGCAAATGTGGAGTTTGCGAATACCGAGAAATCTGCGGCGGATGCCGAACACGCGCTGAGTATTACACAGGCGACCTCTTTGAAAGCGACCCAGCCTGCAACTACATACCTAAAGTGCTTCGCGAAGATCCCAAAGCCCTCAAAAAACAATAAGCACACCATTTTTCTCTTCTTTTTATTCCTTAACTTAAGTTAATCATGTAGCAAGTTCCATTTTCAATCTCTCTGCGAGACGTTTATATCTCATCTTAGTCATACAAGTAGCGGGCGCTGTTGATGGCTGAAGAGTGGAAAGAAAGAATAACCGTTGACCCAAAGGTTCTATCTGGAAAACCAATCATCAAAGGAACTAGGATAGCGGTTGAATTTGTCCTTGATTTGCTAGCTAACGGCTGGACAACTGAAGAGATATTGAAGAATTATCCGCATCTTAAGAAAGATGATGTTATGGCTGTTTTGAAATATGCGACTGAGATACTGACCGAAGAGAAGGTTTACCCGCTTCCTTGACTCAGTTTATAGCTGATGAAAACATTCCTAAAGAAACTGTGGACTTGCTGAAGAAGCAAAGGTTAGACATAATTTCGGTGAATTCGCGTCTGGGTTAGGCGACGCAGAGGTTTTAGACTTAGCCAATAAAAACGGAAGAATTGTTATTACGTTCGATAAGGATTTTGGTCAACTTATCTTTAAAGAGAAGAGGAAAACCAAAGGTCTAATGCTGTTAAGGTTTGTTCCGAAATCACCGCAGCAAATAGCCGAGAGAATCCAACAAGTGGTGACTGCCAATGTCAGGATGGAAAAATGCGTGATAACGGTGAAGAAGGACAGCATTAGAGTAACTCCTGTAAAATAGAAAATCCAATTCTTTAACCATCTGTTTTAGTTGAAACCGTGCTGAATACTTATACAGGCGACTTGTTCGAGTCAGCCCTTAGTCCATGCATACATACATCTAAGGTGCTTTTGTGAAAAATTAAAAACACAGATTCTAGGCGTAGGCATAGTTCTTTATTTTCAAATTTACGTTTGATTGTAATTGTTTAAGATTTTGAAGATGACGTACCTATCGTTTGAGTAAATCAGTTCTAAGAACTTGCAACGAACCATGTTAGCATCAAGTTGGTTTTTGTCGTAAACGATGAATCCAATGTTATTTTCCGCAATGTAGTCCTTATAGTCTCTGGAGGATACTGTAAATTCGCCAGGTTTGAAATTGAAGAGGCTTTCCAGTTGGTTTGGCTGCTGCATTGTTGGAAAACTGTTTTTTGAAAAGGTAAGAACCTGATACTGCCGTGTAACTGTCTGGTTTGCATTGATTTCGTTGTATTGGTATTGGAATCTTACAGCATCTATTTGTCTACTTGCCAAGGCACCGATGTTTCCCCAATCGGGCAAATCATTAAACTTGAAGGCGAAAGCCACATCCTTTTGGCTGTCATAGAGGCCTATGTAATTATCTTTTAAGTCTGAACTTGAAAAACTAGCAACTGCCCATTCAGTCCCCTGAGCAGTTTTTGAAGGCACATCCCATGGATTAACCCAGTCCATTAGTTGAGGTATCTGCGCTTTGCTAAAGTTGAATTGAAGGTCAAAGAAAGTGCTTATGTATAATGTTACATTGGAAATGTCACTCTTTAAGGGAGATACAGCCCAAGAAACGTTGATTGGGTAACTGTCATTTTGAACAAGCGTTGTCTGCGTTAATGCTACATAGTCATTGGAGTACGTGAACGCTATCTTTTTGGGATAACTTTGGTCATCAAAAGATATCGCCCTGTTTAAATCGGAGAGAGCAAATTTGTAGTCGGTGCCATTTTGGGTAAATGATAGAAAATCTCCAGCGCTAGAAGAATATGAAACTCTATACCAAACATTATCTATTGAGATGTAATTTTCGTCGGTAATATCACCCTTCGCTTCGTAAGCTCTTACCAAAGTTTGCGGATGCTCAAGTTCGTAAGATAGGCTCAAGACTGACTCGGCAATTTCATTTCTTTGGACGGTAGGGTCAGTTTGAGCGATTACGTTTTTTCCAGAAAAAGTTGAAAACCAAAAGCCGGGGATTTCTGTGACGACCACTGTTGCGTCATTGGGATAGTTTTGGTTTAGCCAAACTCCTGCATCATACGCTTTTATGTCGGTTGTCGAGTAATAAACGCTGGCTTCCATGATTTTTCCGTACACTACGTCTGAACGGAAAACAAGCATTAACGACATCAATATAACTACAGAAACAGTAACTATCTTTAACCATTTTTTTCTAAAGATTTGTTTGTTTTTGACATAGAGGGATGAGAACTTATCTGCTATAAAGACAAGAGAAACAGCCGCCAAAATTGCCATTGGAGGCGTCAAGTAGTAAATGAACCATTGAAAGGGCAGATACAAGCCAAAAATGTAAGACTCAGCAAAAAAGAGAGGAACAAAGAAACTCAGGAGCAATATGACATAAAAAATCGGCTTCTTTTGTACTTTTAATATGTGGTAAGCAATGACAATTCCGCTTAAAGCAAAGAAGAATATAAAGCCGAAATTAATCATGAAAGCATTGAAACTTGTTGATGGAATCTGATAAGCGTAAGCTTTTATGGCAAAAAACACGTACTCGATAACAAGGCCAAGGTAACCAATCATAGCTTGAAAGTAATAGAGGAAGAACGCTATTCCGCCGCCTAGTATTAACGCGATTACGACTTTAAGGTAGGCACCTCTAGATTTTATTAGCATAAAAAGAAGGATTGGAGGCATTATAAAAACGGCAAGGAATGCAGCAAGCTGATGGGACAAAACAAGAGCAAAAGCAGCAAAAAAGGTTACTAGAAGGTACCCGAAGTGCTCTATTGCTAAAGGCGTATAAAGAAACACCAAGAGCATAAACGCTAAAGCTAGAACGGTGGTATAGCCGCCAAACGCGTTAACCTCGTACATAGGAAAACACATCAACAACAAAACAGCTGCTACAGCGCCGACTTTTTTGTTAAAGAATTTGCTGGCAATCAAATAAACGGAAAGGAACAGTAGCCAATCAACTATTACAGCTAAAGCTTTTACTAGAAAAATTAGTTGCCCAATATTGCTTGCGCCGCTAAAAGAAATGATCATTGCAAGCAAAATCTCGAATAGCGGAGGGGTCCAGCCTAAGTTACTTAAAGGTATTTTTCCTGTTTGCAGGAAGATTTGGGCTTTTTCTAAGTGGACAGCAGGGTCGTTTCCTAAGACTACACCGTTCATTGAAATGAGGGTGTAGAAAATGGCGAAAATTAACACTGAGAAAACAGTGATAAAGGCGATTTCAATTTGTCGCTCTTTTGCCAATTTACCCATCAAGACGATAGCTAACTCCCAGCTATATTGACATTCGCTTTAACCTTAAAGATGGCAACTTCAGTATTTATAAATACAAGGCTAAATCTGGGGTCATCAGCAAATTTAGGGTTCAACTCAAAATCACGGTTAGCGACATATGAGACTGACCAGTCTGCTAAAGCTTTTTGGTAATCAAAAGTGGTCATAGGCAAAACATGAGGCTGCGATGTTAACGCATCTTGCTCATGTGTGATTAACGTTTGGTCGACGTTCGCTATGTCGGAGTCTGAAACTGGGTACAGCCCAACTAAAATTTGAATTTCAGCCGTAGATTTACCTTGCAAATTGTAAAGCAATTGTGTGATACAGGGATAGGTTGAGCTAAGTGAGGCACTAATGTTCTGTGGCTGGTTTTGCGCAAAAATTAGTTGACCGTATTCTTTCATGCCGTTGTCTAGCATGGCAACCGTATTTTGCATTGGCGGTTGATAAAATGTACCTTGGGAGTTTATCGTGAAATAAATCCAATCTAAAGAAGAATTCTCACTATTGCTCTGAAGTGTTATTGTCATATTTGCGAATTGAAGTCCCTTTGTGACCGTTAGCACTTCTGAGTACTTGAAGTCGCTGTTTGCTTTATCAATAATAATAGTAGATGTGTTGCCGTCTGGTGAGTTGATGAGTTGCTGGTTAGTGACAGGTATTTCGGTGATGTCATTGGATTGAAGAGTTGTCCCTTTCTCTGAAAGCAGAATAATCTTGCTATCATTGAACTCAAAAAATGGGTAAGGGAAATATGTCCAGTTAAGGTCAGCTAGAAATGTAGGGTTGTGCCTGCCGATGTATCCGCCGTCTTCCCTAACCTGAATGTAACCATTATCAATCATGTAGTCGGTATCAAGTATATATGAAGCATTTTTTGCTGGTGCCAACTCACGGGCAACCGTTAAATATTGTGGGTCAACCGCGCTCAAAGTTGGCCGCTGAGCAAAACCGCCAAACCACCATCCGTAAAGAGCATCAGAAACAAACACTGAGCCAGGCGGCGTGTTTTGCTTAGCCCACTCTATTGCCTCATAACCAGGATTATTCATAACTTGGTAGAAGCTTTGTACTGTGACGCCTTGCCAAGGAGTCATAAAGATTGGGATTACGAAGAAAGAGAAAAGCAGGAAGCCCAATACAAAGACAGAATAAATTGCTTTGCGGCTTATGCGAGTTGAGAGTCGCGCTACTAACTTGTTTGCGGTCTTCTTTGTTTTCTGCAATTGACTAGTTAAAACATGGTAAGTATCTATTACGCGTGCAAAGAATTCTGAACCGTGATCAATCACCATACCGATAAGTATCATCACTGGTAAAATTGTGAAGTACAGAAACCGATTATAATCCACATAAAGACCAAACAGGAAGCCCTGAGTTAACAATAAAGGAACTAAAAGCCACATGACAAGGAGAAACGCTGGAAGCGAAAAAAATCGACCTTTGTATTTTTTCGATAACAAAAAGAACAACACGAGACAACCAAAAAGTGGTAACACTATTTCAAGAGGAAGCACTCTCGTTGAAAGCAACGCTGCCCGAATGTCAGCGGCACCCGTAAATGTAGAGTTAGCGCCTAAATATGCAGGCACGGCACTTGCCAGAAAAGGCGAAACAAGAACAGCTCCAAGAAATATTGGCAGCAACCAATAAAGAACATGTTTCCTTGATGCACCGAACGTTTTAGGAGAAACAATTACAAAGAGCACGGTAGCAACAGTTATGCTCACGAAAACGGCGGCGCTTAAAGAGTGAGTTAAAAATATTGAGCTCACTAAAATAGAGGTTGAGACGAGAAAAGGCGTTAGCGAAAACCTGTCTCTTTGAAGGTACAGGTAGAAAGTTAAAGGAATCAGAAGCAGGGTTATTACGTTGGGGTAGCCTCCCCACATGAGCATTTCTATATCAAAGCGGGAGATTGCCACTAAAAATGCGACAATGAAAGCGGCTGATTCAGTCCATACAGTTCGAGTTATCAAGAACGCGCATAAAACAATAAGCGACGAGAACAAAGCTACAATAACAGACTGCACCAGATAATCAGGCATTCCAGTCACCGTTATTATTCCTGAAGCGAAAATGTGGTATCCTGGAAAAGTCAAGGATAAACCTCCGCCCATCTGGTAGTAATCCCAAAGGAAATTTGTGTTGCCTGATTGTGTAATTGAGTAAATCACGCTGTTATGTAAGCCGATGTCAGCGCCTGGCGGAAACGTTTGCCAAAGCATTAGAAGCACGCGGTAAATGAATGCGAAAGTAAAAATCAGCAATAGCAAGACATGTTTTCTGGTTGCTTTGAACATTTGCTCCCCATCTTTCCGTAGTTTTATGCTTTCGCATTGATGGAATTATTAGTCAAAGCTTAAATATGAAATTCGAGTATAAAAAGCCCAGAGTAATAAAAAAAGGAAAAAAGGTGGTTTAAATGTCATGGCTTAAATCTATGATGGAAAAAGAGCCTCCAGAACCAGAGAATCCAATTGGCGTTATCGTAATAGGCAATATTGAACCAGACATGCATGACACAGCAAAAGAAGCAGTTCGAAGGTCACTCAAACGCGCCGGATTCAAAACAATAGACGTTGGCAAAAGCGTTGCCCCACAAGTTTTCGTTGATAAAGCAAAAGAAAACAATGCAAACATAATCGCAATTTCAGTAAACACAGTACCTGCAAAAAACAATCTTCCAAAACTAGACGAAGCATTGAAAGCAGCCGGGTTAAAGGGCAAAATCGGAATAATCATGGGCGGCGCTGCAGTTAAAAAGGAAGATGCTGACGCACTCGGCGCACTTTATGGCAAGAACAAGGAAGAAGCCCCTGAGTTAGCAAAGAAGGCAATGGGCAAAAAATAAATCCATCAGATGAGGAAAAATGTTCTTCAAATTCAATACGAAACAAAACATATACACAGTAGGCAAAGTAAAAGTAGGCGGTCAGCCAGGTGAACTACCCACTTTTCTGATTGGTTCTATCTTTTGGCTAGGCCAGAAAATGGTTCAAGACGCAAACAAAGGCATTTTTGATGCAAAAGAAGCAGAAAAAATAATTAATACAATGCAAACTCAAAGCGACATTACAGGCGTTCCATTTGGTTTCGATGTGGTCGGAACAACAGAAGAAGCCTTCGGGAAATACATTGACTTTGTTGCTAAACATTGTGATGCTCCAATAATGTTAGATGCAATGAGCCCTAAGACACGCATGTCAGCTGCAATCATGGCTAAGAAAATGGGCTTATCAGACAGATGCTTCTATAACTCAGTTTACAAAGGCGTAACTGATGCTGAATTGGTAGTCCTAAAAGATAGTGGCATCAAAATGTCCATTGTGCTCGCTGACAATCCCAAAGACAACAGCTTAGAAGGAAAGATGAATGTCATCGAAGAAGCTCTAGCATTGGCAGAGAAAGGTGGAATCACCAAACCGTTGATTGACACAGCTATTCCCGCATTCGCTCCAGATATGGGCACTGCAGTAAGAACCATACCTATAATGAAAGAGAAGTATGGTCACCCAGTAGGCTTAGGCAGCGGAAACGTTGTCACAACCATGGGTTGGGTTAAAGCGAACATTGCCAAAGAATTCCGAAAAGGATGCGTAACCGCTACTAACGCGATAATGCAAACAGTCGGTGCAAACTGGCTAATGATTGGACCAGCAGAACAAGCAGAATGGGTATTCCCAGCCGTTGCAGTAGTTGACATATACGTTGCGTCCGCCGCAGCTGATCTCGAAACAAGACCACTAGAAGAAACTCATCCGATCTTCAGAGCTTTCATGTAAATTTCTTTCCTTTATTTTTTATTGTTTTAATTTTTTGAAGTGTCTATAAACTGAAGCCAATAAAATGGTTTGAAATTATTGCTGGTTTCACCGCTTTAACGTTACTTGTGACTTATCTTATTCCAAGCGACTCATC
>PKYH01000040.1 GCA_003133625.1 Candidatus Bathyarchaeota archaeon | reverse complement strand
ACACTTTCTCTAACTCTCACTCCTACAATAATTTTAATAACTGCTGGTTAACTTGCACGCGTAATCTACCAATCGTATTTAAACGTGTATCGGCGCCCGAGCACACATGCTCTTTCTACCAGAAACCATCCCCCTATACAAAGCGAGCTGAATTAGCGGGTAGATATATATCAATTGCGGAGAGTTCAATTTCAAAGCTAAGTCCATGCCATTTTTTGGACTGAACAATAACTTTTTCAAAAATCCTTTAGCGCTAGCATGTTTACCTTTAATGTAAGGCTCCAAAGTGGGATACAGGGAACCGTACCAATAGAAATGGCGAAGCTCATCACGCAACCCTTTGCGAATATGCAAAGATTTTACACTGTAGTCTATCTTCCACTTTAGACCTGCATCATATACCCGTTTTGCAAGCACGTTATCTACGCAAGCGTGTAATGACATTTTCTGGAATCTAGGGAAACCCCCCATTTTTTTTATAATTTCGGTTCGATATATCGTGTTGTCAAGCGTTTTTCCATAATGAAACGCATCCCTATCTTCCATAATTTTTGGATATTGTTCTAAGTTATATTCCAAAAGTTTGCGTAGCGCCAAGGGCTTGTTCGGCAACCTAATGCCCGAAGCTATTGCTGTATCCTTTTCATTTAACAGTCTAGGAACGTTAGGCCACCAATGAGGCGAAAGTAAAATATCCTGCTCAAAACTGACAAAACTTTTAGATTCTACGTACTTTAACGCTGTGTTTGACCCATCACTGATTCCTTTGCCGTCATTGGGATAAACGGACCAACCTAGTCTACTTGCTATCAACTTTGTTTGGTCCGAGCTATTATCATCTATGACTATTTTGTTCCGAATTGCCTCCTTAGGAATAACACGGTCTATTTGCAGTAAAACGTATGGTAAAGTAATAGCGCCATTTTTTGTCCACATTACCAAATCTACTTTGTCAATAGTCATTTTTTGTCTATCCTCTCTGATTTACGTGATTGCTATTTGAAGCAGTTGACCTAACCAAGAGTGTTGCTGTTCTGGATATTTAGCGTGCGCTAGCATTATACTCGCAATTCCGACAGCCGTGTACAAAAACTCTTAATTCCAGAAGCGATTTATGATTACAGTAGAGGCTTGAATTATCTGACCGACTTTTATGACTATTGGTACTATCTCGAATATTTCCTACGCTATCATAGAGACGTTATCCGTCAATTCCTGCATCTCATGTTCGCATCTGAAGGGAACCAAACTATCTTTGAGTCGAGCGACGAGGTAAAGCGTTTCACAAACATGGAGTACCACATGGAGTACCTTCGGGCACCAGAAGTCACCGTGCTCAATGAATTGAGAGAAAGACTTCGGGATATGAAAATGCTTGACATTGGTGTGGGAGCGGGACGTACAACAGGTTATTTTGCATGTTTGGCTAAGGAATATGTGGGGATAGACTATTCTCCTTCAATGATTGCGTTTGCTCAGAAGAGATTTCAAAATTATCCAATGAAAATCTCTCTTCTGACCATGGATGCAAGAAACATGACATTTTTCCCAGATGGCTATTTTGATTTTGTTCTCTTTAGCTGGTGTGGAATAGATTATGTTTCTCACGAAGACCGCCTGAAAATTCTGAGTGAAATACGTCGCTTACTTAGGAAAGGCGGGTTCTTCTTTTTCTCAACGCATAATTTGAACTACTTTAAGCGAGTTTGTTCAGTTAGGCTGTCAGGTCGTTTTGGTGATATTCTTTGGCGCTTGAGTTTTCTTCTGACAAATCGCTTGCTGAACAAAGAAGCATGGATGATTTTAAGAGATTCCTCAAAAAACCCGCAGTACTTGATAATCAATGAATCAGAACCGCCTCGTTATACTCTGAAAGCGTATATGATTACTCCCGTAGAACAATTCAAACAGCTAAACGCCGCGGGTTTTGCACGTATCAGAGCCTATTCTAAAGCGGATGGAACAGAAATGAAGAATCCGAGTAATGATATTACAAATTATTTATACTTATTGTCGCAAGCGAGATAGCTTGCAAGCTTGTCGTTGAAGGAAGGAAGTTTAAGTTTTATAGAAGGGTGCCTTTGGCACTGAAAGATAATCCCTTTTTTGTCATGAACGTTCAACCAATCTTTTCCTTATTTGAACATAAATTCTCGGGAGACTCGGTTTTGCTGATGTTTAGAACATAGCAGTGGCGCTTTCTTTTTTTGTTTTCTGGTTTGTTGTGCAAAAACAGAGTCCTTAGGTGCGGAAGGTGGTGCTCTGCACCAAAGTTGTTAGCGCGCCAGTTTGTTGCTAAAATATTGAAGTTAACATATTCATGTTTAAGTTTGTTCGAACTTGAATATACAGGGTGAAGGATGGAAGAACCCGAATTTTCATGTACCATCCTGTCAAAACTGAACTTAGATGACATAGAAAAAGTCGTCAAGGAAGCCTACCATAAAGAAAATAGTCCAGGCAGACCTCCGAGAAAACCCATGGGCATCTTCAAAGCACTCATCGTTAAACGGCTCCAGCAGATCCCCAGCGAAAGAGAAATCTGCAGACGATTATGGAAAGACGAGAATCTTAGAGAACTCTGCGACATAGAAGCAGAAGAGAATCCCTATCATCCATCTCAGTTGTCACGGTTTAAGAAACGCATTGGAAACAGAAGGCTTCAGAGAATCATGAACAAACTGCTCAAGGAGTTATTACGGGCGGTGTTATAAGCGGCGAAACGGTAGACTCGGATGCTACGTTTGTCAACGCGTACAGCAGACGTGACCCGCACGATAACAGTCGTGGAAAGTCTGACCCAGAAGCCAGGGTTGGAAGAGACGGAAAAACCTACGGGCTCGGCTACAAACTGCACATAGTCACGGATGCAAAGTCAGAGTTGCCGTTGGCAGTTATCGCTGCGCCTGCGAACGATAACGAAAAGAAGCATGCTCCAGCCCTTTTTCGCAGGGCTTGGAAGGTAAGCGAGCATCGAATTAAAACCTTCATTGCAGATTCACAGTATTCAAGCAGAAAACTAAGAGGACAGCTTGCAGCATGCGGTGTCAAGGCAGTGATTCCCTATCCGGCCAACCAGATGAAAGAAGAGGCTAATGTGCTACGGGTGGAAAGTACTTCAGAACGCATGGTCCCAGCTTAGAGAAACAGCTCTACAAGCAGAGAAGCGGGGTTGAACGGGTGAATTCGAGGCAGAAGGAGCAGCTTTGTCTTGAAAGACATAGGGCTAGAGGTCTGGAACGAATAACTACGCATGCGTTGCTCTGCATGATCGCCATGCTGCTCAATGGGTGGTAGCGTTGAGGCTAGGCAGGCCGGAAAAAGCGAGATCAATCACTATGCTCGCAAGGTAAGAGTAAACAGACGTTAACACGAAGAAATCGAATTAGCAACAAGCTGGCGCGCGCGCCGCGCGCACAAACGAAAACACGCGTTTAAACTCTTTCTCGTGCTTGTATGTGTTTGACTATCATGTGCCTGTCTTTCTGTCCGAACGCGGGCGACTTAATTTCTCTTTCTTCTCGTCCAAAACAGAACTTCTTATAACAAGCAATATAATAATGCGATTTGACTAACTGCAAGGAGCGAGGCGCGCAAGGAAAGGCACTCCTATTACTCTATGTATCACTTAACTAAAAACGGCTACTCGATGCTTTTAAAAAACTATGGAATGAGGAATGTCGTATTTACAATTCCAATGCGTGCCGTATATGATTTTTGTAAAGTTTTCGAAAATTTTAAAAAAAATGATCAGAATCGAGGTATAGTTGTATTTAAAGCATGGTTATGGAATCTTGATAATTTCAAATTAGTTTGGAAAAAAAGGTTATATGTTCAACAAATAAGAAAAGTGTCGGATGATTACCTGATATCAAGAGCTTTGATAGCTCCAGATACACGCCTTTTAAAACTTTTTGATAGATTAATTCGTCGTTAGCTCGATTTGCATATTATATTGTGTGCGAGCGCGCTAGTTTCATTCGACTAAATTGATAGCGCGCACGCTCAACTTTCCATTTTAATGAACGCCTTTCCATTGAAATGAAACCTTTTCCAAATTTTTGCCAAGCTTTCTTGTTTTCTGTCCAATCGTCTGATAGCAGTCTCTTTAAAATTGCTTTACACTTGGGGCTATCACTTCTAAGTGATGGTATATATGCATCAGGAAAATAGGGNNCAAGTACAGCCTGGTCTCCTTTTTCATAAGTGTTCCTCTCAACGCTCGCGTACGCGCCTACTTCACCTGTCTCGATAATTCTTTTATCTCTGTAATTCGCCTTAATGGCTTGCTTTATAGAATATTCATCCGATGCAACAAAAATTGTATCGATGTCTTCATGATTATTGATGAAGTCATCAATTAAGGTTAGAAAATCATCATAGGCAACGGGGTTCGTTGCATCCAAATCACTATTCTTATCTGTCCCTCTGTAGTGTAAACCAATTGCGTGACTCAGGTCGCCAAACGCATTTGCACGTTCTACAGTGCGTAATGGAATGGAAAAGTATTCATTCCATAGGTTATGGAGAGCGTCCCACTGATTACCCAAAACACTCACAAAATGCAACCTTAAATCCATTAAATCAATATCCTTAGTTTGAGTAGCTTTTGTCTCATAGCTCAGATCAAATATTCCAGGTACAACTGTGAAATCTGGTTCAAATCCGTATACTAAAGAAGTTATTTTCCAGTCGGGATAAATCTGGTTCTGATAGAGTTTGGGTAAAACTTCAAATATGAATAAGGCAATTTGCCCAAAAAGGCCATGTCTTAAGGCGGAGGGACTCGTTACGACTCGCCAATTTGTCTTTGTCATTTCAGGCCTCTTCAAGTGATTTTCTTAATGAAGGAACCACTTTATATAATTGTTGTTTTTGGTTCTAAACAGAGAAGCAGCATAAAACATCAGACCAGACTAAGCAATCTCACTAACCTATTTCAACACGTAATAACTGGGACAAGGCAGCACGTCTCTCATTTGGGCTAAGTTCGCGCGAAATCTGAGCAAGTGCGCGAGAGAATAAGAGGCGAAAATCGCGTTATTGGTTTTTTGTCTAGGCTTGTGAGTTGCGTGTTTTTAATAGTTTTTCTATTATCTTTAAAGGTATTTCTAATAGTTTTGATATTATTCCTATCCCGGAAAACATTGTTCTAAGATTGTTGAGCTCTGATTGGTTGATTGCTCCAACTAGTGGAACAGAAATTAGATAAACAGCCAGAAAAAGGATTGAACCAACAACTAATAAGAACCAATAGGCAGCGGTGAAAAAGTTAAGGAACAGATAAACGGTCAATGCGGCAAGAACAGATGCGAGAAGGATTTTTGCTGAAGCGCCAAAGTCGGCTTTGGCACCGTAGTGCTTCCATGTTAGATATAGTCCGATGAACAGGCTGGGCATACCTGCTGCTGTGAGTCCGATTATTATTCCGATTATTCCTAGCGAGGGAATTATGAGAAAAGCGATAGGAATCGATATGATAAGAGATAGCAGGGACAATTTCAGTAACATTTTTGTTTCGCCCATGGCAGATAAGAAGCTTCCATAGCTACGATTACCGAAGAACGTGAGCAAGTAAAATACTACGGTTAAAGCGAGAAAAGGCGGAGCATAGGACCATTTGTTCCCGTAAAGTGTGCCGATAAGTGGTTTTGCAAGGACAAGCAATGCCATTGTGGCGGGAAGTACTAAAAGATTTGTATACTTGACGGATGAGGCGAAAACGGTTTTGAGAAGATTTTTCTCGTTTCGTGGATCCAACTTGGAGAATGCAGGAAACAAAACGTTACCGATCGGGACTGTAATAAAACTCATGAGAACTAGGAAATTAGTTGCAATTTTGTAATTTCCTATCATTACAGTGCTGA
>PKYH01000114.1:30095-34814 GCA_003133625.1 Candidatus Bathyarchaeota archaeon | reverse complement strand
CGGAGTTTTTGGGCTGTGGCTGGACCAACTCCTGGAAGGTCTTCTATGAACTCGTATTTTTTCTTGCCTGATTCAGTTTCAGGTTCTGTTTCGGTTTCTGTTTCTTTTTGGTTTTCAACGTCTGCAGCGTCAGTCATTACGTTTCACACTTTGAAGATGATGTGATATTTGGGCTATTTAAAACAAGCGAAAAACAGGATTATTTGCTAAGTGGAGGGGTAAGTGAAAGTGAACCAGTTTTTAGTTTGAATTCGCAAAGAATTAGTGTTGAAGAATTGTTTTGTCAAGAAACCTTGACTAAAAATTCGCGTTTAGTCCAGAAATGTTGACAAGAACTCTTTTATCACTGAAACCAGCCCAGAAAAAAACGGTGAAAAAATGAAGAAAATTGCCACTCTGCTGCTCGTTTTAATCTTAGTTACAGCGACTTGCTTAACTCTGACTTCATCGGTTAAAGCTGCTTCCGGAACCATTACTGGTACTGAAGAGGCGCTTACCATAAGCCCACAAGCAAATTCAACTCCCAACCCAACACATAGCCCAACAGCGAATTCATCAGTAACTCAACAACCAACTTCCCTGCAGGAAACTCAACAGCCACAGTCCACACCAACTGGAAAGCCATCGCCTTTGCCATCAGCATTTATTATAGCTGCCTCCATAGTAGCTTTGGTGGCAGTGTTTGGCATGATTCTGTCGTTCTGCCTTAGAAAACGCGGCAGGAGCCGAACCTCATGAAGAAAGTAGCAGTAGCTCTAATATTAGCGCTTTTGTTCTCAGCGGTAGTTGGAGCACAGTTTATTAACTTTGGAAAGGCTGATCCCTTCCCTTATCAAATCGACTTCTATAAAAAAGCATCTCCACCTAATAATGAACCAAGAGATATAACGATATTTTCACCAGAAAATAAAACGATCTATACCTCTGATAACATATCTTTTAGCTTTAAAGTGACTCTAAATTCAACAATGCCTTACATATGGTCTTACATCTATATAACGACTGTTTATTATAAGGCAAGTTGGCTGCAAGACAATATTACAGTTTATAAATGGAGTAATCATGACTTATTGAACCCCTCCGATGATGACCCCTATCTTACTGAGTACTCTCAAGAAGTAAACCTGACTAAAACGCCTGAAGGAAAACACAATATAACAATTACAGCAGTAGCAGAAGGCGAGTACTATGAAGGCAACGGAATTTACTATTTTGCACTAAACGTTTCCTCTTCTGTGAACTTCATTATCGACACAACTCCTCCAAGCATTTCCGTTCCTATGGAAACCAGATATAACTCGTCAGATGTGCCGTTGAATTTTACAATTAACGAGCCATACTCAAAATTATCGTATATGTTAGACAATAAAGAAAACGTCACGATTAGCGGAAATACCACGTTGGCTAGTTTGCCTAATGGCATGCATAATGTGACTGTTTATGCTTGGGACGTTGCAGGAAACATCGGCACCTCAGGAATAATGCAGTTTAGTGTTGAAGTGCCAAAGCCTTTTCCAACAACTCTCGTCGCGGCTGCATCTGGAGCATCGGCTGTTGTGGTCGCTGCGGGTTTGCTGGTTTATTTTAAGAAACGTAAAAATTAGTTATTCTTTACATTCTTTGAGGCTACGAAGTTCATCCACTGTCTTGTTCAGTAAGGCTGTGTCCTTAAACGATTTAATGGCAGAAACTGGCAAACAAACTACCACTTTGCCGAGATAAGGCCTTTTGAACCCCAGCTTCTTCGTCGCTTCATCAGTTAAACCAACATAAAAATTCGTTACCTGCCAAGTATTCATGTCCACTTCGGCACTTTCCACTTCGCCCAGCAAAACCGCGTCAGAAGTGAAAGCTTTTTTCCAAAATAACCTGCTAATTTCAACCATACATAAAACCTCAATAGTAAATTAGCAAGCGCATCTTATATTTGTTTATTAGCAATGAAAGCTGCAGAATCCTTTTTTACATTCCAAAAGCATATAGTTATAATGGTAAATTATGACTACTTCTCAAAAAGAAACAACCTACAAGAAACTAACTCCCGAAGAGGAACGCGTCATTGTTCACAAAAGCACAGAAATGCCCTTCACCGGCAAATACTACGCGTTTTGGGAAAAAGGACTCTACGTATGCAAACGCTGCAGAGCACCACTTTATCGTTCAGAAAACAAGTTTGAAGCAAACTGCGGATGGCCAAGCTTTGATGAGGAGATTCCAGGCGCAGTTAAGCGATTACCTGACCCTGATGGAGTGCGAACTGAAATTCAATGCGCAAACTGCGGCGCCCACTTAGGGCACGTCTTCATCAGCGAACAATTCACGGAAAAAAACACTCGGCACTGCGTTAACTCAATATCAATGGATTTTATCCCTGACAAAAAAGAGTAAGCACCCCCAGCAATCCTCATGTAAGCGTGAAATAATAAAAAGACTAGAGGGTTTAAGCTATGGATAAAAAAGAAGCATCTAAACAACTCGTCGCAAAAGCATCAAATCTTGAGGGCTTAATTGATTATCAAGAAGGCTCAGTAGTAAGCCGCACAATAATTGACAAGAAAACAGGAACCATCACACTGTTTGCGTTTGACGAAAACCAAGGCTTAAGCGAGCACACTGCGCCCTACGATGCAATGGTTTATGTTCTTGACGGCGAAGTGGACGTTACCATATCCGGCAAGCCTGTCAGGCTAAAGCAGGGTGAAATGACCATTATGCCTGCTAACGAGCCGCATGCTTTAACCGCAAAAACAAAGTTCAAAATGCTTCTAACAATGATAAAATCTTAAAGCGATCCGCCCCACTTATTCTTGAAACAATAATCGCCAAGCAGTTTTTTAGGCGGCACAGACGGTTTCTCAGCGGGATAACCCATCGCAATCAGCGCCTCAGGCTCAATCTCGTCTGGAATTTTCAGCACTTTCCTAACGGTTTCTTTGCAAAAACCCGGCGCAGAAAACCAGCATGCACCCAACCCCTTCGCATGCGCCGCCAACAGCATGTTCTGCAAGGCAGCCCCCAAACTTTGCACTGTCAAATCTCGCTCGCTCTTTTGCCTCTTTTCGTCAGGAAATTTATTCATTCCATCCATTGTTAAGCAAGCAAGTATTAGCACAGGCGCAGTTGCGAACCGTTCAACACTAATCCTACGTTTATCTGCTTCAATTTTTAAGCCGTCTTTAGCCATGTCGGCAGCCCAAGATTCAGCCATAGCCTCGGCTAATTTCCGCTTAACCGACGCATCAGCTAAAACTATGAATCGCCATGGTTGAGCGTTATGCGCTGAAGGCGCCCAGCCAGCAGCCACCAAAACTTCTTCAATCAGCTCGTGCGGAACCGTGTGGGATTGATATGTTCTGACGCTTCGCCGCTCTCTAATTGCATCTAAAATGTGTGACATAATAACCTGTATGATTGTGTTCCTTTTTATCTCTTAAAAACCTAAACCCTGTTAGGCTCCAAAATAACCTTCAAAGATTTCCCGGCCTCAGCCATCAACCTGAAACCCTCAGCCGCCTCGCTTAAACTTAGCCTATGCGTAATCATGTCTTTAACATTCAACCGTTTAGTTGCCAAAACACGCATCGAATCTTCCAAATCGTTAGGTGCTGCGCCGTAACTAGTGCGCATTGTAATTTCGTTTCTCCAAAACTGGTTAATGGGAACTGGAAGCTTCACGGTTGGGTCTGGCACGGCAAAAAACAGGATGGTTCCGCCCTTCTCAACGCAATCTAACGCTGTTAACGCGGCTGAAGTGGCTCCGGTGCAGACGACAACTTGGTCTGCTAATCTTCCATCGTTAACCTCTTTAAGCTTCTGAGGCAGGTTTTCTTTGGCGTTTAAGGCGTGGTCTGCGCCGAATTTTTTGGCAAGCTGCAGCCTGTACGGGTTAATGTCAGCCACTATTACGTTTCTTACTCCTTTGTATTTTGCTAGCTGTGCATGCAAGATTCCTGATATGCCGCTTCCAATAATCAGCAACGTATCATCCTTTTGCAGGTTGGCTAAGCGTTGACCGCGCGACACACATGCCAATGGCTCAATAAATGTGCCTTCTTCAAAAGACGTGTCCTCTGGCAGCTTGTAAACGCCGAAATCAACGTTTATTTTTGGCACGCGAATGTATTGTGCAAAGCCGCCTGGGTAATAATTTGACATGTGCAGTGTCTGGCAGGCTGTGTGGTGCCCTCTCTGGCAGTAACGGCACTGGTTGCAAGGTACGTGGTGTGAAACGAAGACTCTGTCGCCGACTTTGAGACTGGTGACTTTGCTGCCAACTCTGTCGATGACACCTGTGGCTTCATGACCCAGCACTCGCGGAGCCTTAGGCACACGGTACCATTCAATAACGTCGCTACCGCATATGCCGCTCGCCATAACCTTAAGCAAAACCTCTTCATCGCCGATTTCGGGGACGGGCATTTCTTCAATGCGGACATCATGGTTATTGTAGTAGACTGCGGCAAGCAAGAGGCTTCACCAAGAAAAATAAGTGCTCGGTTAAGCTTTGCCGGCTTTTATCTGATTAAACAGGTCAAGTGCATCTTGAGGCGTGTAATTGTCATGGACTATGGCTCTAATTGCTCTGATGGCGGCTACTGGATTCTCGGTTTGCCAAACGTTCCTACCCAAGTTCACGCCGATAGCGCCTTTCTGCATGCCATCATAAACGAAGTCGAATACTTCTTTCTGTGTTTCAGTTTTTGGTCCGCCTGCAATTAC
>PKYH01000114.1:0-30039 GCA_003133625.1 Candidatus Bathyarchaeota archaeon | reverse complement strand
AGGTTGCTGAGGCTTTTGTTCTCGTATTTTGTGCCGACAAACACGGACATGGAAACTGCCATGGCATTTAATCTTAGGATTTCTTGGATGGATGTGACTAAGCTTTCGTTTGCCAAATCTTCCCCTACCACAGTTACAGCACCAGACACTCGTAGTATGATTGGTTTCTCGATGGCTGGGTCAATGCAGTTTCGCAGAACACCTCGCGTAAGCATGATTGCATCGGCGTATTGATAGATGGGTTTGATTGTTTCTCCAGGCTTCTCCAAGCAGTGTGTTGGTCCTTGGAAGTACCCGTGGTCAATGGGCAAGAAGAGGGCTTTGCCGTCTTTTTGGATAAGTTTGTTTAATCTGTTTTTCATTCCCCACTCCATAGTTATTTCTCCTCGGAACCTTTTGGTTTTAGAATTAAATATCAATACTGAAAGTATAGTCACTTAACAGTATCGGTAAGTTTGCTCTGCAGGTTTGTCTCTTGACAGGGTTATGTTAATGATTTCTTTTTTAGCCGTCTCCTTGGCGGTGAAGTCGTCTATTTCAAAGTCCTTGCTCATGTGAGGTTCGATTTTCTCGTTAAGGCTTGCAGGAAAGTCTAGGGAGTAGTGTTTGTAACGGTACTCTTTCTTTTTTAGATAGCGTTTTTTCATCCAGCGAACATGAAATTTGACCATCTTCACCAATCTCCGAAAAATGATTTTGGAATCTTGAAGCGTCGCCCAAGTTTAGCTGACATCTACTATAGCGCTCGCTACTGTTTTTGGGGCGGCATCCAAACGGGTTTGCCGTCAACTATCTCCCGCTCAGGAGGCAACGGATAGGGCAAGCCTAAAGCCTCAAACACGCCTTTCTCGGTTTCCCCAGCGAACACTCTGCCTTCTTTGATTAGGCCTTCGCTGTACCTGATTCTCATCCCTTTAGAAATGGCGTAGCCGGCAAGCCACATGTTATGGTCCGCTGAGCCGGTGCGGACAAGCAGGTGAATGCCAAAAGTCGAGGGTTTCGCACGGTAAAAGTCCACTTGGAAAAGGCTGTTTTGGCAGGGCAAAAACGCTTTTATGACGCTGTTTCCTGAACAGTTGGATTTGGCTTTTAGGTGTTTGAGTTTATCGCTTATCTTTTGCCAGTCAGCATCGTTTTTTGTGACCACGACAAAGTCTATGTCGTGCACCTTGGTTTTTTGTCGTCTGATGCTTCCTGCAACTTCAATCCTTTCGCATTGAGCTTCGACAGCGGCTTTGAATTGGTGTGCAAGTCTTTCAGCTTCTTTCAAGTCAAGTTCAGCTATGACCTTTACTTCGTTTTCTGGGAAAAGCGTGGACTGTTTTTTCATCATTTTCACTCCTCAGGGTTTTTGATTAGTGCTTTATAGTTTGCCCTTTCACCTCGGGCGAGACTTCTCTGGAAATGTCAAGGGCTTTTGGGTAGTGTCCCAGTTTAGAATACTTTTTGTTTATTGCCTTCTTTTCACGTATGGAAATGGCTTGAATTGTGCTCTTTTGAATTAAGCATCTCGGATTGGCACACTACCAAAATTTCTAAGAAACTCGGCCAACTACACCGTAACTTTCGCCATACTCGCGATGAAACATGTACGTGTGCCTTACACCAACAATCTCATTGAAAGGTTGATGGGTGAAATAGCTAAGAGAATCAAGAACAAGTGGATGCACTGGAGCACAAGCCTAAAGATATAAAGCGAACGGGCTTTTCCCTTTGAAACACGCGCTCGTAAGAATCTCACACATTGAAGATGCTTTGGAAAAGCTAAAATAGAAGAGTGAGTGGGTTTGGGGGAATGATGAATGACTATCGAAACCTACTAGCTACCAGTAGAGAGCGTTTTTTACGGGGGATACTAGTTAATTGAAACCAAAGGTTGCCATCTATGACTTTGCCAGCTGCGAAGGGTGTCAGCTGCAGATAGTGAACTTAGAGGAGCAAATCCTTGACCTCGTTGAGAAGGTTGATGTAGTTTCTTTCCGCGAGGCGATGAAGGAGCACTCGGATCAATACGACCTTGCATTCGTGGAAGGCTCCATCCAAAGACCCATGGACATAAAACGCCTCAAAGAGATTAGATCTAAGGCCAAGATTCTGGTTGCGCTTGGGGATTGCGCCTCAACAGGTTGTGTAAACAAGCTTAGAAACGCTTCACCTATTAATGCCTCACTCGAAGAGGTCTACGCGAAGCATTATCCTAGTAAAAGCAGGCTGTTCGACCTCAGCAAGACCAAGGCTCTGAACGAGGTTGTGACTGTTGACTTCTACATCAGGGGTTGCCCCGTAAGGAAAGAGCAGATTCTCTATTACATCAATAGGCTGAGCTGGATGCCTCTCCACACGCCAATGGACAGCAGGTTCGGAGTTGCGGAGAAACCAATACCCATAGACGACCGCTCGCTAGTGCTATACAATCCTCACAAGTGCATCCTTTGTAGAAGATGCGACGCTTTATGCAGAGATGCCCTTGGCGTTGACGCCCTCGGAATGGTCGGTAAAGGCCCTGAAATCGTAGTTAGCACGCCCAAGAACATCGGCTTCGATAATAACGGTTGCATAAGATGCGGACAATGTGTGTCCTCATGTTCGTGTGGTTCCCTTGAAACAGGATCCTGCGTCCCACAGCTGATTAGGGATCTAGAAAAGAGAGATGGAATGAAAATAGCAGTTGACTCGATCGCCCTATCTTCCTATGTGGAGAAGAATTTCTTCCTCAGGGAGATCGAACCGTCAATCACCGAAAAATATCTAATAGGTGCCCTCAAAGAAGCGGGATTCGATAATGTCATACAGTACGACCGCTTCCTCCTCGAATCCATAGCGATGGACACGAAAGCAGTCAATCCGGGAAATAAGAAGATGCTTTCATGGTGCAAAGCAGCATTCAACTATGTTCAGGACAGGGTTCCAGATTCTAAATTATGCAGGTCGGAGGAAAACGCCCCATGGAATTTGCTGCTCAGAGAGGAAAGCAAGGAACCCATTTGCCTTCTGAGCCCATGCACAGCCCTGAAAGGTGTCGACGGATTCAAACACGTACTATCAGTGATGGAGCTCGACGAACTTTTCAAGAAGATGGAAATCGACCCTGAATTCACAAAGCAAGACAACTATCAAAGTAAGGTCAAAATTGGTAAGAATCATCCGGGATTCAGCCCAGTCGAAGTTACGGTGGAGGCTAACGTTACTAGCATTAGACTCTCCAAAGATGTGATTGGCCAAATAGAGAGAACAAAAGGGGACTTCGTTGATTTGTTTCCATGTCTCGCTAGATGTCTCAACGGCGGGGGTAATTATCCAACGGTAGACGAAAATATTATTGAGGACCGCTGTAACTGGCTGGAGTCTCTTTGGGCGGTAGAAACATGAACGAGCAAGAGAAAATGGAAATCGAGGAGATAATTGCAGGGATAGAGGATGTGAAAACCGCTAAGATAAGGTTACTGCAAGAGCTCCAGAAAAAATACGGATATCTTCGTGAAGAACACATGAGGTACGTTGCCAAAAGGATAGACGACAGCTACACCGACCTTTATGGCATAGCAACTTTTTACGCCCAATTTAACCTCAACCCAGCTGGACGGCATACCATCTACGTCTGCGAAGGCACTTCTTGCCACGTGAAAGGCGGGAAAAAACTCCTCAGCAAAATCGGCGAACTCTTGAATGTCAAAGTTAAGGAAACCACTGAGGATAAACGCTTCACCTTAAAGGTTGTTCGTTGCCTAGGATGTTGCGGTATCTCGCCCACTATAATGGTTGACAATGAGACTTTCGGCAGAGTAAGATTAACAGATCTTACAAGTATCTTTTGTAGGTTTGAATAAGGTGGTTGTGTGAAGGTCAAAAGTATTGATGATTTAGAAGATCTCGCAAAAATCGGAAGGAACCAAATTAGCTGCACCAAGCCTAGGATAATCTTTGGGTTAGGAACATGTGGAATCGCCAGCGGCGGTCAATCCATAATGACTTTTGCTAAAAATTATCTAAAGCAGATAGGTGCTGACGTCGAAATCACGACCGTTGGCTGCATAGGCATGTGCCACGCAGAACCTTTGGTTGATGTAGAGCTGCCAGGCAGACCCAGAGTAACGTACAGTGAAATGAATGAGGAGAAAATGAAAAAGGTAATAGACGAGCACGTTGTCGGCGGAAAACCCATAGCCAACTATGCTTTAGGTCAGATAACAAGGGAACCAACAGTCAGCGACCATTACCCGATCCTGCGTGAGAACATGTGGATTGGGATCACTGAATACCGAGAGATTCCCTTCCTCTCAAAGCAACTCAGGATAGTTCTCAGAAATTGCGGTATAATAAATCCAGACAGCATAGAGCAGTACATTGCAAGAGGAGGCTACACAGCGGCGTTCAAAACGCTCTACTACAAGAAACCGGAACAGGTAATAGATGAGATAAAACGTTCAGGTTTAAGGGGTCGAGGGGGGGCCGGTTTCCCGACTGGACTGAAATGGGAGCTGGCTCGGAAATCGATGGGAGACAAGAAATACATCATTTGCAACGCGGATGAGGGAGATCCGGGCGCTTATATGAACAGAGCAGTCCTTGAAGGCGACCCCCATACCGTAATAGAGGGCATGATAATTGGCGCCTATGCTATGGGGGTCGACGAAGGCTACATTTATGTTCGAGCTGAGTACCCATTGGCCGTAGAAACCCTTATGAAGGCAATCAAACGAGCCGAAGAACTGGGTATCCTTGGGGAGCACGCCTTCGGTTCAGGATTCTCGTTCAAGCTGAGAATAATGGAAGGAGCAGGAGCTTTCGTTTGCGGAGAAGAGACGGCGTTAATAGCCTCAATAGAGGGAAAAAGGGGAGAGCCTCATCCTAGACCTCCATTTCCTGCCGAATCAGGTCTCTTCGGCAAACCAACAAACGTAAACAACGTCGAAACCTGGAATACCGTCGCCTTCATAATGGACAAGGGAGCCGAATGGTTCTCTAGAATTGGCACTGAAAAAAGCAAAGGAACAAAAGTCTTCTCCCTCGTCGGCAAGACAGAGAGATCTGGACTCGTGGAGATACCGTTGGGAACCCCACTCAGAGAGGTCATATACGATATAGGCGGAGGTTGCCAAAATGGACGAAAGTTCAAAGCCGTGCAGACTGGGGGACCCTCTGGAGGCTGCATCCCCACTGAGCACCTCGATGTAGGGATAGATTATGAAACGCTAAAGGAACTGGGCGCCATACTGGGCTCAGGAGGCATGGTAGTAATGGACCAGGACACATGCATGGTAGACCTCGCCAGGTACTTCCTGGAATTCACCGCTGAAGAATCCTGTGGTAAATGCACTCCATGCAGAGTCGGGCTACGACGAATGCTGGAGATCCTTGAGAGAATCACAATGGGAGAAGGCGTAGAGGAAGATCTTGCAACACTCTCGCACATAGCGATCCAGGTTAGAGACGCGAGCCTCTGCGCGTTGGGGGGCACAGCGCCGAACCCTGTGTTGACCACACTGAAATACTTCAAAGAAGAATACCTTGAACACATAAGGCAACGGAAGTGTGAGGCATCCGTCTGCGCAGCCCTGTTTGACTCTCCATGCCAAAATACATGCCCAGCCGGAACAAACGTTCCAGGCTATATCCAACTAATAAATGAGCGAAGATACTCGGATGCCTATGCCCTCAATCTGGCCGACAACCCCTTCCCCTCTGTCTGCGGAAGAGTCTGCGAACATCCTTGTGAAGAAAGATGCCAGCGAGGACAGATCGACGAGCCGATGAATATACAGGAGCTAAAAAGATACTGCGCTGACAAAGCCTTAGAAAAAGGCGAAATACCCGAGTTGCCAAAACTTAAACCCAAAAGTAGACGGGTAGCTATAATAGGAGGTGGCCCCTCCGGACTTTCTGCTGCCTACTTCCTTACAAGGCTTGGCTATAACACAACCATCTTCGAGGCCTCTGAAGCTCTGGGCGGCATGATGCGGTGGGCCATACCATCTTACAGATTACCGGACGAAATTCTAGACAAAGAAATCCAAAACATCATAAACCTCGGTGTTGAGGTCAAGCTGAACACCAGAATTGGGGTCGACATCAAATTCCCAGAAATAGCCAAGGAATATGAAGCGTTTTATGTGGCAATAGGCGCCCAGAAAAGCCAGAGGCTTGACGTTGAAGGAGAGGACCTTACCGGCGTAATCTCGGGCTTAGAGCTCCTTGCCGAAGTCAAAAAAGGGAAAAAGCCCCACCTTGGCGCAAGAGTCTTGGTAATCGGTGGCGGTGATGTCGCTATCGATGTTGCGAGAACAGCCAAACGCATTGGCGCTAAAGAAGTCATAATCTGCTACAGGCGAGGCATGGAGGATATGCCTGCCTACAGAGAAGGACAAGAATCTGCCTGCATGGAGGGAATCGAATATCGTACTCTAATCTCGCCCCAGATGATAGTTTTCGAGCCAGGCAGAGCGGTCGGCGTCGTTTTCAAGAAGATGAGAATGACGGGTCACGATAAGAATGGTCGCAGGATCCCCGTGCCAACAGGCGAGACTATTGAAGTTAGAGCCGACACAATCGTATCCGCAATAGGTCAAGTAATAGATGCAGAATTCGCTGAGGCTTTTTCTGAAGGATTTGCAGACAGCTCTGGTAGAATACAAGTTGAGAAATACACTCTGTCTACAAAGGAGACGAATGTTTTCGCTGGCGGCGACGCTGTCACTGGTCCGGCCAGCGTAATAGAAGCGGTAGCTCACGGGAAGCTGGCTGCTAGAAGCATTGACAAGTTCCTTAGTGGCAAAGACCATTTTCCAGAGCTAAGGAGGAAAACTAAGATCAGATATTCGATGAAGGCGCCTAAAAACGAGGAGAAAATGGAGAGGAAAAGGGCGTCACGGCTCCACGTTTCAATACACACGAAGGGTTTTGGTGAGGTAGTGCATAGGATGGGAGACAACTGCGCTTCAAAGGAAGGAAAGCGCTGCCTTCGATGCGACATAATGACCCTGGAGGGAAGACAATGAGTGCCAAGATAACCGTAGACGACAAAGAATTGACCTGCAAGCTGGGCGAGAAGGTTCTTGAGGTGGCATTGAGGAACGGTTTCAGAATTCCGACTCTCTGCTATAACGCGCTTTACGACGAGAACAGGTCAGGAGCCTGCCGTTTGTGCATCGTAGAGATAACAGGAGGCGGGAGACCCGGACTTTACTCAAGCTGCACCCTCCCTGTTAGCAACGGACTGAAGGTCTCGACAAAAAGCGAAGCCGTCTACCAAGCTAGGCGGACAGTGGTCGAACTGCTTTTGTCCGAGCACACTCAAGACTGCAGAAACTGCCCCACAAGCGGTGCCTGCAACTTCGCAGAGTACTGCAGGGAATACGACCTGAACGGTGTGCCAGTTTGCGCCGAATGCCCGAACCAGAAAGCAGGCTGTTTTCTCTCAAGAGGAGTCTTATGCCTAGGACCGATAACATACGCTAACTGCGAGGCCTACTGCACTAGGAGAGGTTACAAGTGCGAAGGATGCCACTCCACGGTCGGACACGAGACCGTCATAAAGTTTGGGCTTCAAGCTTTTTTTAACGCTGGCTTCCGGCCTGAAGAGGTATTAGAGGCGGCTAAAGTCTTCAGCTTCGACGGCGTGAAACGCATCGAAAATGTTATGCGTAAAATGGGAATCATGCCCATGGAGGGCGCGTGATGACAGAAGACGTTAATTTGCACGTGGAACACCTCACCAGAGTAGAGGGCCACGGTGACATCGTGCTGAATGTAAAGAAAGGACACGTTGAAAAAGTACAATGGAACGTCACCGAGGCACCGCGTCTCTTCGAGGCTTTTGTCCGAGGGAAACCCTACCACCAAATCGCTCAGATAGTCTCTCGAATCTGCGGCATATGCTCCATAGGTCACACATTAGCATCATTGAAAGCAACTGAGTCCGCTATGAGACTGCACATTTCGGATCAGAGCAGGGAGATGCGAAAGCTGGCAATACACGCGGAGAACATGCAGAGTCACAGTCTACACCTCGGTTACTTGACGGTTCCCGACCTATTCGGCGTTGGCAGCGTCTTTCCTCTGATAGAGTCGAACTTGGAGGCGTTGAAGGCCATCATAGGAATGCACAAAGTGGCTAATCAACTCTCGGACCTGATCTGTGGAAGAACAACTCACCCCGTTAACCTTGTGATTGGAGGCATCTGGAAAACGCCCTCCGAGAGACAAATGACCGAAGCAAAGGAGAAACTGGTAAGATTGGAAGACACGATGGACCGGGTCGGGGAACTATTACTGTCAAAGGTCGACGCTCTTCCAGTCTTCAACAGAGAAACAGAGTACATCGCGCTAACATCAGACGAAGAGTACGCTCTCTACGACGGGATAATCGGGTCGACAGATACCGGCACAACCCCTGTCTCTGAATACCAGGAGGTTACGAACGAGTTTGTGGTGCCTCAATCAACTGCCAAATACACGAAACACGCAAGAGATTCTTACATGGTCGGAGCACTCGCGAGATTCAATCTTAATAGCCGAAAGTTGTGCCCCAAAGCCTTTGAGTGGGGAGAAAGATTCGGACTCAAATCAATATGCACCAATCCATTCATGAATAACATTGCTCAGTTCGTCGAGTTCGTCCATTCCCGCGAAGAATCCATACGCATAATCGACTCGCTTCTGTCAGGAGGGTTGAAAAACGAAAAGAGACCAGAGGTCAAGCCGAGGGCTGGAAGTGGCGTAGGGGCAGTTGAGGTCCCGCGTGGAATCCTCTTCCACGATTACATCTACGATGAAAGGGGCATATGTAAAAGGGCAAACTGCATCGTACCAACAAACCAAAATCACAACAATATCCAGAAAGATCTAGAATCTCTCTCTCCAACACTGCTAGACAAGTCAGAGAAGGAAATAGAACTCGGACTCGAAATGCTCGTCAGGGCTTACGATCCATGCATAAGCTGCTCAACCCATTTGGTGAAAGTAAATTTCAAGTGAAACCCAAGGGATAGGATAAATCGGAATAGTCGCTTGTTCAACAATACAATAAATTGCGCAATAGCTTAGCCTTCAACGGATTAGCAAAAACTTGACTGAAAATTAGCGCACGCGATACATCCCCATTAGCGTCTATACTTATGCCTGAACCGCAACAGCTAGCTTGCTGAAAAAAATCAGCAAGGAAACAGATCTCTCGCAGAGCGAGATAATGCGGCGAGCCCTAAGATTCTATAGCGATAATAAAGCCTTGACGGATTTAGCTACGCGAAAAAAGGCTTACGCTTACATGGATTTGCTGCTGGACGGCGAACATGTAATCTTGGATTTGGACTATTGGCTTCTCTTCCTTCGCCTCATCGAGTCTTCTCCTGACAAGGAAAAATTCTGGGCAGAGCACAGGGAAGTGGCACGCTCACACAAAGAACAGTTAAAAAGCAAAGTGCATTCAGCTGAGGAACTCCTAACGCGGCTGGAATACTGCAACTTCTTCAGGATGACCAGGAACTCAGATAGGGATTTCACCTTGATTTTTGGGTCGGAGCTTCCGAAGAAGTTTGTGCGTGTTTTCCTAGAAGAGTACTTCTCAGCTATGGGGATCAAGGCGGAAATTAAGGAGAACTTGACTAAGCTCAGCGTCACAGTAAAGCCTTAGCTGAACGAAAAAATAATGGTGATCTTCCAGCTAAGTGGCAGTTTACTCTTCCATTATTATCAAGGTCAACGTTGACCGCACTTTAGGCAGCGTCCTAACTCGCCTAGTTATCATCTCTTTCAGTTGCTCCATGGTGTTAGCCTTGATTTTGGTGATTATGTCATACGCTCCGTATGCGAAGTAGGCTTCTTCCACTTCGTCGATACCTTTAAGTTCTCTTAAAACCTCGTCTTCGGAACCTGGTTCCACGTTTATCACCATAAAGGCTCTAGGCATTACAAATCTCCTCAACTAGTTTTAACGGGCTTTGCCAATTAAAATATTGCGCAAAAAACCCTTAAGCCATTACCATGTTCTGACTGGAGGTGTTCTGTTGTGCTATTTTTTGATTATAGCCCGGTTCTGGTACCTCTTCGGTTGATGGACTAATTTCTTTTACCTGTTACTTTTCGGTTGATAGAAACTCACCTATAGCCTTCTCGCTTTTTCCTGTTTAATTTCTTTACAGCAATGTAACTTTCAACTGTAAATAGCACCAAGGTACTTCCCGTTATTAACCCTAAAAACAGAAAGAAAACCGTAAATTCATAACTTTCAACCGCATAATGAATCCCAAAAACTGTAGCTTCTAAGATTAGAAGCCCAGAAAAAAAGAAAGAGTAAAAAAGTGTTCTCGGTACTAAATGCCTGCCGACCCAATAGAAGCCTTTGATACCAATTTTTTCTTTGAAATCAGCCACCAACTTGGCGGAAACCTTATGGAATGTTAAATCAATCAAGAGTTCCTCTTCTGCTGCTAAAGCTAGGGTTTTCCTTCTCATAGCATCACCTTGGGACTTGAGCCTATCGCGTAAAACGCTTAAAAAGCCAATAGGAAACGACCTGCAGGCACTGTAGAGAGAGCAAAGTAAAAGTGATGGGGAGACATTCGCAAAGCAGAAAAACTTTAACTCAGCCTAGATTCCATGTATAACCGTGGAAAGCAGAACTAAGGGCACTATGATTCTTCGTTGCGACCGGCGCGTATAAAAGTCCCAAGCCAAGGACCATCTAGGATAGCAACTGCACTCTTGAATGGGCAGTCCCTAATACAAAAGCGAGCGCATACCGAAAGTTCTTCCCCTTCATGATTTCTTCCCCACAAAAATACCAAGGACTATACCGCTGAGTCCTGAGATGGCAGCAAAAAGCTTAAGCGCCTCCTCAACACTCGGCAACTCATTAGAAGTAGTAGTCTGCTGAATTTGCCGGACGACTACTTTTAATCCGAGACGCCTTAACTTCTGCTTCACTTGCCGATTCTAGTACACTAGAAACTCTCTTTTTTTTAAAGCTGTTTCTAGTACACTATCGCAAGGGGTCTTCTGTAGAATAGCTAACTGCAACCGAAGGGATCTGTGCCCTGGTCCTCGTAGTAAGCCCCAGCATTATTATCGACATTCAGGGATAACTTGCCCAGGAGCAGCTCGCTGAACTTCCCCCAGAGAAAGAGAGGGAACAGTCCTGCTTTTTCTATGAAGTTACTGAGTACATCTTGGGGCTTCTAGAGCGCCCTAGGGCAATAGAGAAGGCTAGAAACTAGGCCTTGGCATGTACGTGGTAAATCGGGTTTTCCTCTGGTTCAGACGCGCCTATGTTAAGCCAAAAACGTATCAAACCTTTTCCTTTAACGGTCGAACAATTAAATAACCTTTCCGATATCACCTCAAAAAAGCTGCTAGGATTTTAACCTGTTCTAAGTGGAGATATCGCCCGCGCAACTCTTTTTCTTTATTCCTTTAGCGCGCATGGTTGTTGAGACTGTGTGAAAAGTCAAATTTGTTCAAGAAATTGCGTCTTATATGTGAAAACACGTCCCTAAACCCTACCACTTCGCCATAAACTTAGCAATTTTCTGAAATCGAAAATAGTTTTCACACAGTCTCAACACGCATGCGCGCGGAAATTTTAAAAAATAGTAATGCTCTCCATATATTATCAACAACTAAGTTTCACACATTGAGTAACTTCTATTAAGGGTAATGTAAAATTATGCGAGACTTTTCTACGGGTTGTTGGCTTAAACAATTTGATTTCTCGTGCGCACTAATCCATGCCATAATCTTTAACGCGTCTTGTCACTTATTGAGTCAATTACTTCTCTGAGTTCTTCTTTTTGAGTGTGCCATTCAAAAGAATGAGGCAAACCGATGAGGTCAGCAGTCAGTATCTTAAGCTCTGGGGGCAGGAAGACTTGATATTCTCTTGCAGTTTGAATAAAGTTAAAACCAGCGTTTTTCACAGATTGAAACAGCTTTCTCTTTTCATCATCCGTGAGTGAACCATAGTACGGAGGTCTTTCTTTTCCCCACATGTTATCAAATTGTATTCCTGGTCCATAACTGAAAATAGAGACTTCAACGCCAATCGCTTTATCCAATCTTGTCTTTTCCGATTTAATGTATTCAGTTATTTTTTCAACGCTATTATTAGATGACAAGGCTTTCCAATTCTCGTGCATGTGGATACCGACAACATGGTTATGTGACATAGCATTTCTCAATGCTTCTTTATGCTTTTCGGCAAAATATGGAAATGCTAAAAACATCCCTCTTGCCCGGTTTCTTTCCAGTATCTGTAGCACTTTGCTTACAGTTTGATCAATGACACCAGGTAAGACTTTAACGTCGACTTCGTCGAGAGCTCTATGGTTAGACGGGCCACTCCATTCAGGGTTGGGAATGATTCGTTCGCCCCACTCTGTGGTGAAGCCGACTTCCATATGTGAGTAGAAGAATTTTCCACTAATCGATTGATTTTGTTCCATTTGTTATCCCTTCGCCCTGTTCTTAACTTATTCTGCTTTTCTTAAAATGATTAATTGCACTTTTAACTACTTCGTTTCTGTCACGATAGTTTCCTGCCTTAACTTGCTGGTCAATCCACTCAACGAGTCGCTTGTCAATGTTAGCTAAAACTGTTCTTTCATTATTTTTTAATTTCAAGCTAACTGAGATAATATAACCTTTTTCTATAAGCCAGTGGTGAAACTGCCATGTAGTATATAGGCATCCGTTGCTGCACTTTTGCCTCGTCTGCTCATACGCTGGGGAAGCCTCTGCCAGCTTGTTCAGTTCCATCTGCACGGGGCATTGAACGGCTTTGCAGAATTCCCTTCGCTTATACTCAACAAATCCTTCAAGGGTCATTTTCATCGGTGGCTTACTCTTCATTTAGACTTAATAAGCCTTGTTTTTCTAGTAACAATCGCTTACGAATACAGTTGTAAACTAGCATGTGCTTTTAAGGTGCGTTTTCAATTTGTTGCTTGTATGTCGAAACTGTATCTTTTAGGCGGAGAAAACGTCTTTAGAAGAAGTGCAAGGGAAGTAAACGAGAGAGCCTTCCAAGAGGCAGGAGAACCTCTAGTTGTTCTGGTGTTTGCTTGGGCAGGAGCATCATTCGACAAAGGCTATAAAAAAAGGAAAAGGCTGGTTGATTACTTCATAAGTCTTGGCGCCTGCACAGTTAACTTTGTAGAATACTCTGATTCGATGGAATTGATTGCTGAAAAAATGGCAAGTTCAAACTTAATCTACTTAACAGGCGGGCTTGCAAGCGTTCTAGTTGAGCGATTAAAAAACATGGGCGTGAGCCGTCTGCTTAGTGATTATTGTGGAGTCATCGTGGGGAGAAGCGCAGGAGCCTTGGCACTTTGTAGAAAATGCATAATCACCTGCCGTCGCAATTCAGATGTAAAAATCATAAATGGACTCGGCTTAACAACTTTTACCCTTAAGGTTCACTATAAACCTGAAAAGGACGCTGAACTGGAACGGCTTTCAAAAGGAGAGAAAATTTACGCTGTCCCTGAAGGTTCAGCACTTGTTTACGATAATGGTAACTTATCATTCATCAATAATGTTTACTTGTTCCATAAGGGTGAGAAACAAATCTTGAGTGAAGCGTAAAAAAGCCTTGTTAAGAGAAGAACCTTCGAACGTAAACGCGGGACTTGATAATAATTGGCGTTAAAGCAACTGTAAGTATTGTACCGAGTGTGGCGAGCACTATTATGTCTCCGAAGACCCAACCGAAGAAAACCGTGGAAAAAATCGACAGATGAATATTGCCGAATGCCACCAAAGCACCGACACCAAATACGCCTGACACTATACTGGCGACGAAAACACCGACGATTAACCAAGTTATCCAAGTTTTGCGGTCTTCAATAGATGCTTGAACAATCAAAAGTGCGATGCCAACTATGAATGTTGCAACAAAAACTGATGTTAAAGAAAGTATAAGAGCAATAGCTGAGCCAACCAAATCTAACCCGAGAAGCATATTCAGCCCGTAAGTCAACTTTTGACGCCTCAACTCTAAGGCTGGCTTAATTTTAAGCGACCTATAAATTAACAGTGGCACGAAACCTTCAAAAAAATCAGCCAGCGCCCAAACCAGCACAAACGGCAACGAATAGCCAAGATATAGACCCATAAACGCACAACTGAGATAACCTGCTAGGCAGCCCCAGACACCGAACCAAAGCGCCAAAGGCACATAAATCGCCGCTGCAATATAGAGCCCAGAAACGCCGGGCACTGGAGCCACAGGAGCTAAGACAACAGCCCAAATTGCCAAAACAGTACATATTACTGTTGCAACTATGAAGACAACTGGTTGTCTCCAAGTTATGCCGGCGCCTGACGTATTGAAGCTAGTTTTTAACATCTAAACGTTATTTATTGCCATAGAAATATAAGAATTATTATTTTTCAGGTGAAAGCTAAAGAGATTGAATTTTTAAAAAATGAAAAAATCGGCTGTATAGTTTACTTATAATCGTTCTCTTAATTTTTCTGTAAGAAGCCTTACAGCTTCTTCCTTATCTTTTTCTATGAAATTTCAGAGTTGTTTACTTTCGTTGTCCAACAAACTAATTTTTTTTACATTAAGGTTGATAAAAATTAATCTTTCTTTGAAAAAACTACCAGAATAACAGTTGCTAACACAAGAACCAGAAGCGTTATGCCGAAAATGGTGAGCGGGATTCTAAAAGCCGGCTCAGAATGCAAAACCGTGGTCGAAGGGGTCATAAATAATCCTCCCAAATATGCCGCTAGGAAAATGCCCACAAAGACAGCGCCTAAGCCTTGAAGGGCCAGCAAAAAAGTAGTTTTCCGTTTATCGTTTAGTGTCAAATCAAAGTCACTTCTTTGGGCTTGTTGAATTATTAAAGATAATTTTGTATTTAAGACTTTAAGAAGACATGGTACATATCGCTAAATAACCGCAAGTATAAAATACATAGTAGAACGATTTTGTTTCAACTGAAATGCACGGTTGGTTTTATGACAGAGCAGAAACTCTATTCTCCACTGAAAATAGGCTTACTCATAGTTGTAATATCTTACTTCCTATTTACTCTGCACGCATTATTTACCCTTCAATGGATTGGCGAATGGAATTACCTTACTGGCTCATTTTCATTCACAATATTTGTGGAAGATGTTTCCGCAACCATTGGACTTGTTTTCAGATTTGCAGCCAGCATCATAGCTCTTGCCGCTATCATCTTTTACTTTGCCAAGAAGAACCTTTCAAAACCCGCAGCGTACAAGGTTTTAAGGGTGATTTTGGTTTTTGAAGCGATTTATTGGCTGGGGCTTCTTACAACCGGAATAATGAGCGTTCGGGGCTTAGTGCTGATGGGTTTGGGCAATCTACCGATAATTTCCTTGCTAAGCTCATTGACGTTGAGCGTTATTCCGAGTCTGGTGGAATCGATAGTTCTTCCCATTGCCCTATTCATATTTGCCTCAAAGTTGAACCCGAACAAGCCCGTGAAGAAAACAATAAAATGGGGATTAATTACAGGTACAATCTACATTATCGTTTTTTGGCTAACCAACACAAGCATGTGGGTTGCAACAGTAATGCAGAAAGGAACAGGATACCTAACTTCTTACCCCGAAAACCTGCTAAGCTTCATCTTAACAACAATCGGCTTGCTGGCATTGGCAATTTACACAGCGTACTTTGCGAAAAAATCCAGCAGAGCAGAAGCCCTGCAAGAGCTGAAACTAAAAAACCTAGGTGCTATCATCACAGCACTTGGAATGTACTTTCTCTGGAACTATTTAACATGGATTTTCTTTGGAGGCAATTACCTGTGGAGCGTCTGGTACGCATGGTTCCTAGGACATAACATGGACTTGTGGATGCTTTCACTTCCCCTGCTCGGCTTACCACTGCTTTTCACCAATAGGCTTTCAAAAGAAAATAATTCCAAATAGCATGACACTGTAACTGGAGCATACGCGCCAAGCAACATTTTTTCAAACTCTTAATTAAATAGGGAAAACATTGTCATTTCAGGTGCTTAATGATGACGGAGAAAAAAGGTAAAGCTCAGGGTAGTCGTGATGCGTGTGTTAGGGCTATTGCTGAGGAGTTAAAGAAGGATAAGTGGGAGGTTAATGCGAACTTGGAGGGTTGGGGAAAGCCTTCACAGGTTGGGCCTTTTGTTCCTGATGTTGAAGCCAAGAAAGGTTGTCTTAACCGTATTTGCCAAGTTGTTACTAAGGAAATGTTTGAAGGCAACAAGGAGCGGTATATTGAGTTTAAGAATTACTGCGACGAGTATGACTTCCACTTGTACGTGGTAGATAAGGATGGCAAGCGTAGACAGATTGATCCTGAAACGTTTGGGAAAAAATAGCGCTTTGATGCACTATAGATAAATCAATGACTTAAAACCATGGGCCTCATTTGTTGTGGGCAACTCACTGTTGCCGCTGTTTCAGGAGCATCAGCAGTGGTGGTGGTTGCTGGTTTGTTGGTCTACTTCAAGAAACGCAAGCGCTGAAAATTAAGTTGTTTGGGTTTGGGGTTCAAGCTATATACAGGGTATTAGCGGTTCTGAGCGCTTAGTAAGCAAAGCGTATCTATGTCGCTTGCCTAAATGATTGAAATCTCCTTCGGGCTCTCGAGAGATAATATATTTGCACGATGGTTATCCCTATCCACACGATTATCAATGCAGAAACTATCAACCTTATTTCCCAGCTCTGGACAAAAAGATTCACCAATAGACCTTAGTCGTTATTATTTTTAGTACTTTGTTATAGGTTTTATCGCTTTTTTGGAGTCTTTTCAGATAATCAATGTTCCTGTTGTTCGAAAGTTAACCAGTCCACATACTATGTCAGTCGCTTTATCGTAATGTTTAAGGCGATTCCTAAACTCATCAGCCCATATGTGAAACTTCTTCAACCTAGAAAACGTATGCTCAACCACCACCCTCTCCTTTGAAAGGTCCTTATTGAAAGCTTTCTGCTCAGGCGAAAGCTCAGGACCCTTCATGCCCCGTTTGCCTCGTCCAGGATTCTTCCTCTTAAAAGGCAATACACAGTTTAGCTTTGGATAATCAGTCTCTATGCCCATATAGCCCAAATCTAAACCTAAACGGACGTTATCTGGCAAGTCTGGATGACTATGCTTATACAAGGCGTAGTCATGAGTGCTTCCCCTAACGTGAGCTGTCTTATGGACTATAAGCCCGTTTTGATTCACTGTTATCTGAGTTTTTACGGTATGTTTCTTTTTCTTGCCGCTGTAGTGAGTCTTTCGTTTACGCTTGGCTTTGGGTCTTGGGATCTCCTGCTCGGTTGCGTCAAGGAAGGCCTTGAAGCCTGGAAACAATGCTTCAATTTCATCAACTGTCTCTAGCCGCCTGACCTTGTCATGCTCCTTTCTGGGTAGCGGTAGAACCTCGCTTACTAGTGACTCGATTTTTCTGATGTCTTTTAGGATATTGGTTTGGCTGAGATCAAAGAGGTATGCCATCAAATTTGATGAAGGGTACAGGTGGTAGTATACTAGCAGCATGAGGAACCTGTCTGTTAGGGAGAGGTTGAAGGGGTGGCCTGTGCCGATTGCTCTTTTTCTGTTTTCTCTGGAGAGCCTTTTCTGCTCGTAAGCAGGATATTTCTCTTTTATCTGTGAGTTTAAGGCGTTAAACTCTTGAACTTCAAGGCCTGAAAAATTCCTGAAAACTGAAGGCTTTTTCGATAATACGTTGTAATTAAGCATGCAAATAGCCCAAAAGCCAAATATTGCGCTTATAAGCTAATAAAACCTTCGTTTCAGCGCTAAAACCTCAATTAAAACTAAGGTCTAATATTAAAACAACAAACAAGACAGCCGTGATCATCCGCGTTATTCTCAGCGTAAGCATGCTTCTTCGTGCGCCCCAAGCTGCGCCACCTTCGCCTCTGCTGCTCCTCTGCTCTTCTATCTGCTTCAATCGTTCCTCTGACAGATAGTACTTGCCGTCCACCTGGACAAAAATGCCGGTGCGACCAAGCCTTCTCTTCATAGCTTCCTCAAAACGTGGTGGAAGACCTAGCTCCTCTGCAGTCATTGCCTTGTCTGGACTCACGGCTCCTTTCTGGCGAAATCTCTCGATTACCTCGTTCAGCCGTCTTCTCATTTCTTCGCGTTGACTAAACAAACCCATTTCACCTGCGAGTTAGCATTTATTCGCTTTCTTCTTTCGTGTCCTCTAAGCCGTGCATGATTTTGTTTGCGAATTCTCTCATCAGGTCTGCTTTGACTAGTGCTAGGCCACGCCTGTTTTTGCCTGACATGACGAGCAAAAGATCGCCTGGTTTGATGTTGAGTTCTTTTCTGGCTTTAGATGGAATGACTATCTGGCCTCTGTCGCCGACTTTGACTGTTCCGTACACATATCCTTCACTCATTCAAATCACACTTTTCGTATAATTCACATTAATGTGAAAAAACATTTAAGCTTATCGAAATTGATAACTTTTTAAAAGGGTAAAACAACAAACAATTTGACCCAACATGCATAAATTAGCCTTGCTTACAGTCGCCTTAACTGTGCTCATCATAATGGCGTTTTTCTGGGTAGCTTTTGCTGATGTCTCCGTTGGCGTGAAGAAGGGCGACTGGATAGAATACCAAGTCACAATAACAGGCAATCCACCTCAAGACCACAACATAACTTGGGCAAGAATGGATGTCACCGCATTCAAGGCGAAGCTGTAAGCTTAGACACCCAAACCAGATTCTCAAACGGAAGCCTACTGCTAGAAAAGATAACCTTGAACTTGGCAACAGACGTCCTCGGAGATGACTTCATTATACCTATAAACCTAAAGCCCGGCGACAAATTCTACGACATGTATCAAGGCAACATAACCATAACAAGCATAGAGCAGCGAACAGCCGCAGGCGCAGAACGAACCGTTGTCTCAGGCGCTACAAACCAGACTACCTATTACTGGGACAGACAAACAGGCATCCTTGTCGCAGCAACCTCATCGTTTCTAGAATACACGATCCACACTAAGACGAGCGGAACCAACATTTGGCAGCCGCAAATTCTAGGCTTGGATTCCACCGTATTTTATACGCTTGTAGCCGCAGTAGTGATTGGCTTAGTGGCTATTGTTGTACTTTTAGTTTGGCGCAAGAAAGTGCACGTAAAAAGCTAATTTTCTTGGGCAACCGAGAAGGCGTGAATTTAAGGAAAAAATTAAACTCGTGTTTTTTGATGTTTACTTTAGGAACTGTTAAGTATAACTTATGTATAATTTAATGTAGCGGCGATTACATATGGTTAAGTGCTTAACTAAAACTAGGAAAGTAGGCGGCTCCATCGTGGTTACTTTACCTAAGACAGTGGTAGAAACCCAAAAAATAAAGGAAAATGAGTACGTAGAAATTACCGTAAAGAAATGTCGAAAAGACGGCTTCGGCATCCTCAAGGGTATGGCGCCATTCACGGTTGAAGATGAGTTGAAAACGCTTGAGTAACTACGTTGTTGATGCGTGGGCTTGGGTCGAGTACCTAATAGGTAGCAAACACGGGGTCAAACTAAAGGAAGTTTTAGATGAAGAAAACAGCGAAGTCTACACATGCGCCATAACTCTTGCCGAAGTCATAAGCAAAGTTGCCAGAGAAAGGCGAGATGTTGAGGCAGCGTACACTATGCTCTTGAGTAATTCTCAAGTTATAAACATTAATGAGGAGCTTTCTTTGCAAGCAGGGCTGTTACACTGTGAGACGCGAAAAAGTTTGAAAGACTTTGGCCTTGCAGACGCTTATGTCCTTGCAACTGCTAGGAAACTGAAAGCGAAGGTTTTGACTGGCGATTTACACTTCAAGAATGTTAAGGATGCTGTTTTGATAAAATAGTTGTTCACCATAATAGGCTAATAGAATTATTCGTTGTTAGTTTCTAGTTATGCTAAAGCTTATAGGTAGCCTGCTGAATAGCCAAGAATAGAAGAAAATTGTTAAAGTTAAAAGGAAAAGTTTTTCGCGTCTCAATCATCTTAGGTTTACTTGGTGCAGTGCTGTTTTTGCTTGTGGTGAGCAGTTTCTCAGGTTCTTCTGCAGCTGCATCCACCCAACCAGTAGCATCTGGAAATGCCGTTGTCATAGCGGATTTTAGCGTTCCGGTAGATCCTGGTTCAGCCGCTTTCATGTCCCGTGTCGTCGCCACCGCCCAAAGCCAAAATGCAGCCGCAATAGTTATCCAGATGAATACGCCTGGCGGGAGCCTCGGCGACATGCTCTCCATCGTATCCTCTATTACAACGGCGAATCAATCAGGCATTCCAACATACACGTTTATCGTGCCCAACGGCTTAGGCGCTTCCGCTGGCAGCTACATAGCCATGGCAACAAACAGGATTCTCATGGCGCCAGGCTCAGAAATTGGTCCAAGTACACCCATCGTAGTCGGCGGCACAGAGCTGGAGCAGAATCATACTCAAGCTGCTATGCTGGATTATCTCACGAGCCTTGCGGAGAATTGGGGACGCAACACCACTGCAGTTTTCTACATGGTTCAGTCTGATCAAGCGTTTTCAGCCAATGAGGCAGTGGCGGTTCATGTTGCTGATGGCACAGCAAGCTCGCTATCCGACGCGCTTAACCAATTGGGTTTGTCTGGAAACCCTCAGGTGTCTTTGAGTGAAGACCTCTACGAGCAAATAATCAGCGCCTTAAGCAATTCTATTCTGGATGGTATTCTCTTCCTCGTAGGAGTCATCGCAATTGTGCTGGATGTTTACCACCCAACCATCGTGCTGACCATTATAGGTGTTATCGCTATTGTCGCGGGCTTAGTCGGAGCGGAGATAATTGGTGCCTCGCTGCTCGGCATCGTCATACTGGTCGTGGCTGCGGCACTGATTGTCGCTGAGTTGAAGCTGGGACACGGGTTCGCGCTTATTGCAGGAGTAGTGCTGGGTGCCTTCGGAATCTACTATCTTTCGTTGGGGTTGCAGTATTCGCCTTCGCCCATAACGGGGCTTGTGGAAATTGAGCTTAGCTTGCTTGTAGTGTTTGGAGTAATCATTGGCTTGTACATCAGGTGGGTGATTGGACCAATCAGGCGGCGCTCCAAGCTCACGGGGTCCGAAGCTATGATAGGCAAAACAGGCATGGCTATTACTGACCTGAAACCTAAAGGAGAAGTCAGGGTAATGGGGGAAATCTGGCGGGCTGAATCGCTATCTGGAGATATCGCAAAAGGCGAGCAAGTCAGCGTTAAGGCTTTGAACGGTCTGGTTGTAATGGTTGAAAAAGTTCAAGAACAAGCCAAAAAACCATCAGTGAATTAGGATTCATTTACTCCTGAACAAAGTAGCCCGGGAGATACCGTTCCCAGACTGTAATTTCTACCGAAATTCCCACCTTTTTCTTAAGCGGCGGTCGCTTGTGGAATATTTTGCCTTTTCTTAATGCCCGATTTCATCAGCAACAAGCCTGTAACCATAAAGAGAATTCCAACACCAATAACAAATGGATCTATGAAGATTTCTGAGGGTTGATTAGGAGGATACAGATAATTGACACTTATGAAGGTCCACGCAGATGGGAAAAAGAATAATGAACCAAAGCCTAAAGCAATCAAACCGTACCAGAAACTGGCAGTCTTCTTTGCTCTAAACGCCATTGCCAGCGTTTTACGTTTCTTGAAACAGATCAATAAACCTACGCAAACAACGGCTACTATGACTATATCAAACACAACCCGTGCTGTTGAGTAAAATACGTCAAAGTGAATTGTCCAAGAGGAATAGGTTTTTCCAGCGGTATCGGTACCATAAACCACTATGCTGTGGGATCCAAAAGACAAACCAGTTAGAGTCGTGTTATCATTAATTGCCACGTTTGCCCTGCCATCTAGGCTGTAGCTGAATGAAGTGAAGTTTACAAAGGGCGTATTTGGCCAAAAACTCAATTGAACTTCAGTTGAGTTGTAGACTTTATTTTGTGGAGAACTAACCCAGATGTCTGGGGAAATAATAGGATTTGCTTTTGCCACCTTAATGCATTGCACTCCAACCAGCGTTGAAACCAAGAGAGCTGAGAAGATAATTGCTGTTAGGATTAGTTTTCTATTCATCAGCATCAACCTAATTATACGCTTTGTTGAGTAGTGACCATAAAAAGGTTACTCAGTTCGATTCTGGGGGTGGGACTTGAACCCCTTCACCCGTGGAGATGTCACCCGCGCCTATCTTCCCTTTTTTCCTTTTTTCCTACCTAACATTTAGGAGAAATAATGGCTCCAGAACCTGTAAAGACTACAAGCTTGACCACAAAGTTCCGATACAACGGTGACCAGCGTCAATCATTTCGGAAAGGTTGATTGAACGATTTCACATGCTTTGAACGGAGGTTTCTTCTGCTTTTAATTTTAAGTATCTAATTTCCAACAACCATGCTGACAAGAAAACTGCTACAATCAACAATATAATCAGCCCAACATATGCCATGTTTCCCGATTGGACCCACATGATAAGAAGTAACGTTCCAAGTCCACCTCCCAACCCGCCCCCTACTCCACCAATGACGCTATTTACGTCCTTGTTTTTCACTCGGAGTTTGGAAGAACATACTGGACAGGTAATTGCGTTTAAATTGCTCAAGAATAACAGCTTTCGGGCTGGAAGGGTTCTACCGCACTTTGGACAAGCAACCAACTTCTCCACCTTCAACTAGCTCTGAGACAAGCTACGATTTAAGCTTTCAAAAGGTTCCAGTCAAACGATAATGAATTCTACACAAGGTGGCGAACCCGCTGGGACTCGAACCCCACGGAGCGAATGTGTACTTTCCACCCTTTTTCTATAACTAATGCAAAACGCAAGCAAAGAAAGAGTCTAAATGCCATTTCAATTTTCGACATATTAGTGCAGGCGAAATCTGCTTTAAATTGAGTTGAAGCTGTGAGTCCATAGGGCTTCAATTGCCGCAAAATAGTTGCCCTAGACATCAAGAAGTTTGGGTAGCATTCTAGGGCTTCAGAAGGAAAATACAGAAGCTAAAACAGGCAGTGACAAAATTTGACTAAAAATTATGAGTGGCAGGTTCATATTAATGAGGGCTTTGCGTTTAACGTGAAAGCTCCTGATGCGGAAGCTGCTATCATGCAGGCTTTTGCGAAGTATTGGAAAGAAAATCCTAAGCCAAGCATTCTTATTTTTGATATTCAAGTGTTGAATCTGACGCAGTATAAGGTTTATGATCAAGCAAGGAAAGCACGACAGGAGACGACAAAGCTTTACTGCATTTAAGTATTAAAGTAGCGGGAGTCAAATCCTAATAAGACATTGTTTTAATTTGTCGTCTGCTCGAGAAATCCATTTTCAATATTGGGTTAGAAGAGCAGCTAAGGATCACAACGACTAGGTTCCATTTGCATTTATTTTCTTCAATATTCCGTCTCTCGGAACAAATCTAATATCCCTACTTGTGAATATTGGAGGTTTGCGTGGGCATGCAACTCCGAGATTAACAACGCTTCTTTGGCTTTGCGTGAGGCGTGAGGAAGGAACTGTACCCTGAGCTTCGGCAAGACGGGAGGAGTATAGTATCAACCCCCAAAAACCGCATCTAAGACCAGATAAGTTGCGTTAGAATTCTCGCTTGCCTAACCCACGCAATCTTCTAGCTTCTTTTCTTAGATGGTACAGAGTGGAAAGTGCATTTCGTTTTTTTGAGTCAATGTCTCTTGCCCAACGGCACAGTAAGTAGTGCCTTCGTAAATAATGCAGTCCTTTTTGGGTTCATTGCAGCCGCATCTTTGGCGTATGTGTTGCCAATCTGCTCCAAGTTTAGCTATTTTGAAATCAAGTTCAAAGTGCTCTGGCTCTCAGCAAAAAGAGATTAACAAGCTTTTGAACTCCTTTCAGAACTATTCCTCGTCTGTGCCTTGATGAATGATAGCTTGAAGCTCATCTAGGCTGGCGCGTATGTTGGTTTCCAAAGTTTTCATGTCAGACCCTATAGTCTCCGTCGCATTGTTGATGCTTGTCAATTTTGCCTTGATCCCTTTTATTGCGTTGAGGTCGTTTCCTATTTTGCTCACGACTCCGCAGATTCGCCTGGTGTCGATGGTTTTTTGTGGTGTTTCTCTTTGCTTCATTAAGATGTAACTTCTTGCTATTCTGTACGCGACTTCCAATGGTAAACCTTTGTCCTCGAAAGTGCAGATGATTTTGTCGCCTTCCATTTCTCTATAGCAACCTGCTCCCTCAGAGATTGCCTTGTCGGTCACCGCGATTGCAAAGCATGCATCTCGGTTCTCTAAGGCTTCGCGCAATTCTCCAACCAAACCTTTGATTGCAAGTCTGACATTCGCAAGCGTTTTTGCCTCCACGACAATCTTGGGAGCTCGCCCCTTAATCGTTGGATCACAAAGCGTTATTACAAAGTCGCCTTTGAGATTTGTTCAGCTTACCTTTTTCCTTGCCTGTTTTCTCTATGACGTCGCCGTACGGTTTAGACACCATCAGAAGAAATTCTTCAAGAACATCTTCAAAATCAAACCCTTTCTTCGGCGCTTTGTCTATTACTTGCTTTTGGGCCAAGTAGACTGTTATGGAATTCTCAATCGCGTCCAATTTCTGCAAGATGTCTTGCCTCAATCGTGCCATTGGAGAATCTTTAGAGTTTGGGTCGAGCATGCCGTACATTTGGCTGTCTCTGCCGACAAAATACGACTCAATCGTCTTTCTTAGCTGACCTATTGGACTCTTAATGTTATTCTGATATAGGATGTCTCGAACGAGTTTGCCGTCGTCTCCGAACAGCTTTTCTAAACAACCGTGCAGTTTGCCTTCATCGCCAAAAACCTTGTCAAGCTCCCCTTTCATGCCTTCCTTGCCGAGTTTCTGCTGAAAAATGTTATCCAAATCATAGCACAACAGCTCAAACTCACGTTTCAAGTAGTCGATTTTCTCAGCGGCAACGACGCCTCTAAGTGCGATGGCGCCAACCTTCAATGATCTTTTGATGAACTCAGCCCGTTCAAGTTCTTTCTGGTCAGAAATGATTTCAAAAACATCTTGGTCTTTTATCGTCAGGTTATGGATAAAAACGCTTTCTTCTGTCTCGCCAGCCACCGCAACTTTATCTTTTATCAACCCTTCGTTGTACTTCAACCTAAAACCTTTTGACAGGGCATAACTCGCAAGCCACATGTTATGGTCTGCCGAACCCGTACGAATAAGCGCTTGAATGCCAAACGTTTGCTCAGTTGCACGGTAAAAATCAACTTGGAAAAGGCTATTTTCATATGGGTAGTTTAGTTTTATCACGCTTTGTCCCGCGCAAATAACCTTAGCCTTCTTTAAGGCTTGAACAATTTTGCCCCAGTTACTTTCAGTTCCAACTGCAACAAAATCGACGTCACCGACCATTGGCTTCTGCCTTCTGATGGAGCCCACTACCTCAAGCTTATCGCATAATGGCTTGACAATACTTTCAACTTGTTTAGCAAGTATCTGTGCCTTCGCTAACTCAAGCTTTGTTAAAACCATAGGCTCTTCTTCGCCGAACAATTTAGCCTGCTTCATTGCTCCATTCTTCCCAGTGCTTGACGGTAAATTGATGCTATAAAAGTTTGGTTTAGGGATTGTACTTTTTTCATAGCCTTTAAAGGCTACTTTCTGCCGAAAAGCACATGAAATTTTTTGATTTAGCGGATTTCAAATGCTAAGCGGTCAGTTGGGGCACTTCTTCCTTTCTTGGCTATCATGCTTACCGTCGACTGGGTTGGTGATTCAAGGGTCATTCCTGCGTTTGTTTGGATTGATATTTTTCGGCATATCAGGTTTAGGGATTCTTCAGTGAAGTTCAACATACTTTGCCCATTGCTTGTTAGGCTGTAAATTTTTCTCGGTCTTTCGGAGTTCATGTTCCATTCGCTGTTTACAAAGCCTTTCTTTTCAAGTGTGCCTAGCAATGGGTAGATGGTGCTTGGGCCGAAGTATACGCCGAAGGTTTTGCGGATTTTGATTATTATTTGGTATCCGTGCATGGGTTGGGTGCTTAGGAATTGTAGTAGTATTAGGTCTAGTAAGCCTTTCATTAGTTTGGCTGGAACTTCTTTTTTTGAGTTTATGTCTGTTAACATTTTTTTTGTTCCTTCTCCATGTGTATTTTTGTTGAACAGTTTTTCTGTTCTGCGTGTATACAATATGTCCTCTTTCGGACATATCTTGAGTATTCAATATTAATAAACCCTAATATAAAGCTTCATACATAACCAAAGCATACAAAAACATAACACCGCAATACAACTCAACACAAAATTAACATAATCTAAATAAATCGAGTCATCAACCAATTCACAAACAACAGCCCGCGGGAAAAAACCAATGTCTGAAACCTGCAGAAAAGAAATTGTACAACACATAATCAGAAACCTACTAGACATCCAACTATTACGAATAGTGCAAGTCCAACCAACATAGGGATACAAAATAAAAAAACAAGTAGAAGCAGATTTTAACATAAAATTAAGGCATGGTGCACTCTACACAGCACTGAACTCGCTTGAGCAAAAAGGCTTCCTTGAAAGCAAAGAACAACACAAAGGCGGACGAGCCCGCAAAGTCTACGCCATAACTGAAAACGGCCCAAGCAAATTAGCATAAACTCGCTCTTGGCACAAAGTAGCCCGGGAGAGACGGGCGCCTAGGCATGAATTTATACGAAATTAGGCCTCGGAGAAACAGCTCTTTTTCCCCTTTTTTCTTTTTTTCAAATAAATTTGTGTTTTATCTGAACCTAATTTTCATCAGAACACTGAAGCTCACTATTTTTGTTTTGGGAGGCTGACTGGAAAGTTTTGGTAGAGGACCAAGCAGTTTCCCAAGTTCAGCCTAAGAATCTTATCTGCAATTTCCGAGCGCCTAACTTGCAGCAGTATCAGCGTTGGAAGGTTTATGTACAGTGGGCTAAAGACAACGGAACGGACGTATGCCACTTAACGCTTAGTTTGACTGATGCTTTCATGAAAGGAACCGAAGGCGCGGCTCAGGTTCGCACTGGAAAGCAGATAATCAATATTCAGCAGAATAATGTTTTTCAGTATCAAGTTTCCAAGCCACGTAGAGAACCGTACGACTTGAGTTGTGTAAGAAAGGAGTTTCAGAAAACATTTAGTAGCATTCTTTTTGAGGCTTATGTTCTCAACAAAGCAAGAGAGCTAACCCGAGAATTCAGCTATCGAGACTTTTTAGAGCTAAAGCATGACGCTTTCCGCCGAATTATACTGCGTTTGAGGCGTAAAGGCAAAATTGTGGCTAATCCTCAACGCACCGTGCCAAGATTCTACTTTCTAGCTGAACGGGTCAGCGAGTACTCTTCTGACAGAGGAACAACACAGTAAAACATTTGTTTACAAAACGGCACAAGGAAACAAACACGTTATTTCATAATTTGTTTGAGTAGCGATTCTTCAGCATATTTCTGTCTTGTCTGTTATTTTTGTTATGATTGTTATTTTTCGATTTGTTTCTTTTCTGCTGAAATTATTGGAACCGGCTTGTATCGATGAGTTTTGAATTAAAGATTTTAATATGCGTAATGCACTTGATATATAGTGCGTTGTGCATACAAAAGGTGAATGACTATTTCGAATCTGAAAGGTACCTCAATTGAAGATTACATAGTAAGCAGTTTTTCTCGCTTTTTCCCAAGTTTGGAACCTGTAGGTCGCCAAGAACAAGTCGCAGACCGCTTTTTTGATATACATGCAAGGGACTCGAAAGGGGTTGATTATTTTATCGAAGTCAAGAATTCTGAGTGCAATAGATTAAGCATAGGTCAGATTGTAGAGTACAAAGCAAAGTTGGCCAAGGAGTATTCTGAAGCAAAGATCATATTGGTCTGCAAGAATGTGGACGCTCCAATAAAAGACTTGGTAAGAAAGATTGGAGTAGATGTCCTGACTTTCTCGGATCTTGGAATACCTGAAAATGTGATCGCTGGCGCTGTGCAAAAGACTGCACCATTAAAACTGAGCCCTGTTGAGCAGAAGGCCTATTTTGCTCTATTGAAACGTGGTTCTGTCATTGCAAGGGCTGCAGACCTCTCAGTAGTGCTTGATGTTTCTCTTGCTTGGGCAAAAAATATCCTATCGAAATTGGCAAGCCATGGTGCAGCTCAGCGGATAGGCAGAGGAAAATATGCGGTGATTCCAGCCGATGTTTTGTACGGCAGAAAAAGCTACGTTGCCGATCCCTTGGTGCTGGTAAGCGAGTTAATGAAGGGAAACGAATATTATGTAGCCTACTACAGCGCTGCGCACGTTCTTGGGTTAACCGAACAGATGCCTTTCAAAACTACTGTTGCAGTTCTGAAACAAATGAGGCCAATAAGAGTTGGAAATATTTTTGTGAGTTTTGTTAATCTGAAAAAGTCCAGATTCTTTGGATATGAAGAAATCAGATATTTAGATGCCACTCTTAATGTGTCAGATCTAGAGAAAACTTTAGTCGATAGCGTAGATAGACCGGAGCTCTGTGGCGGTATTCCGGAGGTTGTTCGAACCGTGTCTAATGCTTTTGAGGCTGGTAAGGTGAATAGGCAAAGGCTGGTTTCCTATGTTAAAAGATTCAGAAGTCATGCTGTTGCCCAGAGGCTTGGTTTCATCATAGAGTATGTTGAAGAAAAACAGAAGATGCAATTGGAGCCAGAAATTCTTGATGAGCTGCTATCTTTAACTGGGGTCAAAATCTATCCTCTTGATGTTAAATCTCCGAAGAATGGGGAAATCTCGAAAAAATGGAAGATAATCAATAATGCAGGTTATCTTGAGGTCTAGCACTCTGGGGAGAAGTTGAGTGAGATGATTAGATTAACCGGTCATGATGTAAGAGTTTGGGCAGATGAGCAAGGAGTTCCCGATCTTTTGTTTGCAGAGTTGGATTATCGTCTTGTAAAGACTCTTGAAGCGCTTTATGGTGACGATTTCTTGTCAAAGCGGCTTTGCATGAAAGGCGGCACCGCAATAAATAAGCTGTATTTGGCTGAAACATCTCGACTTTCCGTTGACTTGGATTTTAACCAGATTGGTCCCAAAGAAGAGGTTCTAAGAGAAAGACCCAATATACGTAAGAGAATTGTCGAGCTCCTAAGAAAACAGGATAGTTCTTACGAGATACATTCGGAACACAGGTATGAGCAAACTAGAATCAAGTCAAGATACAAAACTGTTGCAGGCCCCATTTGGAGCTTTAAAATTGAGATTTCTCACGTTGAACGTTTCCCCATTATTTCGCCGGTAAAGAAACAGGTCAAAACGCCTGATGGGTTGGCTGACGTAGTAACGTACACTTTAGAAGAATTGACTGCAACGAAACTCAGGGCTCTGCTTGAGCGATTCAAGGGTAGAGATATTTATGATCTATATTTCATTTCTCATCACAAGCCTGACCCGACTGTAACAAGAAAGATGTTTCTGTACTACTTTTACAGGTCCCGTAAGGTCTTTAATCCGAAGGTTCATTACAAAAACCTCACCAAAAGATACGAAAGTGGAAACTATACAGACGATGTATCCGCTTTCATAAAGCCAACAGTTAAATTTGATTTGACGAAAGCCGCAAAGAACGTAATATCCAAATATTCATTTCTCAATGAGCTTGATTCACAAGACAAGGACTTTCTTATGCTAGCAGGTATTTTACTCGGCAAGAAGGTGCCAAAAGAAAGTTTTGCCCGACTGCAGAAGGTAGACACGCCGCTGAAGCTTTTGTTCGGTGACATTAGCATATCTCAAGAAGCTTTGGAAATCGCGACAAATGAAATCAGACTCTTCAGCAAGAATAAACAAAATACAGGTTCACCAAAACGGCACACTGAAGATTAAGGTCATAAACGGGGATTCAAAAACAGTCGATCGGGTGTCGCATGTCGTTGATTGTGGCGCGGACGTTGCCTCCTCTGGAGACCACGTGACCCGCTGGGCATGCGATCTTAAGATACCTTCATCCGAGATAATTCATCCAGATGGCTACTAATAAATAATTTCTGGAAGTTGTCTCCAGACAAAGTTCGAGAAGAACAGAAACAATAGGCAAAACTA
>PKYH01000131.1:4199-17726 GCA_003133625.1 Candidatus Bathyarchaeota archaeon | reverse complement strand
AAGAGCGCTCTTGCCATTGATTTAGGCATATTAGCTTTTACCGTGCTGTTCTCTTCACAAGCATACTTTTTGGCTATTCCACTAATCTTAGCCTCAGCAGTGTTTTTCAAGAAAAATGTAGGTCTAACAATGGTTTATTATGTTCTGCTTTCGGTTCCCCTTCAGATTGTTCAGTACTTCAATTATACAGTTGCAAAAATTGCTAGGCCGGATTGGTGGCTTGCGCCTGGCTCAAGTCCACCCGTTTTTGTTCCTTTAAACCAGATTTTGGCAGATCTTAACACATCTATGAGTCAGTTTCGATTGTATGATGCATCTCAAGCTGTTTATGCAATTACTGGCCAACTTACGTGGCAACCCAATTTCCAGGGTCGTACCCTCGGGGATGCCTTAGTCCAGTATCGTGATTCCATTCCCGGAATGGTAATGTTTATTGTCATTATGGCAGGGCTTTCTCTGGCGCTCGTTTTCCTGGCAAGGATGTTGGTGCCAGAAGGCAGCAGGTCGTTTGCCGATAGGCTTATTCCATGTTTCATGGCCACATGTGCTGCAGCGTTCTTCTTTATCATGCTGAGCGCTCTTCAATATGGGTTAGCTTTTACTGCAAATGTTAGCCCAGCAACGATGGTGTTTGGTATTTTGGCGACGCTTTTATTTACGCTTCCTGTAGCCTTCATTGATTATACTCCTAAACAAACATATACAAGTGCAGAGATTACTGAGAAGGCTCAAGCGCTTATGGGTAGGTTGCAGGTTTTTGAGGGGCAACTGAATAATGTTAAAGAGAATATTCCTGTGGTTGTGAGTTCTCCTGAAGGAAAAATGTTAGTTATCAAGGATTCGCTTGAAGATATGCTGAGAAAGTTTGCGATGCGGCTTTATGAAATGTCAGAATTGAACCAGAAATTTGAGGAGTTAGAAAAGTTAAGCAAAGACATTGACGGTTTAGAATCTGAACTCAACACTATACTGTCAGAGTACCAGATTTTTGCTAGTTGCGAATTTTCTAACTGGATAGGAAAACTCAAAGACAGCGGCTTAGACATCAAATCCACAGTGAACGCTGGCTTCCAAAAAGAAATGCCTCTTGAAGCAAGAATAGAAGCCATCAAACAAGTCTTGGAAGGAGGAAGGGTCCTTGCCAAGGATGTTGTTCAAGTTGCTGAGCCAATTTACGGGATTATCAGGCCTTTGTATGATCCTACTCTTCCAGAGAAAAGCCGAGCAATAGAGTTCACAATGCAAAAGCTAGGAGAAAAAGAGGCACCGTGGATTGCTATAGAGGCATTGTACAGTTCATTGAATAATTGGAAGAAGCAGTATGGCGCTGAAATCCTGGCGTCGATGAAGTATCTTAAAAGCTCCTTGGCGTCAATAGCCAATTTGAGTGGTGAAAACGAAGTTTTGCCGCCGATTTTTGGTGAAAACCTGCCAAAAGTGCTGGAGCATGCCAAGAAAGCTGAGGCAATGAAAGTGGCATCGGAGAAGAAGGCTGAGAAAGACCAGCTAAACATTGTGGATGTTATTGCGTTGAAAGATGACATTCAATCTTTCCTTGGAATTGCCAAAGACGTGCTCTCCATGCTGTATGCTGAACTGATTAGTGAGGAAGAGGCAATTGAGCGTTTATTGCCGACAAAGGACTATTTGTGGGAGAAAAACACCACCTTGCGGGAACGCCTAAAGAAAGCAACTGAAACTCTCGCAAACCCATCAAACTACAGGATTAACCAAATAATGGAAAACTTGCCCAAGTACCTGTCTTACGTGGATGAGACAGTGCAGACGTTGGAGGTTTATAATGAGCGGAAAGAGTTTCTACTCAACTATCCGACGGCGGAAGCAGCCATCAAAGAACAACTGAAAAAGAAGAAGCGTCTTTCACCGCAAGACCTTCCATTCCAAGCAAAGTTTGCAGGAGAATACTTAAAACTCTATTATATCCAGAGGTTCAGCGAATTCGCCTTCGACAAGGAAAACCTGTTGCTAACCAAGAAAACCTAACACGTCAAAATTCAAGTGCTTTTTTGGGGTTATACCCCTCAATGATGATGTCAACCACTTTTTATATTACAAGCTACTCTATATCAAACAGTAAATTTTCTGAGGAATACAAAAATGGCTTATTTTTCGGATAGAGTGGAAGCTGGAAAACGCTTGGCTTCAGCCTTAACGGATTTTGCCGGAAAAAACGGGATTGTTTTAGCAATTCCAAGAGGCGGCGTAGTTGTAGGCTACGAAATCGCGAAAGCGCTCAGCCTTCCCTTAGACATTATTATTCCACGAAAAATTGGAGCACCTGACAATCCTGAATTAGCTATTGGCGCCATGACCGAGGACGGAACCATAATCCTCGACGACAACCTAATCACGTACATAGGAGTCCAAAGGGATTACATTAAGGCAGAAAGCGAGCGGCAAAAACATGAAATTGAACGCAGGCTAAAATTATACAGGCAAAACGAGCCTTATCCCAGCTTAAAAGGTCTCGACGTAGTTATTGTGGATGACGGGATAGCTACAGGCTCAACCATGAAAGCAGCTTTGGCTTCAGTCAAAAACAGAGGCGCCAGCACCGTTACCGTTGCCGTTCCAGTTGGTCCACCTTCAACCATTAAAGAGTTAAAAAAACAAGCAGACCGAGTCGTTTGCCTCTACGCTCCTGAATATTTCCAGGCAATAGGACAATTCTACACGGATTTTAACCAAACCACCGACGAAGAAGTAATCCAACTACTCAAACAAAGCAAACAGAAAAGTCGTGAGAAACCAGCGGGGATAGTGACGGCATGATTCATCAAAAAACCGCCGTAAAAATTCCCATTGGCAGTGTAGTTCTAGAAGGCAACTTAACCGTTCCTTCCGGCGCTAAAGGCGCCGTCTTATTTGCACATGGAAGCGGCAGCAGCAGATTCAGCCCCAGAAACCAATACGTCGCAAAATTCTTCAACGCCCAAAAAATCGGAACATTACTATTCGACCTGCTCACAAATGAAGAAGACCAAGAAGACATAGAAACAGCAGAGTACAGGTTCAACATCAACTTACTCGCTGAGCGCCTCATAGGAGCCACTGAATGGCTCAATAAAGACCCAGATACAAAAAATATAGTCTTCGGCTATTTCGGAGCAAGCACAGGCGCCGCTGCAGCTTTAATTGCGGCTGCAAAACTTCCAAATGATATTGCCGCTGTGGTTTCGCGTGGAGGACGCCCTGATCTTGCAGCTGATTATCTTCCCAGAGTGGTGGCGCCGACTCTTTTGTTGGTGGGCGGTTTGGATACGGTGGTGATTGAGCTAAACAGGCAGGCGATGGAGCAAATGTCCGCTGAAAAAAAGCTCGTAATTATTCCGGGCGCTACTCACCTTTTTGAGGAACCAGGCAAACTTGAAGAAGTCGCTAAACTATCAACAGATTGGTTTCTGCGCTACCTAAGGTAAACGCTAAGTAACGCCTGACGTGCTGTTTCAAGCAGCTTTCCGCAAAGAAAACCCAATTACAGGTGACCATTTTTGATTACCCTGTTCTTATGTGGCGACGTAATGACTGGCAGAGGCATCGACCAGATTCTGCCTTACCCAAACAACCCTGTAGTTTATGAGCCATACGTGAAAGACGCAAGAGAGTACGTGAAATTAGCTGAAGAAAAGAACGGGGAAATTCCAAAACCTGTAAACTTCGACTATATTTGGGGCGATGCGCTTAACCATCTTGAACGGTTAGCGCCTGATTTACGGATTATCAATTTAGAAACAAGCATCACAGCAAGCGAAGATTACTGGAGATGCAAACAAATCAATTACAGGATGAATCCAAAAAATGCGCCCTGCCTTACTGCTGCCAAAATAGATTGCTGCTCCCTAGCAAATAATCACGTTTTAGACTGGGGCTTTTCCGGTTTGCAAGAAACCTTAGAAACTCTGAGAGAAGCAGGCATAAAAAGTTCAGGAGCAGGCAAGAACCTTGAAGAGGCAGAGTCACCTGAATTATTAGACGTCAAGGGCAAAGGAAGAATCATTTTTTTCTCCTTCGGCTCCGAAACGAGCGGAGTACCCACCAACTGGGCTGCCACCGAAAACAAGCTTGGAATAAACTTGTTAAAAGACCTATCAAGTAACGAAGTCCATCGCATAAAAGGATTGGTGGAACGGGTCAAACAGCAAAATGACATAGTAGTCGTGTCAATTCATTGGGGGTCAAATTGGGGTTACGAAGTGCTTCCTGAGCAGCGATTGTTTGCTCATAAACTCATTGACAAAGCAGGCGTNNGAAAACAAGCTTATTCTCTACGGTTGCGGCGACTTTCTGAACGATTACGAAGGAATAGGCAGCTACGAATTTTTTAGAGGCGACTTGGGCTTAATGTATTTTGCCGGCCTTGAACCGCAGACAGGAAAGCTTTGTCGCTTAGAAATGATACCTACGCAAATTAAGCATTTTAAAGTAAACAATGCTTCAGGAAACGATGCGCTATGGCTAAGCAACGTATTAAATTACGAATGTGAAAAGTTGGGTTGTAGCATAGAATTAAACAAAGGTTTTCTTTCGCTGAAGTGGAGTTAACCCTGTTTTTATTCGCCTTTCGGCTGATTATACATGTTAAATAGCGCATAGTTTTCAGCTATGTCCGCCGTGTATAGAAAACTGAACGCTAAAATCTCTTCCAAAGGCACGTTCATGTAAACTTTATCCTTAGATATTTTTACCGCTTGAGACTCAGAAGTTAAAATCACCGTTAAAACGTCTCCAACTGCTAATTCGTCGCCGACTTTATGCCCATCCTCAGAAGCTTCATCGAGCGGTATGGCTGTTTTCCATGCGCCGTCACCGCCAAAGTCAACAATAACATATGGGTGTCCATTTTGAACCAGAGATGAAATAGAAATTGAGGGCATGCATTTTTCGCATTGACCTGCAAGTTCATTCATTTCTTTATCGTTTAAAGGTACGATTAGAACCTTATGTTTAACATTGGATTCATCAGTTACAGTAAAAAATTGCATAAAATCACAAAATAGTTATCTTTTCGGAAGCTATAACTTTTTCTATTTCTTTCAACCGAGCTAGAAAATTATGCAGTGATTTAATTAAATAGAAAAAGTTAGAGCAGATTTTAGCTCGTATGCCATTTTAGTTTTGAGGTGGTGGTGACGGCGGCGCATTGTCTTTTTTGTCGCCGACGTTAACGTTGACGACTTGCGATGGCTGTTTCTTTCTGCCCATTGTCCCCAGAAGCCTTTTCCTTCCGCTTTGGCTTGCTCTCTTGATTGTTTCGCAGCAGCGGTTAGCATTTCACTGGTCATTTGCGCAAAAATCAAACGTTGATTGGTCACTACTCCAGTGTAAGTGTCGTATCTTCCGAGCGATTTTGGTTTTCTAAATANNAGATTCTGAACTCATCTGTGACATTTGTGCTGCAGGTTGCATCGCTGGCGGGGTTTGAGCAATTGAAGCCTGCGTGGGCGGAGGTGGCGGTGGAGGCGGTGGCGATGAAGATGGAGAATAAGCCAGACGCTCAGGTGTTGGTTGAGCATTAACAGGCGGCTTGTTAAGTGCGGCTCCGCATTTGCCGCAAAATTTCTCGTTTGGGTTTACTTGTGAACCACAGTTTCCGCAGTAGGGCATATTTGAATCACAGATAGTAGATGCTTTGCATTTGTTAATAAATTTGACTATCTTATCAATATATGTGCGTTAAATCCTTAGCTAACGTTACAGGTCAATGGAATTAGGGTTTGTTGACGCTGATTGTACTTTTTTGCGTGGAGAAAGTGTCAATAGGACAAAAATGATAAAAAAGGAAAGCATATGGACGCTTTCAGAACCTTACGCGTGTCCACATTGCTTTAGGAAGAAGACTTTGAATTTGGTTGGTAACGACTAATCAAGGTTCTTGAAACCAGAAATTAGAAACTTGTTAATTATAGAAATTTTTATATTTTTCGAAACTAGTATATTCTATAGCGGTATTTTAGAAGGTGATTTTTTGGTAAAAAAGAAAGGTGAAGAGTATAAGTGTGAAGAATGTGGTCTTGTTGTGATGGTTGAAAATCCGTGTGAATGTGAAGCATGCGAACTAGTATGTTGTGAGCAACCAATGAAACCAGTCAAAGCAACAGCAAAAAGCACTGCCTCTAAGGCTCCTGCAAAGGCGTCTGAAAAAGCTCCTGAAAAACCAAAGAAGTAATCAAGCACTAAATTCTTTTTCGCAACTATTCTTTTTCTTTTGTGTTAGTACTCGAAATTCTGCTTGAAAGAAGGAAAAGAAACCTAATACTGTTTTTTCGAAAATTAAATTGACAGAAAATATTAGTTAACACGCAAGGTTTAGAACAACTAAATGCAGAAGAAGCGGGTCCGACGGGAATTGAACCCGCGACCCCCGGATTAAAAGTCCGGTGCTCTAGCCTGACTGAGCTACGGACCCCGCTCAGATTTGTTGCGGCTATAGGAAGATGAGAAGGGGTTTTTTAGCATTTCGATTAAAATAGTGATAAAAAGAAATAGGTTAATGGATTGTTTATGCTTTCAGGATCATTGTCATGAAACCTTTGATTTTATCCTGAGAGTTAAGTATTGTTTCGATGGTTTTTGCGCCTTTTTCGGTGAGTTTGTAGACTCTTTTTCTTTCAAACCATGTTCCTTCGACTAGGCCGTTTCTTTCAAGAGAGTATAGAAGTGAGTAAACGGTGCCTGAACTGACTAGGAAGCCGAACTTGTTATGTATGTATGATATTGCATCGTATCCACTTATAGGTCCGTTTTGTAATTCGGCCATTATTATTGTGTCCATGAAGCTTTTGATTACTCTTTCATGCATTTTTTTTATTATTTTTGCTTCTGATTTTTCACCGTTAACTGTAATTGTTAATGCTACCATGCTTTGCACGCTCGTTATTGTTTATTCGTGTTTAGATATATAAGATTTATTCGGATTTAGAATAGTATGTTATAACAGAATCAGAAAAGTATAAACAAAATTAAACTTGCCTGCGCCTGAGCCATTGCGAATAACAAATCACATTTTCATATATTGTGCCATAGCATGGCAACGGATATGCAATAATTTACATGGAAATGTCATTGGCTTTAAGTAAAATCTAAAAAATTTTCAATTTTCATATACATAAACTCGTAGAAATAGCCTAAAATTTTAATGCAAAATTTCCATTCCGCTGCAGCTGCAATCATTTTTAATAGTTAGCGATATATGTGCATGTTAACAAACGTTATCTCTTCTTTTACGCTAAAAAGGTACGGTGCCTTAAAATTGATTTCATGGAAATATACATTTAAACGATTAAATGAAGAATACGAAATAGCTAAGAAAAAGAAGAAAGCGTTAGACAACCTTTTTGAAACTGGCAAAATTTCTCAGGCAACACGTGACTCTTTTAACGGCGACATCGGTGCAACAATCGTCGAAATCGAAAAACAACAGAAAGAACTAGTTGAAAGAATGCAAGTAAAAACCGAAGAACTAGATAACCAGATTAAAACATTAGAAACACTTCTTGCTAACTATGAGATTCAACACGTAGTAGGAGAAATCGATGAGGAAATTTATCAGCGGGAAATGAACCTTCTCACAACTGGACTAGAAACAACTAGAAACGAACTAAACGTAATAAAACAGGCCGCAAACCAACTAAGCCCAACAGCACCATCAATACAAGCGCCAGCAGCCCCAGAACCAGTTGCTCCAATCATCGAAGCTGAAGTTGCACAACCAGCGCCAGTTGAACCAACCACGGTGGAGGTTCCAGTCGAAGCCGCTCCAATTGAAACTGTAGTAGAAACATCGCCAGCAGAGCCTGCTCCAGTTGAGATTCCAGTTGAAACTGCAAAAGCAGAAGCAGCCCCAGTTGAAAGCGCTCCTATAGAAACTGCTCCAGTAGAAGCAACCCCAATAGAAACTGCTCCAGCCCCAATCGAAACCGCGCCAGTCGAAAATACACCAGTGGAAACCGCTCCAGTTGAAGTTGCCCCAGTTGAGACTCCACCCGTCGAGGTAACTCCAGAAGAGACCGCTCCAATTACTCCCCCAGAACCAGAAATACAAGTAATAAATGAACCAACACCTGAAATTGCTCCGCAAGAGCCAGCAATAACCGAGCCAACGCCACAAGAACCAGCAATAAACATGGAAGCAGTAGCTCCAGAAGCAGCACCTGCAGTAGAACAACCAGCAAATGAAGCTGAAACAGCAAATATTACTCCGACTGAAGTAATCGCTGAAGCAGCGCCAGAACAGCCAGCAGTTGAGGTTGCAAACGAAGTTTTAGAGGTCATCCCAGAAGAAGCGCCGACGCAGGCAACAGTTGAAAAAGTTATGGAGTCAGTAATCGAGCCAGTTATGGAGTCAGTTATCGAGTCAGTTATAGTGGAGGAGGCCATACCGCAGGCCCACCCTTTAGAAGCGCCTCAGGGGGCGCATACGGAAGTAGCCGCAGAAGAAGCCGCAGCCGAAACAGAAGCAGAAGAATCCAGTGAAGAAAAAACTGAATAAACCATTTTTCCTTTTTTCTTTATCTTTAATTTTCAATCATGTTAGCATTAAGTTTTCAAAAGAGACTGCAATAATTTAATGGCAGACCATGCAGCCAACGCGCTTGTACGTGGATTCTCAGGGTGAGGGTCGTTCGCAAAACGCAAAAACATTTCACCGAACCGCCATTTAACCTGAATCTCATGGGTGTTACGTTTAACCGACGGATCAGAAACCACTCGTACTTTCACTTTGGCTGGTTTAACAGTTAACGCTAAAGTGGCGGCAACATTCATTTCCCTTGGAAACAGCCTAGCAGCTTCTTCAGCATAGCCCTCGTAAACAATTTTTTCTTCTTTATTGTCAGTCTCTAAAGCTTTCGGATTCTTGCGTGAAGTCAAAACTACCTCGTCAATCCCAGCTAAAGCCGCACTGGCAAGCGCATCTAAACCGCCGATAGCACCTGAAGGAACATGAACCCTGCTCAAATCAACATTCAAACTTAGCAGTGCACCAGTGCTCATCACAATTAGCTCGATTCCTGCAGAAACAATTTTTGGGACATAATCTTTAGCTGCCTGCTGCGACGCCGCTTCCACAATAACCTTGGGCTTTAAAGCAAGCAATTCATCAACGCTTTCAACAATTGTAACGGGAAAATTGAGTGTGCTCTGGAGCTTCTGCGCTTTTGAAGCGTCAAAGTCGTAAACAACCAGCTCGTCACAGACTACTATTTTTCGTTCGATAGCTTCTGCTAGTACAGTGCCAATCGCACCGCACCCTATTAATCCGACCTTTTTGTTTCCTTTTTTGTCGCTCATGCTTTGCACCCTAATATTCAGCTTTGATGTAAACATCGTAAGGACTGACTTGCCGACCCTCACACTGCTTTTCAGAGAGAACCTGGATATTGGCAACCTTTAAGGTTCCAGCAATGTCTGCACTGCCTGAAGAGATAACTTTCGCGTTCTCGTCACTGCCAGCGTAAATGATTAAGTTTTTAACTGGCGCATTAAGAGGCAACTTCTTCTCTGCCTTATCATGCCGCACTTCGCTGATAACAGCAATAATCAAGTCACCGTTCTTCTCTGCCTCTTCATTCACAAGCGCCGCATTAAACTGTGGCCATGGTGAAATTTGCAAGCTTTCAAAACCCTTGTATTCGGCAAACATGTGCTGGTAAATTTCTTCAGTCAAATGCGGAGTCACAGGCGCCAACAACTGCAATATGCGGTAGAGAACCTCATAGAGTGTGCACTGAGCTGCCAACCGTTTCGCTTGACCATGCACGTCAGGATTGTAAAGCCTATCTTTAACTGCTTCAACGTAATAGTCGCAGAAAACGTGCCATGTGAAATTTCGGATATCTTCAACAGCAATGTTAAACTGGCATTTTTCAAAAGCCTCGGTCACCTTCTTTGTCAAGTTTTCGGCTTTGCTAATAATCCACTTGTCTAGCGGCTGAAGCTCCAAATCAGCCTGTGCATCAGGCTTATAATCAGCTAAGAGTTTACTTGTGAAACCTGAAGCATTCCACAGCTTAACCAAGAAGCGCCTGCCATACTCCACATCCTGAGCACGATACGGAATATCAGAACCAGTTGCTCCGCCGCCAGCAGCCCATTGGCGAGTAGCATCAGCTCCATTCTTGTTTAACACTTCAGGCGCAGCAGCATAATTCCTAAGCGATTTGCTCATCTTTCTGCCATCCGAGCCAAGAACCATGCCGTTGATAAGGCAACTCTTAAACGGCTTCTCATCAAAAAGCGCCAAGTGCCGAACCATCAAGTAATACGCCCAAGTCCTGATTATGTCAGTGCCTGAGGGATGAACGTCAGCTGGGAAAAGATGCTTCCAATCTGCCCTGTCAGGCCAGCCAGCATGAACAGCGCATGTTATTGATGAATCCATCCAGGTGTCGAAAACGTCTTGTTCGCCAGTGAACTCTTTGCCGCCGCATTTTGGGCACTTGTTTATGCGTGGGTTCTCCAGTTTTGGGTCTATTGGAACCCAGTTCTCTTTGGCTAGGATTAGCTCGCCGCAGTTTTTGCAGTACCAAACTGGAATCGGTGTGGCAAAAAGGCGTTGGCGGCTTATTACCCAGTCCCAATCGAGCGATTTTGCCCAGTCGATTAAGCGGTTTTTCATGTAATCAGGATACCAAACTATCTCGTTCGCCGTTTTCTCCACGGCATCGGTTAATTTGCGGGTATTCATGAACCACTGTTTTCGCTCAAGGATTTCCACATGAGTCTTACAGCGGTCACAAACGCCAACTTCCTGCATGATTTTCTCGGTTTTCTCAAGCAACCCAGTTGCCGTGAGGTCTTCAACTATGGCTGCGCGTGCTTGGTTTATTGTTAAGCCAGCGTATTTGCCGCCGTTCTCGTTGATGCGACCGTTTTCGGTGAGAAGCATTATGACGGGAAGCTTGTGCTTGATCACTGTTTTAACGTCTTCTTTGTCGCCGTAGGTGCATATCATGACTACTCCAGTGCCAAAGGCGGGGTCAACGCATTCATCAGCGATGACAGTCACAGACCGGTTAACGATTGGCACAACAATTTTTTTGCCAACGTACTTGCTATATCGCTCGTCATTAGGATTGACCTCGATGGCGACGCATGCAGGAATAAACTCTGGTCTGGAAGTTGCGATTAACGCGTACTCGCCTGTGCCCTCGAATGGGAAACGGATGTAATGCAGTATGCCTTCACGCTTCACGTAATCTACTTCAGCGTCAGCAATTGCGGTTTCGTCTCTGGGGCACCAGTTCACGGGGTGCGTGCCCTGGTACATGTAGCCTTTTTTGTGAAGCAAAATGAAGCTTAACTGCGTGCGTCTCCAGTAATCTGGATCCATTGTGCGGTACTCTGTTGTCCAATCTATGCTGCAGCCCAGCTTGAGGATGCCTTCTTTCATCATGGCAATGTATTTTTCCACAAGCTCCATGCACCACTTGCGGAACTGGTCTGGGGGCACGTCACGTTTGCGTACGTTATGTGTTTTTTCAACTTGGATTTCTATACCTAAGCCATGGCAATCCCAGCCTTGCGGGAAAAGCACGTTAAAGCCTTGCATGTGTTTGTATCGGGCTACCATGTCAAAGTAGGTCCAGTTTAAAACGTTGCCCATGTGCAATTCGCCTGATGGGTATGGCGGCGGAGTGTCTATGCTATAGGGAACGCGTTTTTTGTCGTTCCAGTCGTAATGGTAAATAGCCATTTCTTCCCATTTCTGCTGCCATTTTCGTTCTATTTCTGCAAAGTTGTATTCTTTAGGCATAGGCTGAATGCTAATCAATCCTCGTTGTAGTGATGGCTTTAGAAAAATTAATATGCAGCATAATAACATTATCCCCTCAAAGGTCTGGGGAGCTGGGATAACATGACCCGGCTGAGAGGACGGCTAAAGTGCTGTCGACCCTTAGAACCTGAACCAGATAATACTGGCGGAGGGAAAAAAAGTGAAACAACAAACTCAACCGACTAAAAAAACTATTTTCTCAACCAAGATACTTGCAGAAATAATTGTATTTGTCGCAATGGCAGGAGCATTAAGCCTAGTCAGTCACTCCTTCTTCAGCCTGCCACAGGGGGGGTCCATTAACATTGGGATGGTGCCAATTTTTTGGTTGGCACTTAGAAGAGGACCAAAAATAGGCATATTTGCAGGCGCCGTCTTTGGCGTTGTTGACCTTGCGATTGAGCCTTTCGTTGTCAACCCTGTTCAATTTATCCTTGATTATCCATTACCGTTCGCCTGCCTTGGTCTCGCAGCGTTCTTCCAGAAAATTCCAGTTGCTGGCGTCGTCGTGGGCGTTACAGGACGCTTCCTATGTCACTTTACTTCAGGCGTAATCTATTTTCCCCAGTATGCACCACCAGGTATGAGTCCAATAGTTTACTCAGCAATTTATAATGCAATATATCTTGTGCCTAGCATGATAATTTGTGCAATCGTAATCGGCATACTGCAGAAAAGCAAGATCCTAAACATTTACCTTTGAGGTCCAAAAAAACATGGGAAAGCTGCCCAATAAAGAACTGAAGACACTCTTAAGCTGCATAAAGAAGGATTCACGAGTCATCATACCACCCATGGTAGGCTACGATTCAGGCGTTCACCTCTTAGACGGCAAGTACGTAGTAATAGCAACTGACCCATGTACTGGAGTTCCAGAAGAATGGTTCGGTTGGCTACTAATTAATTATGCAGCTTCAGACATTGCGCTCTTCGGAGCCAAACCAGAATTCTGCACCATTAACCTGTTGGGACCACGCTCAACTAAACCAGCAACTTTCCAAAAAATAATGAAGCAAACATGCAAGGCAGCAGACGAGCTGAACATAGCAATCGTTCGAGGACATACAGGCATGTATGATAGTCTTTCAGACTTGCTTGGTGTCGCCACGGTATATGGGTTGGTTCAACCTGAAAAGTTGATTACGCCGGGAAACGCTAAGCCCGGAGACCTAATATTATGCACTAAGCCGCTTGGTTTAGAAACAATCACAAATTTCTCGTTAACTCACAAGGCGCTAGCGCAAAGACTCTTCGGGGCTGGGCAACAAGAAAAACTTGCTAATCAGGTTCGCATGCAAAGTTGCGTAAAAGAAGCCTTGCAACTGGCTGAAATAAGCGGTGTCCATGCNNGTTTGCAAGGAAGTGTTAGCTTTGCAAGATTACTTTAAGTTTAATGATGCGCAGGTGTTGGCGGTGTCTTCAACAGGCACAATCTTGGCGGCGGTTGATGCTCAAGCTCAAGAAAAAGTCAAAACCATATTGAGCAAGAACGGGCTTTCGGCCTGCTTTTTGGGTGAATTCACGGAAAATAAAGAACGCGTTCTAATCAAAGCGGGAAAAGAAGCGCCTTTTCCACAGGTTGCCGACGACCCTTACACATTGATTCTTTCTGGAAAATAGGTTTACTTTTTCAATTCAGATAACACAAAGTTAACTATTTCTTCGGCAATGTTGACTTTCGTTACCGCCTGCAAACCTTTCCATCCAGGCTGACTGTTTACGTCTACGATGCG
>PKYH01000131.1:0-4188 GCA_003133625.1 Candidatus Bathyarchaeota archaeon | reverse complement strand
GATTTTATGGCTAATTCTTCGAATTCTTCGCTGATTTTTGCTGGTGCTGGTTTGGCTCCTTGGCTGTAGTTAGTTTTCCAGCCTCCAGCTACGCGGCGCATGGATGCGATTACTCGGCTATCTATGACGAATGCACGTATGTCAGAGTGCCCATGAGGTACGAATTCTTGCATGTAGATTACGCCGTGATGGAAGGTTATCGCTTTGAAAACAGTGTCGGCGATGTCTGCGTCAACTATGCGTGTTGCGCCTTTTCCTCTGGAGCCGAAAATTGGCTTAACCACCACGTCGCCGCCTAGTTCCGAAAAAGCCTTTAGCGCTTCGTTTACGTTTTCAGTGGCTAATGTACGTGGTACAGGAACGCCTTCATCCTCAAGGATGGCTAAGATATCGTATTTATCGACACAGTGTTCAATTGCGGTTGGCGGGTTCACCATGTAGAAGCCTTGGCGTTCAAGTTTGTAGAGCATATCCATTCGGAAAACCAGTTCCTCAAGTGAACCGCGTCCAATTGGACGGATAATAAGAGCATCTAAATCGTCAAGGATGCTGGTGCCGTTAACTTTGAAGTTGGGTTTGTACGCGAGCCTTGCGACCAGTTTGGGGAAGGTGAAGCATTCGTATGGAATGCCTCGTTTAGTTAGGGCTTCCCGAACTTGCGTGGAACTCCATGCTTCCATGTTCCGCGTCATTATTCCAAATTTCAATGTAAGGTCTATCCTTGCTTAGTCTTTATGGAAGATGCTTATTGATTATGCTCTTAAAGTTTCTGTGAAGGAAATTACCTAAACCAAGTTATTTCACATTTTCAAGACGCAACGTGTTTAACAAAAGAAGCATTGTAACTCCATCGTCGCCTGAAGCTACTGTGAACCATAGTGGAGTTAATCCCATTAATCCCAAAGCGCCAAGAATCAATTTAACAACGAGCGACGCTGCAATATTTTGCTTAGCTATCCCCATTGTTTTGTCACTTAACTTAATCAGGTAAGGAATTTGCGCCAACTCATCTTTCACCAACACCACATCTGCAGATTCTAAAGCAACATCAACCCCAGCTGCACCCATGGCAATACCAACGTCTGAAGTGGCAAGCGCAGGAGCATCATTAACGCCGTCACCGACCATTGCTACAAGTCCGTCTTTACCCTTCATCTCTTCAATACATTTCAGTTTATCCTCTGGAAAAAGTTCCGCATATACCTCATCAATCTTTAAGATGTCCCCGGTTTCCTTGGCAATCTCTGCTCTGTCGCCAGTTAACATGGCAGTCTTTATGCCATTTTTTTTCAAATCGCTCACTGCTTTGAGAGCATCTTCCCTAACTTGATCCACAACGCAAACTGCAGCCAACCCCTCTTTATCGACAGAAACACAAACTGAAGTATGGGTGTCATTTTCAGTGATTTCAAAGGCTTCCTTGCAGTTACAACCGAATTCTTTCATCAACTCTAAGTTGCCAATCGCCACAAAATTCCCGTCAACATTGCCCACAATGCCTTTCCCGGGAACCTCAGTGACATCGGTTACCTTGAACTTGCTTAGGTCAACGCCTTTTTCCGTGGCGCGTCTAACAATGGCTTGAGCTACTGGGTGATTTGAAAACTGGTCGAGTGCAGCAGCGTAAGCCAATGCTTCCTCTTCAGTTCTTTTCACAAGCCGTACTTCATGAACTGCTGGTCTGCCCAAAGTCAATGTGCCGGTCTTGTCAAAAACGACTCTTTTTACTTTGGCTAATTTTTCAACGTAGATTCCGCCTTTGATTATCACTCCTCTTCTAGCCGCAATTGTTATCGCTACAAAGACTGTTGCAGGAACCGAAATAATGAAGGCGCTTGGGCAAGAAACCACAAGAAGAATAAGCGAACGGTATAACCACACGTTAAAAGACATGCCAGCCACCAACGGTGGCAAAGCAGCGGTTAAAACGGCTAATACAACAACTATTGGAACGTAAACTTTCGCGAACCGGTCAACAAGTTTTTCTATGGATGCTTTTCGTTTGCCAGATTCAACCACAAGCACCATAATTCTCGAGACAAGAGTTTCACTGGCCTTTTTTGTGACAGCAATCTTTAGAACACCACTCATGTTTAATGTGCCAGCGTAAACGCAATCGTTCACTTTCTTAGTCACAGGCACAGATTCACCAGTAACTACGGCCTGGTCAACATGCGAGAAACCCTCAACAACATTGCCATCTAAAGGTATCCGTTCGCCTGGTCTCACAAGCAAAGTCATGTTGGGCTCGACTTCGTTGACGTTAACGTTCTTTTCGTTTCCATCCGCTATGATTCTAGCTTGGTCTGGCATGAACTTTGATAGTTTCTCAACCGTTCGGCGCGCCCTATCCTCAATGTAGCCTTCAAAATACTCAGCGACAGAATAAAGAAACAGTACAGTTGCCGCTTCGAATCGTGCATTTAGGTACAAGGCTCCTAATGCTGCGGCAGCCATTAAAAATTCAACTGAAAATCTTCTTTCAACAAACAGCTCTCTCAGACCCATTATGCCTATGTACGTGGAAGCAAAAAGAACCGAAACATAATACAAAATCGTGCTTAGGGTTGCTTTAACGTTTATAATTGGTATGGTAAAGCCAAGGGGAACTCCTGCAAAGAAAAAATCCAGCAGACCACCTATAACAACAGTTAAGCCTAGTAAAACGGCAAAAGAAATCATTACACGTCTTTTTCCATGTTCTGCTGTTTCTTTTTGCTTTGGCTTTTCTATGCAGGTTTTTTCGTTCAATTTTTAAAACCAATTACTTTAATGTTAATGCTAAACTTGGAAAAAAGCAATTTGGAACTGAGAAGCGCAATTTTATGCTTTAATGTTTTTTCACGGCAAACTGCTCATACACAGGGTGCCCCTTAAAACGCAGCGTCGTTTCCGACTTCTCTATCGTTCCGCTTGGCAACCTCATGCAAATAGAATGCACAACTGCGCCTTCAGGAATCAAGCGTACGCCATCTAAAAGCTCTCCTTTTGTAACGCCAGAAGCTGCAAACACGAGCTCTTTGCCTTTTGCCAGTTCATCTTGGCTGTAAGTTTTGTCTATATTTACTCCTTCTTTTTTTAGGCGTTCCATTCTTGCCGAGTCGTCTTTTTCTCGCCAAACCTTAACAAGCATTGTTCCGCCAAGGCACTTTACGGCTGTAGCGGCAATGGTGGCTTCTGGACCAGCACCTGCACCTAAAAGCAAATCAACACCAGATTCTGGAATGCATGAAACAACTGCGCCAGCAATATCGCCGTCTGGAATAAGTATGATTCTCACGCCGAGTTTTCTTAGGGTTTTCAGCATTTCAGCGTGTCTATCGCGTTCCAGCATGATAACGGTAAAGTTGGATACGGGGACACCTTTTTCGCGGGCTACTGTACGCACGATTTCTTCAATTGACATGTCCATGGATATTTTGCCTATGGAATGGTAATCTGTGGCAATTTTGAAGTAGTAGCCATCGTCGGGTAAAACTTGGAAGCATCCTGCTGGTGCACATGCCAATGCGGATATGGCGTCTTTTCTGCCTTTGCTGGCAGCTGTGGTTCCGTCAACTGGGTCAATAATGAACTCTACTTTGGGTCCTCCGCCTGTTCCCACTTTTTCTCTAAATTCAAATGATGGCGCATTGTCTTTGGGGCCTTCGCAGCAGATTACTTCCCCTTCAACATCTGTTTGGGCAAGGACTGCTCTTGAATATTGAACGGCGTTCGCGTCGATTAAGTCGCAATCGCCTTGACCGACATGCAAAGCAGCACCTACTGCTCCTGCAACTGTTATTCTTGTTAATGACGGGGCTAATGCTCTAAGAGAAACCAAATGTTATTCCTCGTTCAGCACTATTACGAAGTATCTCGTTAACAACTAATTAATATATGTTTTACCATTCAGGCTTTTTTTTAAAAACGCTTTTTACAACTTGAAAAGGGGCAGTCAATGCTAACTTGTGCCACAAGGCATAATTCGGTGTAAGGAGCATTGTTATTCAGGTGGCTTAATTGTTTACAGAACAAATTAAGCTTCTATCTCTTTCGAGCGCTTATTTTGCGAGCTATGGCGTTTTATCTTACCGAGAGTATCAGGCTGTAGCTTTGGTTAGACAAACTTATTTTGCAGTAGAGTTTGAGTGCATGCTTAAGGACATGGTTTTATGATAAAGAAGGCAACACTAACTAAGTTTTTGG
>PKYH01000102.1 GCA_003133625.1 Candidatus Bathyarchaeota archaeon | reverse complement strand
TTAAAAGCGGCTAAATAGTCGTCAGATGCCATATGGGGTTTTTTAAAGATCATTAGCTGGTTGGATTTTCAAGTTTCCAGAGGGCTGGTGGATACTGGTTTATTTTTTCGTTGAATACCTCTGTTTCGTCGATCAAGGCTGGGTTGAATGTTTTTTGGTCTATGAATTGGTCGATAGCTGTTGTTTCGTTTTGCGTTAGGTTCATGATTTGGGTTTTGGTGAACTCGGTGACGTGAGTGGTTATTTCGGCGAAGTTTATCTTTTGAAGCTTTTGTGTTTGCAGGAGATTTGTTAGGCTTGTGTCTATGCGGATGTTTCTGATGGAGTTTGGGTCAATCGTGTATAGTTTGGGTTTTCCACGGGTTAGGCTGTCGATTATGGCGCACTTACGAAAAATGTTGCGGTCAAATTCTGTTTGGGTAATTCTGTATGTGTCGAAGAGGTCGCGTGGTGTTTTTCTGTAAAGGAGGGCACACCATTTGTTTGCGAACAGTTCTTCTTTGATGGGGGTTGTTGTTTTGAATGTTTCTTGGGTGCCTATGTGTTTGAAGTCTGCTATCACGTCGTTTTTGAGTATGGGAGTCCTGCGCATGTAGCCTATTTCTATTTTGAATTGATCTTCTAAGCTAAGGGTGTTCTCGTATTTGATGGTGAATCTGGTTAGGGGGTAGCTTGCATTTATGGTTATGTTTGTTTTGTGGTAGCCTTGTTTATCAAGCAGGTTTTTTATTTTTTGATCGATCTCTTTTCGGGTGTCTCCCCAATCGACTGTGTCGATGTGGCGATAGTTGAAGTCTATGTCTACTGAAAGGCGCAGTATTTCTGGTGAATAGATGAAGGTGAAGGCTGTTCCTCCGTAGAGGGAGAGTCGGTCTGATAAGAATTTCACGGCTGAGATATCTTCTATGATGTCGGAGATTCGGCATACTTTCTCCATTTCCTTTGTGTTGAAGCCGTGCTTTAGCGCCAGTCCGTTGAGGTCGTAGTTCCTTTTCAAGTTATATTCCTCTTAGTTTTTCTTCGAAGTTTTCCGGTATGTAAAGGCTCCATGATTTGTTTAGTGTTCCTTTTTTCCCGCGTATCAGGTATTGGGGTTGGTTTTTGATTTGTGCTCGGAGTTTGTCTAGAGTGTTTGGGTTTATGTGTTCGTAGAACGGTGAGCTTTTTTGGAGTAGTTCCAAGATGTAGCCGACTCGTCTGGATAGGTTTTCTTTTTTTTGGTCAAGTGTTAGATTAATTAGTTTTTCATAGTTGATTCCTTCGAGGCTGTCTAGGCTTTTTATGCATTCTTCCCAGCCTCCAGCGTATTGTACTCTGTCGATGCATTCTATGAATGTTCGTTCTTTGCTGCTTACTCTAAGGGAAGTTTGCAAGTAGGGTTTTTCTGTTATTTGGGAGTTAACGTCTTTTACGAAAACGGGTTTGAAGGATAATCGCATGTAATGGAATGGATCGAATCGGTCGTTGCTTTGAATGCATATGTAGGCTTCGTTGAATGTTGAGTATGCACATCCATAGAATTCGAGAGCTGTATGAAAGCCAATGTAGTATTCCCTCCTAATTTTGGATGCTATTAGAAGTTTGTCTGGTTCGTATTTATCGGGTTTTTCCAGCGGGGACAATACAACGTATAGTCCCTTTCTGATTTGTTGGAGTTTTTCGGTTTCCACTAGTCTTTTTACATATTTTTGGTAGATGTATCTGCGGTTTACGGGGTGTTTTATTATTTGTGAGGAGATTTGGATTATGTCGTTGAAAGTGACGATTTTTAGTGGGAGTAGAGTGTTGTAGAGGGTTTCGGTTTTTTTTGGCATTTTTTCACAGTTTTAATGTAGTTATCTATTTTATGGTATACTGTGTTAAAATATTTAAAAATTGCTTTAACCAGAATGGCAGAATTTTAACGTAAGCCTCCAAAAAAAGGCGCACTACATTAAAAATTATAAAAATATGATTACCTCTGGGTTGTTTGTCTATTCGATAAGAACAAGTTTATTGCGGTTTGCTGAAGCATTGTTGATGGCTTATAGCAAGCAATATGGGCTGGATGTTAGGTCCTAAGGATCCTTAATTCTTATGGTCCGCGCTTGCGCGAAGACAGCTTGTATGGCAAGGCTATGTCACGTTTTATCGTACAGGCGTTAACTAATCAGCCTATAACGGTTTATGGCGATGGAAAACAGACACGGTCATTCTGCTACATAACTNNGCTAAGGGAGAAGTTGTAAACGTTGGCAACATGCTTATTTTGGAAAACTTGTATTCGAAAATAGGCTTTTAAGATAAGAGTTTATAGGGTCACTGCATATTATTATGTTAAGTGGTGGTTAGTATGGCTGAAAATGCGGCGATCGTTGAGAGGGTTTCCAAGGTCTTGGGTGTTTCACCAGATGAACTTGTAAGAAAGGGATTAGAGGGGTTGCTTGAAGCACAGTTAAGGATTTGTTTTGCTGAAATCCATGAAATAAAGACGCGGTACGAGGTTAAAAGTGTTGCAGAACTGGAGAAGAAGATTCAGAAAGGGGCTATTGCGGAACATCCAGCGTGGGAAGACTTGATTGTCTTGGAGAACCTTGAGGAACGCGCCCAGAAGATTCGGAAAGAGTTAGTGGCTCTTAAACATGACTAGCCATTCAAGTTTGGAAGAGCTTTTTAACCAGATCATTGAAGTTGTTCTTGCCGAGTTTTCTGATATAGCTGTTGATGTTCAGCTTCGGTTCACCCCTTCAGGCGCTGTTGANNAGGCTTCGCATTTTTTTAAAGGATGAGAGTTTCGTTGACGTTTGGTTGTCAACGTCTGGAAAGTATTCTTATCACTGGGAGCAGCGACATGTAAGAGGGCTTATTCATCGGCATGATAATGCACCGCACAGCAAATGGAAGGAAATCAAAACCTTTCCTAAACATTTCCATGACGGCAAAGAAGACAACGTAAAAGAAAGCAGCATTCCCGATGATCCCCTATCCGCCATTAACTATTTTCTTACCTTTGTAAGAGGTTTTCTCAAGAAGAAGCAACCTACTTAAAATTAGTTTAATTTTTTTATCTAAAAACTAGTGCTCGAATATTTTGTTAAAACTGCCCTTTAAAGGAGCGCCCCCAAGAGCAGATAAATACGGGATAAAGCATCCACGCGGTTCGGCCTATGCATACTGAGAAGCAACGCCATANNGAAAAGACGCTGCCCAGACACAACCAAACTGGAGAGGCTCGTTGGGTGGAAGCCTAACGTCTGCTTTAAGGAAGGACTAAAGAGAACGATAACGTGGTTTTCGCAAAAATAATTGGGCAGCATTAAGTTCTGTAACTACTGCTTCTTTGTCTTTAGATTAATGTTACAGCTTGTTAGTATATTTCAGCGAAGGCGTCAAATCTATTATATTTGTGAGGTAATATGATTAACGTAAATTGATTTTAGGTTGTGAGCATGAGGAAAATTAGTGATGCAATGGGGTCATTTTGGGAAAGTTAGATAAATATGTTAAAATATGAAGTCACCAAGTAATATGTGGTGATTTCATGCCTGAAGGTGTTCTGTTGACCGATGACGATAGGGCTCTACTTGTGAAGGTGAGCAGCCTGCTTGAGGAAGTAGTTGAGACTTTCAGCATATTGGAAGATAAAAAAGCTATGTCATGTTTAAAGCAAGCAGAAAAAGATGTCAAAGCTGGAAGAGTTAGAGACTACGATGAATTTCTCAGGGAGCTGAAAGAAGCTGGAGAAATATAAACTTCGAGTCACAAGGACTTTTGAAAAAGATTTTCGAGCTCTTGACATCCAAACAAAAAAGAGAATGGATTCAACAATAAAAATTCTTGAAACTGACCCCTGTGTTGGCAAACCTTTGCGTGGAAATCTTGCGGGTAAGTGGTCACTTAGAGTCGGCGACTACAGAATCATCTACGAGATAAATGAAGATGAGAAAATAATAATGCTCTATGATACTGAGCATCGGAAGAAAGTCTACAAATAAAAGTAATAGATAGGCTGTAACAAGGTTAATGTTGTTGGCGGCAAGCTCGAAAGCTAAGGGAGAAGCTGTAAACGTAGGCAACACTTCAAGAAGTCACCATACTTGAGCTGGCAAAAAAAATTAAAGAAGCAGCCAAATGCAAATCAACTATAGAGTTTCATCCCTTTCCAAAGATCCTAAAAGGCGCTGCCCAGACACAAACAAACTAGAAAAGCTTGTAGGGTGGAAGCCCAGAGTAAGCTTTGAGGAAGGGCTTAAGAGAACGATTGGGTGGTTTTCACAAAGGAAGTAGGCGCCGTTAAGGGGGTATCTTGTTTTCAGCTGGTCGTTTCCCTGGCTTGTTTTAGTGGTTTATGATTCGTCAGCGTGTAAAAGCGGGCGAGAAGAATTTGAAGGCTGAGTTATTTTATGAAAATTACGTTTTTTAGATTTTTGAAGTGTTCGTCGCCAGTCACTACTTCTGCCTTCTTGATTTGTCCAGTGGCGTAGACTATGGAGTCGGCTAATCCCCAGCCGTCGATTTCCTTTTTCATTCTGTTCTGTATCTTGGCGGATTCCAGAGCGATGAGTTCGTCTAACGGCGCTAAGGCGCTTTTTTCTTTTATGAAGGTTCTCTGCTTTTCTGCTAGTTCTTGGTTCTCCACTCTGAGGGTTTTAGCGTAGATTTCAGCTAGGCATATTGTTGGGGTAATTTTTTCTTCTTGGCCTTCGATGATGGGTTTGACTTTTTCGCCTGTTTTGGTTCCCATGAAGTATTCTATCCACGCGTAGGAATCGATCACATATTTCATAGACAACGGTCCTTGTGGTCGCGGAGGTCGGTTAGGTCTGTTTGTTTCATAACGCCGAACATGCTGTCTTTTTTGATGAAGTACTCGATGAGTATTTTGTTTATTTGGTTTGAGATGTTTCTGGCGCCCGCTTTCTCCTTTAAATTTTGGTAAACGTCGTCTCTTAGCGTTATTGTTGTTTTTTTGGTCGTGAACATCACCATAAACATGTATGTAAATGCCTTCATTAATAGTTTGCGAGTTGAAGGTGAGGGCAACTTTGATTTCAATTTTCGCATGGCTGGCATAGCGTCTCCTGATGAGAGAAACTGAACGTTGGGAATTATTAGGAAATAACTATTTTTGAACTTGCAAAAAAGGTCAAAGAAGTAATCGAATGCAAATTGGCTATAGAATTTCACCCGTTGTCAAAGCAGGATCCGAAAAGACGCTGCCCAGACACAAACAAAATAGAAAAGCTCGTCGGGTGGAAGCCAACCGTGAGCTTTGAAGAAGGACTTCGCAGAGTCTCTATTCCCGTCACAGTTTTCGAGCGTACCTTGTCACAAGAAGTAGAAAGCATCTAGCACTTAGCACGTTAAACATGGCGGGCATTTGAGAAAAAGTGGAGACGCAACTGCTGACGACTATGGTGACCAAGCGGCGGGAAAATACGGCGTTAAAGCATCCACACGATTCGGACTGGGCATACTGCAAAGCGCTGTGGTGGCGAAAAAGGTCAACATAATTGGTTTTTAGTGATTCCCTACTAAGCAAAAATAGTTTGGTCAGGTGAACTTAGTTAAGTACAGAGCAATTAGTTTAGGTTTCAAGCTGCATTGAATAAGTTGATTTTAAGATTCGCCCACGTCTTCTAAAATCTTTGTTATGAGTTTGTCCTCGATAAAGTAGCCTTCCGAAAGCATGTCGCTGATTGCTCCCTTCACGGAAGGGATTACCCCGCGATTTTTAGCCATCTTCAACAGACCCAAAGTGCCTATAACTTCGACGTTCAGTAACTTTGCGTACTTTCTTGCTTTTGCGTCATCCACTAGTAAGGTGGTTTTTAGTTCTTTAGCGAGAACGATTGCTTCTGCTTCGCCTTTGTCGATCAGTTTCTCTAGGAGGCTGTTCATGTCAGTATTTTTGATCTTTCTGGTTTTAATCCATTCCATTTTGTCAAAGATTGCTTTTTCCTGCTCTTTTGCAGTTATCTCTTTGTACACTGCCGTTGGAACGATGATTGTTTCGAAAAGGTCTTTCAAGATGGACAGGTTGTTGGTTTTCAGTAGCACTATCAAGGGGCTAGCGTCTGACACTATCACTTGATTCGCCTTAGCTCTTCTTCAAGCTCTTCTGCAGTTATGTTCGTGAATGCCGCTTTGTGTTTACCAAGTTCGTAAATGAAGTCGGACAGGGTTAAGCCAGCCAGTTTAGCGGCTTGACTTATCGATATTTTTCTCTCTTTATAAAGCATTATAGCCAAGTAAAGCTTGAGCTCGTTCTTGCTGACATCGTCAATTAAGGTTTTGGGAAGCTTGAGTTCCAAGAAGCGCACCTGACGTTTTCAATGTTGCGACTTATTAAAATACCTTATCTAATCTAAGATTGGAACGACACCCCAAAGCAGGCCAATACGGCGTCAAAGCATCCGCGCGGTTCGGCTTAGGCATACTGAGAAGCAACGCCATGGCAAAAAGGGAGTGAAGGCTAATGTAGCCAAACGTTTATTTGAAGGATAGGTTGACTGGAACAATAGCTCGATAAGTATAGATGCTTAATTTTATAGTAACCCTGTAACGTTAAGTAATTGGAAATTCGCAATAGTGGATACGCCGTGCAAGCTGAGAACAATGCGCTCTTGCCCTCTTGTTGGAAAAGGCGAGTCAAATAAATGCTCAATCAGGCGTCACGTAATTCTTGTACGCAGCCAAAGCGGCTGAGGCATTAAACTGGAAAAGCCAAGCATCCCCAATTTCCTTTGTTAGTGTGAAATAAGGAGTTGAGAGGAATTGAGTAGCATTAAATTGCCTACGATAGAAGTATTCAAGAGAAATCGTTGTAGCAGTAGTCGAACATTATCATGCTTTGGCGTTGAGTGCTGCTTATGATTAGGCTTTCCACTTTGGGTTTTAGCTCTTCTTTTGTGAGTCCGGCGGCAATTCTTCTATACTAAAATGGGTAAAGACGGATGCATACTTGTTCCCGTGCTAGCGCTAGCACTGTTGCAAGCTGAAAAGCTAAACCTCGCAGGATAGTTTCTGTGTGTGAGTGTTGGGTCGGGGGGAGGGGTTTGTTTATATGGTTTGTTTATACGTTTTGTTTATACAGGTGGTTGTGTGGTTAAGGTGTTTCGGGGTTTCAGGTTTGATGTTGAGCTTTATGCTGGTTTTAAGCGGGTTGCTTGTGCGGGTGGTTGTACTGTAACGGGGGCGTTTGAGCGGTTTATGAGCTGTTGTGTTGAGGGTGGGGGTCTGGTTTTTCCCGACNNTCGGGTGCTGGTTGATTGGTTGGGGAAGGGACGGCGTTTTTACCGTGGGGAGGGCGGTGTGGAGGTGAATATTTCTGGGCGGTTAGTTTGGCTGTTGCCCAAAGTGCGTGATGCAAAGTTGAGAGGCGAGTTGGAGGAAACGTTGAAGGGGTCGGTTTCTGAGCAAGAGTAACTTTTGTGCGTTTTACGTAGAGGGTTTTATGTCATCTTGGGATCACGAATAGGAAGGGTTCTGGTTCGGCTTCTTTGGTTGCGTAGCACGCTAGTGCTAAGGCGAAGAGTTGGTCGTCGTGTCTTCCTTTTGGGTGACGGAACTTGATGTGTATGCGCTCTTGAGCCGAGTTAGGCTTCAGGTATTCGTATTGTTGCTCGTTGATTTGGGCTATTAGTTGCTTGTCTTCGCCTCGAATTCGGAGCAGCTTCTTCTCCATGAGCAGCTTGAGGTAGTTGAGCATGTTTTCTTTTTCGGCGTCGGTGAAGAACACGCCTTTAACTTCGGGCATATCTATGCTTTCCAACTCATCCACTACGGCGTCGCCTATGCCTGTTTTGTCCACGTACATGCCGTCGAAGTCGAAGGCTTGGTGGGTTCTGGCGGCGTATGCGATGACTTCGGGGTAGGGTGTGCCCAAGGGGAACTGGCGTTTGTGGATCAACCTGACTTCGCCTTTTTCAGTTAGTTGAACGACTGCAAAAACGCTGTAGTCTATTTGTTTACCCAGGTCTAAGCCTGCGAAGTATCTGCCTTGCCGTTGCTCTGAATCGAAAGTTTCTATCTCTTCAATAAAGCGGTTGGGTGATGCTGGGTTATCGAGTTCGGGGTCTATGCATGTTGCGATGAGGTCCATTGGGAAGAACGTTTGGGACGCCTCAACCCACAGCGCCTCTACTTCTCTTTGCCACTCCTCTTTAGTCATCATCTCGCGCCACTCTGCCAACTGGGTTTGGCTCACAAGCGGGCTGCTGTCGCTTGGATAATGGTGGATTGAGTAGCGTTTCGTGTCTAAGAAGGCTTTGCGGAAGACGTGGTCGAACGCCATGGGGGTTCCGCTCATGACTAAGCCAGCGTTGGGTTTTGTGAGCATCATCATTATTTCGCTGGTGATCATGTCGGTTGGGACTATGCTTGCTTCGTCAAGGAAGACCCAGTCGGGGTGGTAGCCTCTGAGTTTGTCAGGTGAGCAGGGTAGCGCTGTGAGTTTGCCGTTTAGTGGGGGTTTGAGCTTGATGATGGTGTGTGTTGTTCCTGGGTGTTGGAGCATTTCGCGCATAAGAGGATTAGCCTTGATGGTGGAGTAGCAGTAGTCGAACATGATCATGCTTTGGCGTTGGGTGCTGCTTATGATTAGGCTTTCAACGTTGGGTTTGGTGAAGAGGAGCCAGAGGTTCTTGCGGCTGAAGATTAGGCTTTTTCCCCAGCCTCGTCCGCACACGGCGACTTGCCTTGGGCTCTGGTCGCGTAGGAGTTTTTGGTGATCTGGCGCATTTATCAGCCAGCCGTCGCTGCACATTAGTACGGCGAAGAAGACGGGGTCTTGGACTAGTTTACGTGCCACTTCGGGGTAAGCCACGAGCTGTTTGAAGGCTTTGGGTCTCTGCTTAAGTCCACTTGAGACTTGGGCTGCCAATTGTAGGTCGCTTAGAACCTTCTCAACGAAAGCCGTCTGTTCCATCTCTTGAAGTCCCGCTTAACGCGCCTAAAAATTCTTGGTTGCACATCTCTGATGAATTCGCCTAAGTTTTGTTCGTTAAATTGGCTGCTGTGGCCTTTCTGGTTTAGCATCTTGTTTAAGTTGCTCATGTGGTAGCCCAATGCGTTGGCGGCTTTGGTCCACTCAGTCACGGTTAAGTCGGGGTCTTTGAGTTTTTTGTGCAGTTCATTGATGATGTCCCATTCCATTTGAATCAGCGTTTCAAGGTTAGCTGGTTCTTTTTGCGCGTTTTCTTTTGAGTTCTGGGCATCCATATTGCCGCCACCAAGATTGGGGAAATGTGGTTTAACGTTTTAAACTTAGTTTGAAGCTAAGTGTCATTTTGCGGAGGTGCGTTATAAGTATTTGCGCTGATTTCTAGTACTTATTTTCTAGTAGTTATTTTCCGCGTTATTCTTTCGCGAATTTGGATTATGTGGGCGGTTATTGGGATGCCGAGTTGGTTCGAGTTGACTAGTTTGTTTCATTGTTTTTTGAAGTTTATACTAGCGTTAGACCTATCGGTTTCAATCTCTGAAAGTGCGCATCTTTTGTTTCTAGCGGCAGGTTATACGCTATTGCCGAGGCGGCGATGAGAAGATCGGCGTCTGGTAGTGCTGTACCATCTCCTTTAAGTTTTTGGTACAGTTTGCAGTAGGTTTCGATTATTTTGTTGTCTATGTTTAGCAGTTCAAAGCTTTGTTCGAGTAGTTCCTTTATTTTGGGTCTTTTTTCGGTTTCGATGCCTCTTAGTATTTCGATGAGCGTTATGGGGGACACTACTCCGGTTCTGTGCTTTTTCTCCTTGATCATTTCTATGATTATGTCCGTGTCGAGGAGGTTCATCTGAACGCGAAGTTCTCCTTGAATTCTTTGCTGGATTCTGTTATGGCTTTCAGGTCTTCTTGGGTGAGGATTTCCGTCAGCTCCGTGAAGGCTTTTTCGCTCCTTAACTTCTGCGTCTCAGTGTATAAGCTGATGATGAACTCGCCCCATTCTTTTTTTCCCTTAGCCTTTTCTAGGCGGTTTTTGATGTCGATTGGAACCGATATTGTCGCATATTTCGTCAAGGTCAACACCACATAATTATATAATTACATAGCTATTTATAATCTTTCCGCGACCAAGTTATTGATAGAAGAAAAAACTTGTTTTTGCGCGTTTGGACAGGTTGTTTCGGGTTGTTTTTTTGAA
>PKYH01000013.1 GCA_003133625.1 Candidatus Bathyarchaeota archaeon | reverse complement strand
AACATGAACAAGATAAAGAGAAGCGCAAATGCGAGTGAGAATGGAACAGCTTGATAATTCAAGAATAAAAACATTACAAAAAAGAAGGCCGCCACCGCAAGAAAACCGCTACGATTATACGCCTTTGAAGCATAAACATACAAAGCGGTAGCTATTAGAAATCCTATAATCGTAAATAGCAGGAATTCATAGATAGTTAACTTGAGCCCGCTCACCAACGTTGTAATGCTGGCCAAAAGGAAAAAAGAGGGCCACTGGTAATAGCTGTGGATAAATTGTGAAGCGTTCAAATTATTTGTTGTAATGAAATTTTCTGTCAGCCCTCTAAAATAAGTTGAATCGCCAGTTGGCATCGTGTAATAGAAATAATATAGTGAGTACAGGACTATGACAAAGCCTACAGCCATTATCCATTTCAAATACTTGTTTTTGAAGCTAATAGCCATCAGAAACATTGATGTTAACAATAAAGGAACACTAATCCAGTATAAAATTGGAATGTGGTTAAAAATTGAGTCACCAACAGATTTAACTGATAAGGGAAAACTCAAGTACCATGAATAGACCATAAGCACTAGACCCGCAAAAAAAGGAATAATTAGTAGCTTATCTTTTTCCATCTACTACACCTTTGCGAAGATTCTTAACGAGGGTTCTGTAAAATCCATGAGGGGATTTGGGTTCAAATAAACTTTCAAGGGTATATCTGTTGCAAAAAACGGTTCTGAAGATTCCGCTTTCAGTTAATTTTATATTTGACTGCCAGTGGTGTTATACTTTGTTTCAAGGTAACGCAGTGAGGAGACGTCTATGTTAAAAGTTGCCTGTGCCCCTTCAAAGGTTAGATGGTTAGCATCGAGAGCTATGCACAATTTACCATTGATCAAGTCTTTTGTGGAAAAGAGAGAAACAACTCAATTGGTTGAGCTTGCTCGTAGATCTGCAGAACAGGAGCAGGATTTCCGCGTTTTACATTCTGGATGGGCAAGGAAAACAGTTCCATTCGACACTGAAAAGGTCTTATCACAGCTTGCAAGAATTGACGCTGCAAATGGGAATTATGTTTTGTCAGGGGTTATTCAAAGTAAGCACTTTAGCAGGATATACGAATATCCATATGCTGCTTACCATCTCAGAGATGTCAGAAAAGATGGGCGCGTATTGGATTGCGGTTGTGGCACAACTTCTTTCCAGTTTTATCTTGCAGAACAAGGATTTGAAGTACATGCAGTAGATGATTGGCTGCCGTGCCTTGAGAGAGTTGCTGATTTGAAAAAGCAATCTGGTCTAACCAACCTTAACCCGACATTTGGAAGCGTATTCAAAATACCATTTGAGGACTCGTACTTTGATGGTGCTTCATGCATCTCTGTCATTGAGCATGCGTTAACGCCTTATGAAAACTCTAAAGTGATGCTTAAAGGTGCTATCAATGAAATGCTAAGGGTTCTGAGAAAAGGCGCACCACTTGTTTTGACTTTTGACGTAAACTTTGGAACGGAGCAACGCCACCTTGTACCTAATGAATACGCCGAGTTATGCGACATATTGAGGATAAAAACTACGCCGCTTCCTGAAGACAGATTGTACTCTTCTGACACGAAGGAAGGTCTACTTATGGGTAAAGACCTTGCAGTCTATTCTGTCACTTTGGCTAAGAATTAACGCTTACAATGTGAACTAACAAATTATCTTTCCACCTATCCTCAAAGGCTCTAAGCTCTTGACATCTCTCCAGATAAAACCTCGAATGTTTGGATCGGGGAAAAAATTTGCTCTACTGGGTTCTGTTAAGTATCTGTCACTTTGATAATTTGTTCTCCATATGAGAAATGTCATCGGTAATTTTGTCACTCCGTTTTATATGAAAAAGCGTCTAGTGCCATATTCTTCTTCTGCGCAAATGCGTGTTCAGACTGATGGTATTGGAAGTGTTAAGGGCAGGCGGCGCTCACGCCATACCATGAACGCCTTTGTTTGTGCGTTGGATGTGCAGCGCGCTGTCTCTACAACAGTCTTTGGCTTTAAGATGCGTGTTATAAGGTAGAGGCTTAACGCTTCTTCAAGGGTGCATGGGTGTTGGTCTGTTGCTGGAGCAATAGACTTGGTGAACGCTTGCGTTAGAATTTTTGGCTTTCTTTACATGGTTTGAATTGTTGAGTGCGAGTTTTTGAAATAGTCAATAGGGTTGAAATAAAATTTAAAGAATCAACTTCAGGTAGCAAGAACTTAATGTTCCGAAATATCATAATGACTATTTAATTATGCATGTGCAGAAAGGAAAAATTTTTGATTGCAGAATACCCTCAAGCGGTTTAATAAACTCAGTAGATGGCTTCAACTTTGCCGTTCTATTCCTTTTATCGAGTAGCGCTACTATAATCATTCAGGCTCATCTAGTGTTTTAGGTTTATCAATGTGAGCGTCCGCAGTTTCTTTTCGCAAAATCTCCGTAGCTCGAAACCAACAGTCCCGTGAACCTTTGTCTGATATTTTCTTTGCTGGACAACCTGCAATGGTAATCTCAGGCTCCTTAAAAGATTTGTTAACATACGAGTTTGCTCCGATGGCTATCCCATCAGCAATTTCAATATCTCCATCTATAACTGCACCTGGTCCAATAAAGACATTATTGCCTATTCTCGGAGCAGCAGCGGGGTAATGAATACTTCCAATTGAGACACACCGATCTATCCTGCAGTTTTCCCCAACCACAGTTTTCGGATGCACTATTATTGGACCTCCATGAGCAATTGACAAGCCAGGCCCAAACACGTTACAAGAAATCGCAAACCCTAATTTCAGGCGTAATTTTTGAAGACTAAACTTTGCATGCAAACAAACGATCTTATCTAAAGGATTATTTCTGCAATTCTCAAAGTATTCGACTTTGCGTAGCAACCGTTCGAATCTCCAAGTTTCGTCTTCAAAGTTGACATATATCCGCGGACGCTTATGTCTAATCGCGAGCGCAAGCCGATCAGCCGCCAAATAGAATTTATAATCTTCTTTGGATTTAATCATCCTTATTCACGACCAACCCGAATACATTCAGAGTTTCCAAGACAACTTTGGCACCATCTTTTGCTGCCACCTTAATAGTGTTGCCTTTTGACTGACATCAATAACCAAAATATTATCGCAGTCAAATCATTCGACCTGCAGAGAACTTCTTTCTTATTTTTCTCCTCATTGAGAGCAGGTATAACAATTTCGACATTTAAGCCCGTAAATGTTGAAACTTTGGTAAATCTTTCTTAAGTTGACAGCGCGCTTGGCTGTTCCGAAATTGGTCAAAAGTGGTCATAATTCCGTTTTTTGCTCTCTGCCCTACGTATTATGCCCATTCACAGTTCGTGTCTTGAAAACGTGACCCAAACGCGGGAAGCGGAATTAAAACCATTTTTAACCATTTTAGGAACAGAGAGTGTGTGAAAACT
>PKYH01000118.1:14512-26164 GCA_003133625.1 Candidatus Bathyarchaeota archaeon | reverse complement strand
GGCAAAATGGAACTTAGCTGGCGGGCACAGCAACTTGCGACGGTGGGCAAAAAACACGGATTCGACGTTTTCACTCAAATGAAGGATTTGACAGAACAGCAACTGCACGTGCTCTTGTACGGCGACAAAGAACCATTGAACGGTCATTGGTCAAATGGAGCAAACATGTGGATGCGTGACGGTTGGGAAGGCGTAATCCCGCAAACGGCAAGGCTTTACCGTCAAACTGAAAGTGAATGGCGGAAAGAAGACATTGAGAAGTTCATGACCTCTAGGCCCTGCAACGCGTGCAAAGGGAAGAAATTGCAGCCAGTAGTGCTGGCCGTAAAAATACTGGACAAAAGCATCATCGACGTTACAGATCTCTCAATCGAAGAAGCGGTTGACTTCTTCCACAACTTACCAGCCAAACTTAACGAGAAAGAATTAGCCATCGCAAAGCAAGTGCTCAAGGAAATCAACGAGCGATTGGGTTTTCTTAAGAATGTTGGTTTAGGCTATCTTTCGCTTTCTCGTGCGGCAAGAACACTTTCAGGCGGTGAAGCCCAAAGGATTCGTTTGGCTACGCAAATTGGCAGTAACTTGATGGGTGTATTGTACATTCTTGATGAACCCAGCATTGGTTTGCATCAAAGGGATAACGCTAAACTCATAAGCACACTTCACCGCTTACGCGATTTAGGCAACACGCTGATTGTTGTAGAGCATGATGAAGAAACCATACGCAATGCAGACCATATTGTCGACATGGGACCCGGCGCAGGAGTCCACGGAGGACACGTTGTCGCAGAAGGCTCACCAGCTGAAATCATGGCGAATAAGCGAAGCCTCACAGGCAAGTACCTTTCGGGCGAATTAAAGATTGAATTGCCAGCGACAAGGCGAAAACCTGTTGGCTACATCAACGTTAAAGGTGCGGAAGAAAACAATCTTAAAAAACTAACTTTGCAATTGCCGTTGGGAGTATTATGTGGAGTTACTGGTGTTTCTGGTTCTGGCAAGAGTACACTGATGAATTTGACTGTTATTCCGCTTTTGCGGCAAATGTTCGGCGAACACGTCGATAAAGTAGGCAAACACGAATCGATTGATGTCCCAAAGTTAGTCAGGAATGTCATAGTTATCAATCAAGACCCAATTGGAAGGACACCGAGGAGTAATCCTGCAACTTACACTAAGCTTTTTGATGAAATTAGGCGCATTTTTGCTTCAACCAAAGAGGCAAGAGCACGTGGTTACAAGGAAGGGCGATTCAGCTTTAACGTGAAAGGCGGCAGATGTGAAACCTGTCAAGGCGACGGCGTATTGCGTATCGAAATGAACTTCCTGCCTGATGTTTACGTGCAATGTAGCGAGTGCAAGGGAAAACGTTACAATAAGGAAACCTTAAGCGTCCTTTACAAGGGCAAGAATATTGCTGAAGTGTTGGATATGACTGTGGAGGAAGCGGCGAAGTTCTTTGAGAATACTCCAAGGATTTCACGCAAACTTGGCACGCTCTTAGACGTTGGGCTTGGGTACATTAAACTTGGGCAAAGTTCAACCACATTGTCTGGTGGAGAAAGCCAACGCATCAAAATTACGCGTGAACTTAGCAAACACAAAGTTGGGCACGTCGTTTACATGCTTGACGAACCTACCACGGGTTTGCATTTTGATGATACTAAACGGTTGATTAAAGTGTTAAATCGGCTTGTTGACAACGGCAACACCGTTTACATAATCGAACATAACCTTGACGTCATTAAAAGCTGCGATTATCTAATTGATCTGGGTCCTGAAGGCGGCGCTGCTGGCGGTGAAGTGCTGGCTCAGGGAAGGCCTGAGGAAGTTGCACAAAACGATGGGTCTTATACGGGCAACTTTTTGAAAAAAATACTTAACCGCCAGCAAGAAGAAAATAGTTTGGCAGTGAAACAGTCTGCATGATCCAAATAACTAACCCCTCAGACTTCAAAAGCTCAGATATGCCAACAAACCCGGGAGTTTATCTTTTCAAAGACGAGCAAGGCGAAATCCTATACATCGGTAAAGCCAAAAGCCTGCGGGCGCGTGTCAAAAGCTACTTTTCAAACACAGACCAACCAGCGAAAACACGGCAGTTAGTTTCTAGGATTCGAAATATCGACTGGATTATTGTGAACAATGAGGTCGAAGCTTTGCTTTTAGAAAACAAGCTGGTTAAACAGCACACGCCTAAGTATAATATTGACCTTAAGGATGCTAAAACCTACGCTTACATCTCACTCTCAAGAGAAGCTTTTCCAAGGATACTTACCAGCCGCAAAGTTTCACGCAAACTCGAATCCTTCGGACCCTACACTGACGGGTTTACAAGGCAGGATCTTCAGCGCTTAGTAGTGCGAGTATTCAAACTACGCACATGCAAGACAATGCCGAAACGTGCATGCTTAAACTCTCACATCCACCTGTGCACTGCACCATGCATCAGAAACATCACCGCTGAACAGTATTCAGAGCAGGTTAAGCAAGCGCGCTCCTTTTTGAACGGAAACTATCAGCAAACAATCGAACAGCTCAAGTCTCAAATGCAAGCCGCCTCTGTAGAGCAGAAGTATGAAGGGGCCCTTGAGCTTCGCAACCAAATCGCCTCCATTAGGCTTTTGACGGAACATCAGATTGTGGATAATGAGAGGCGGTTTGACCAGGACGTTTTGGTGTTCAAGCAGTATGGCGAGAAAATGCTGGCGGTCCAGATGGGCGTCCGAAGAGGCGTTTTACTTGGCAAAAAAGAGTTCAGCGTTGACCTGCAGCCTCAGATTGAGCAGGAATTTTTAAAGGCTTTTTACACAACCAACCACATTCCGCGTGAGATATTGTTGAATAAGCCTTGTTGGCAAGGAACCGAAGAGAAAAAAGCCCTGGAAGAGTTCCTTTCAGCAAAAAGATGTGCGCCTGTTTCGTTGACGATTCCTAGGCGAGCGGATAAACTTGCGCTTGTAAAGCTTGCTGAGAAAAACCTTGAGTCCACCTTAGAAGTTGATAGCGCGCTTGTGGATTTGCAGACTGAGCTTAATCTCTCAGTGTTGCCGCGCGTGATAGAGTGCTTTGACATTTCCAATTTGGGGCAGGAGCACGTGGTTTCAGGCATGGTCAACTTCAGGGACGCGAAGCCTGACAAGAGCAACTATCGCAAATTCAAAATCAAAACTTTTGAGGGGCAGGACGATTTTGCTGCCGTCAACGAAGTCGTGACGAGAAGGTACAGGCGTTTGATAGAAGAAAAAAGCCAACTGCCCGATTTAGTGGTTGTTGATGGGGGACCGGGGCAGGTTAGCGCTGCCAAAGCGGCTTTGCAATCGCTTGGGCTTCAGCTTCCGCTTATTGGTTTAGCTAAGGAGCATGAGGAAATTTATTTGCCTGATGAGTCTGCGCCTAGAAATTTTGATAAGAATAGTAGGATGATGCTTCTTTTGCGAAGGGTTCGTGATGCCGCTCATGAGTTTTCGCTGGGTTATAACCGAAAGAGAAGACAGATGAAAATCAAGGAAGAGTTCAAATCGGGTTAACTTGCCAATCTAATTAAAACATAGAAACGAGTGGTTTTCTATAAATCGCAAATAAGCTGCGCAAAATTTTTACATGGCTATTTTGACGATGGTGGCGGGCCCGACGGGAATTGAACCCGCGGCCTACGGATTAAGAGTCCGCCGCTCTGGCCTGACTGAGCTACGGGCCCGCATAAAGGCTTCTTTTGAAAAAGGTTCCACTGAGAAATATAGAGCTTGCGGTTTTGTTGTCTCAGCTTGATGCAGTGAAAAACTAATAACAAAGCAGCCCTTTTTAGTTTTTATGGAGCAGTTTTTATGGTGAACTCTTTGAGCGAAGTTTTCGTTCTAAAAACTACGGATAGAGCAACAGGCGTTCCTGCACTATTAAGCAAGTTTAACCTAGGCGATTATTCTGGGAAGCAGGTGGCTTTGAAGGCTAATTTTAACAGTGCTGACCCGTTTCCAGCATCAACACACCTTGACACCTTAAGAACCATAGTGCAAACCCTAAAAAATGCAGGTGCAAGCGGCATAACTTTGGCTGAACGAAGCGGCATGGGCGATACCGAGCAGGTTCTGGAGCAAATGGGCGTTTTAAGCTTATCAAGAGAACTGGGTTTTAACGCTGTTGTCTTAGATGATGTGAGCAAAGAAGACTGGATTAAAGTTGAAAAAGGCGAAACCCATTGGCTCAGAGGATTCTACATGGCAAAAGTTTTCCACGATGCTGACAAAATCGTGCAAACATGCTGCCTAAAAACGCACAGGTTCGGCGGCCACTTCACGCTTTCGCTAAAGAATTCTGTTGGCTTAGTGGCAAAAAAGGTTCCAGGCGGAATATACGATTACATGTGGGAACTACACGTCTCGCCTTTTCAGAGGCAGATGATTGCCGAAATAAATAACCATTACAACTTGGACTTTGTTTTGATGGACGGCATAAAAGCATTCACAACCGGCGGTCCAGAACGGGGCACAGTGGTTGAGCCAAACCTTTTGCTTGCAAGCCAAGACCGAGTAGCTATAGATGCAGTTGGAGTGGCGATTCTAAAAATGTACGGCGCAAAAGGTAAAATCAGCGAAGCTGACGTTTTTGAGCAGGATCAGTTACGACGGGCGGCAGAGCTGGGTTTCGGAGTAAAATCAGCCACTGAAATACAGTTGACGCCTTTGAATGATGAAAGCCGCATTGAAACCGAAAAGATAGAGCAGGTTCTTAAAGCGCAGGTTGCTATGCATTAACACGCATGAGAATGTCTGGCTTATCGCTGGCTATGCCATCCACCCCTTTCTTAACGTATTCTTCGACTTCTTCAGGCTTGTTTATGGTCCAAACTATCACTTTTAAACCGTTTTCATGCGCTTTCTGAACATTAGCCGTATGCGTGAACCTATAGAAAGCAAGAAGATAGTTTGCTTTCAGCTCTAACGCTGCTTTAATTGGGTTCTTGTGTTTTGCGTAAATCAATCCTGTCTCTATGTCCTTGTCTAATTCTCTAACTTTCTTTAGCGCATCTTCAAGAAAAGAAACGATTACAACATTCTTTACCAAGCCTCGCTCGTTTACTTTCGAGAGCACTTGCTCTTCAACGCCCGTTTCCTTCAACTCAATGAACACCTTCACTTTCTTATCCAAAAAATCAAGCGCTTCCTCCAAAGTGGGAATTTTCTCGCTACTCTCAGCGGAAAAGCTTTTGATTTCCTTAAGCGTAAGCTCACTTACCAAGCCTTCGCCATTGGTTGTCCGCTTAACATCTGCATCATGGATAACGACAAGTTGGTTGTCTTTGGTCTTTCTAACGTCTAACTCAACCGCGTCTACGCCGATTTCCATGGCTTTCTTAAAACTCGTCAACGTATTCTCAGGCGCATAAGCCTTAGCGCCCCTATGACCAACACGCAACATAATAAACTGTTTCTTCAACAAAGGAATAATACTTTGTGCAAAGTTTCCTCTTTAAAAAAATCTCATACATGAACCCCCGCTCAAAGCACAGAAGCGAGCTCAATTGTCTGGACAATGTCTGCAGCTTTTGTCTGGACAAAAGAATTTATTCCAAGCCTTTGAACCTCTTTCAACAAAGATTGCTGAACGCTGTGCTGAAAAGCTTAACAAAACTTTTTCAATGCTCAAAGCGTTCACATGACGCTCAATAGTTATAACTTTGGCGCCAGGCTTGACTTTGAATAAATCTATAGGCTCAGCATCAGAAGCAGGCTCGGATAGTCTCGATTTAAGTCGCTGCTCTCCATGACATTGAAAAAAAGCTGAATCTTCTTCGATTGTAGTTCTGACAATTAATAGCTACTTAGCTAAACATTATTTTACGAATCGAATCGAATGCTTATATAGATTCGAGACTCACTCAAACGTTGAGTGCGGTGACCGATGCCTTTTCAAGAAAAAATCGTTCTAAACCCAATCGGTTATGTTAAAACTGAAGCGGTTGGCGATGAGGTTAAAGACAAATCCAGAACCTCACAGATTATCCTTCGTGACGAGTTGGTTGAAGCTTTAGACGGCATCACGGGTTTTTCGCATTTGTTTGTTCTGTTCTGGCTGAGTCAAATCCCAGATGAGCAACGAATGATTATGAAGGTTCATCCTAGAGGCAGAATGGACATGCCTTTGCTTGGCGTTTTCGCTACCAGAACCAACCTTCGCCCAAACCCCATAGGACTAACACTAGTTGAGTTATTAAAAGTTGAAGGCAACACCTTGACTGTCCGCGGTCTTGACGCTTTCGACGGCACACCAATCTTGGATATTAAGCCCTTTGATTCTTGGGACACCGCTAAAAACGCCAGAGTTCCTGATTGGTGGATTAAGCTGAACGAGAAAAAACCGTAGAAGCTTATAGCAATTCTTGGATGCCGTATTTTGCGTCAAGCACTTCCAAGAGTTCTTTTCTAAGGTCTTCACCCTTTAAACCAGCAGCCTTAATGCCCCCAATTTCGCTGGCAAGAGCTGCATCTTTGCAAGCTTCTTTTAGCCAATTTTCAAAGTCGCCCCTGTAAAGGTGAAATTCAACTGAGTCTATTCTGACCTGTTTGATAAACCTGTAAAACTCTTCAAGCGACTGCGCTGTAAAGTCTGTAGGCTGATTAATGCCGTAGTAAAAGTGGAAACCCATTTCTTTCGGAACTGGCGTGAACGCTTTAAGAGCTGCTTTTCCTTTGTCAGTTATGCCATATCCGCTTCCGACTCTTTGCAAAAAGCCCTTTTTTGCTAGTTCTTGGATTTGCTGTATTGTTTGGTTTGGGTTTAAATTTACTTTTTGAGCAAACATGTTCAGGTCCATGCGGTTTGTAGCTTCACTCATCGTTTTTAAAACTTTAAATTGTTCTTCTTTCAACAACCTTCCCTCAAGTGTTCGGTTACTCAACCATTCCAATTAATACTTATCTAGGGAAATTTAAATGTCTTTAACCACCACTTAGCTAAAGAAAAGCAACAGTCAAGTTAATGGCAAGTTTATTTATTCCTCCAAAACTAAACAATACACTGGTGAGAGCTATTGAAGAACAATTACATCATCATATTAGTTACCAGCAAAGATAAGCAGGAAGCAGAAAAAATAACCCAATCGCTTTTGAAGGAACATTTAATTGCTTGCGCAAACATCGTCAATCCAGTCACATCATTTTTTCATTGGTCTGGCAAAATTGACAAGGCTGAGGAATGCTTAATCGTTATGAAATCACGTATGGACCTGTTTACTCAAGTTGCTGAACATGTGAAGGGCTTGCATAGTTATGAGGTTCCGGAGATTCTTGCGCTTCCGATTGTTGAGGGCTCAAAGGCTTATTTGGATTGGATGAGTTGCGTGCTCAAGCCTTAAGTATGTTTTTGTACTGGTAAGCCTTAAATAGTACATTGGCGTATGCTTCTGAACCATACGGAGCATGAACAAAATGGGGAATCGCCTTTGGTTCACAAACATCAACCAACACCAAAACAGGTAACCCCCTAAAAATCAAAAAAATCACAATCACACAACAACCCCTCGAAATATTCTCAAAACTCCAAAAACAATACCAAACAACCTACCTTTTAGAATCCATCGAAGGACCAAAAAAACTTGCACAATACTCATTCATCGGTTTTGACCCAAAAATAACCATCCAAGCTAAAAACAAAAAAGCCCAAATCAAAAACGAAAGAAACGGCGAAACAGCCACCCTGAAAACAAGCGACCCACTACAACTCATAGAAAAAATCCTCCAAGACCAAGCAGTCTCAAACAGTGAATTCAGATTCGTTGGCGGAGCAGTCGGCTACATTTCTTATGATGCGGTACGTTACTGGGAAAAACTGCCAAAAAAATCTCAAGCCAACATGAACTTCCCTGATTTGGAAATGGGCATATTCGACGATGGATTCATCTTCAATCACATACAGAAACAAGCATTCTACTATTACCGAAGCGAAAACCGCCTACCTGAAGTCGAAAGCCTACTTAAGCAACCAATCGACTCTGAAGAATTATCGTACACTCAACCTAAAGTAAACATTAAAAAAGAAAACTATGAAAAAGCAGTAGAAAAAGCAAAAGAATACGTAACAGCAGGAGACATTTTCCAAGTTGTCCTCTCCAAACGCTACCGATTCCAAATAAAAGGCAACCTAATTCCGTTTTATCAATCTCTCCGCACCATAAACCCTTCACCCTACATGTACTTCTACAAATCAGGCGACCGGCAAATCGTTGGTTCCAGCCCAGAAATGCTCGTTCGAGTCGACAATAGAATCGTGGAAACCTTCCCCATTGCAGGAACAAGACCAATTGCTGAAAACCCCAGCGAAAACAACAAGTTAGCCCGTGAATTACTCGCCGACCCAAAAGAACGCGCCGAACACGTAATGCTCGTTGACTTAGCGCGCAACGACCTTGGCAAAATCTCCAAGTACGGAAGCGTTCGCGTACCCGAGTTCATGAAAGTTCACCAGTACAGCCACGTACAGCACATTGTCTCCCAGGTTGTGGGTGAACTTAAAGAAAACCTTCAAAGCTACGACGCTCTGAGGGCTGTTTTTCCAGCTGGCACGGTTTCTGGAGCACCAAAAGTGCGAGCAATGGAAATCATCGATGAACTTGAGCCAGCAAGGCGTGGACCTTACGCTGGCGCAGTAGGCTACTTCTCATACAACGGCAATGCAGACTTCGCCATAACCATCCGCACTCTCTTCGCCGATAAAAACGAAGCTTTCATTCAAGCTGGCGCGGGAATCGTGGCTGATTCAGTTCCAGAACGTGAATGGTTCGAAACCGACCACAAAGCAAAAGCGCTGATGTTGGCGCTGGAAAAATCTGGAGGCGCAAAAGCATGAAGGTACTGGTAATTGATAATTACGATTCATTCGTTTACAACCTTGTCCAGTACATAGGCGAACTTGGCGCAGAAACAATAGTTTACAGAAACAACGAAGTTAACCTAAAACAGTTAACCCAGCTTAAACCTGACAGAATCGTGATATCGCCAGGACCAGGCACACCCGAAGACGTCAGGTATTTTGGCGTTTGCACATCAATTCTGCAGACTATGAGTCGAACAACGCCAACTTTAGGCGTTTGCCTAGGTCACCAAGGAATAATCAACGCGTTCGGCGGAAAAATCATCCATGCAAAAAGGCTCATGCACGGAAAAACTTGTACAATAAAGCATGATGAAAAAGGAATTTTCCAAGGAGTTCGTAATCCCTTCACGGCAACGAGGTATCATTCGCTTGCTGGTGAACGATGCTCCATTCCTTCATGCTTAGAAATTACCGCAGAATGCATTGATGACGGAGAAATCATGGGCGTTCGCCATGTTGAATACCCGATTGATGGCGTGCAATTTCATCCTGAATCAATTCTCTGCGAAGACGGGAAAGTTATAATTAAAAACTTCTTGGATGGCAGGCGACGGCAATGATTAGGGAAGGCATACAGAAACTCATCGAAGGCTACAGCCTAACAAGCGATGAATCAGGAGAAATAATGAGGGAAGTTATGTCTGGAAAAGCAACAAACTCTCAAACTGCCGCTTTTCTAACAGCCTTACGAATGAAGGGAGAAGCAGTTGAGGAACTCATCGCCTTTGCCTCCGTTATGAGAGAGCACAGCAGCCAAATACATCCCCACGTACATAGCCGCCTAGTGGATACTTGCGGGACAGGCGGAGACAAAATAAAAACCTTCAACGTAAGCACAGCAGCAGCCTTCGTCATCGCCGGAGCAGGCGTCGCTGTTGCTAAACATGGAAACAGGGCTGTAACCAGTAAAAGTGGAAGCGCCGACGTATTAGAAAAGCTCGGTCTTAACCTACATTTGGAACCTGAAGCAGTTGAAGGCATCATAGAAAACGTCGGGATAGGCTTCATGTTTGCTCCAGCTTTTCACCCTGCTATGAAATTTGCCGCTGAGCCAAGACGGGAAATCGGCATTCGCACAGTGTTCAACCTTCTTGGACCATTAACCAATCCAGCATGCGCTAACGCTCAACTGCTCGGCGTTTACGACCCAAAACTGACAGCTCCAATGGCTTATGCCTTAAAACGGCTGGGATGCAAAGAAGCCATGGTTGTTCATGGGCTAGATGGCTTGGATGAAATTTCAACAGTTGGAAAAACGGCTATTGCATGGTTAAAGAAAGGCAAAGTTACAGAACTAGAAACTGTTCCAAGCGATTTCGGCGTAAAAAAAGCAAACACCGCCGATTTGAAAGTGGCAACGCCTGAAGAAAGCGCTGAAACTCTCTTCAAAATTCTCAGCGGCAACTATGCCCTTGACGACCCTAAAGCGGAGTTTGTGCTTGTCAACAGTGCCGCAGGCATCATTGTTGGCGGGAAAGCTGAAGACTTCGAAGGCGGCATGGAAATAGCAAGAGAATCAATCGAAAGCGGAGCTGCCTACGCTAAGCTAAAGATGCTGATTAAGGCTTCTGGCGGAATCCTCTCAAAACTCGAGGAGTTGGAAGCAAAGTATGAGTGACTTTCTGGATGTGCTGGCGCATGATGCTAAAGAAACCATTGAGAGCGGATACTATGAAACATTAAAGCCTACAGAAAGCGTTCGTGTTAGTTTGAGGAAGGCAATTTTAGATAGCCAAGTTAACCCAGTCATAACTGAAATTAAAGCTGCTTCACCATCAGCTGGAACATTAAGAAGCAATCTTAAAGCAGGCGAGATTGCCAAAGCCATGGAAAAAGGCGGAGCAGCAGCCATATCCGTGTTAACTGAGCCAAAACACTTCAACGGTTCTCTAGAAGCGTTGGCTCAGACGCGAGAGACCATGAAACTTCCCATCCTCATGAAGGACATAATCTTAAGTCCTAAACAAATCGAAGCTGCATCGAAAATGGGAGCTAATGCCGTTTTGTTGATTGAAGCGCTTTTTGACCGAAGGTACAGCGAAAAGAGCATTAATGAAATGATAGATGTGGCGCATGCGTTGGGGCTTGAAGTTATGCTTGAAACCCATACCGAATCGGAGTTTCGCGCCGCCGTAAAAACAGGCGCTGATTTGATTGGGATAAATAACCGTAACCTTGGAACATTAAAGGTGGATTTGAAGGTGACAGCACAAATTCTTGCAAAAATTAATCCAAAAGGCAAAATAGTCGTAAGTCAAAGTGGAATAAGCACGCCAGCAGACATTCGTTTTCTTCGTGAAAGTGGTGCATGCGCTTTCCTTGTCGGATCAGCCATAATGTTAACCGATAACATTGAAGAGAAAGTTAGGGAGTTTGTGAATGCAAAATGAAACTAAGCAATTACCCGATTGACGGAAAATACGGGAAATATGGCGGCCGTTTTGTTCCAGAAGTTCTGATGGCGGCGATTAAGGAGTTGGAAGAAGCCTACGAACAAGCTCGAAAAGACCCGAATTTCCAGAAAGAGCTTGATTATTATCTCTCGGAGTTTGTGGGAAGACCAACACCGTTGTATTACGCTGAGAACTTAACGCAGAAACTAGGCGGCGCCAAAATTTACTTGAAGCGTGAAGACTTGGCCCATGGAGGAGCACACAAAATAAACAACACAATGGGGCAAGCGCTTTTAGCTAAGCGAATGGGAAAAACGCGTGTAATCGCCGAGACAGGAGCAGGCCAACACGGCGTAGCAACAGCAATAGCATGCGCTGCCTTAGGCTT
>PKYH01000118.1:0-14491 GCA_003133625.1 Candidatus Bathyarchaeota archaeon | reverse complement strand
GACTCAATAAACGAAGCGTTCAGGGATTGGGTTACAAACCTTGAGAACACATACTACTTAATCGGTTCGGTCGTGGGTCCTCATCCGTATCCTATGATTGTTAGGGATTTCCAAAGCGTAATCGGCAAGGAACTCAAAGAACAATTCCAGAAGAAAGAAGGCAGACTGCCAGACGCACTGGTTGCTTGCGTTGGCGGCGGAAGCAACGCTATGGGCACCTTCTACCCGTTCGAAGACGATGAACAGGTGAAATTTTACGGTGTTGAAGCTGCAGGTCAAGGTTTAGAAACAGGCAAGCACGCAGCCTCACTCGGCGCAGGAGCAGAAGGAGTCTTCCACGGCATGTTAACTTACGTTCTCCAAGACAGCAACGGGCAAATTCAGAACACAAGCAGCGTATCAGCAGGCTTAGACTATCCAGGCGTTGGACCCGAACACTCCTTACTAAAAACTCTCAAAAGAGCACAGTACGTTTCAGCCACGGACAAGGAAGCGGTAGATGCTTTTCTTACCTTATGCAGAATGGAAGGAATCCTGCCCGCATTAGAATCCTCACATGCAGTAGCTTACGCAATGAAACTTGCTCCAAACATGAAGAAGACGCAATCCATCGTTGTCACATTGTCCGGACGAGGAGACAAAGACGTAGAAACCATAGCAGACTACATAGGAGAAAAAATATGAACGCTATAAACCAAGCATTCCAAAAAACAAAGGCGCAGGGAAACGGCGCGCTCGTCGGCTACATTATGGCTGGGGACCCAAAGCCGGAACTGACACCGAAAATTGCTGATGCCCTAATCAAGGGCGGCGTAGATATTTTGGAGCTTGGACTTCCATTTTCTGACCCAATTGCCGATGGACCAACAATTCAGGCTGCAAGCGTGCGCGCTTTAGCTGCTGGAACAACGCCTGTTAAGGTGCTAGAAAGTGCTAAGGAAATACGACAAAGACATGATGTGCCAGTTGTGATAATGACTTACTATAATCCAGTGTTCAAGATGGGGCTCGACAAATTTTTCAATGTAGCTAAGAAATGCATGGTTGACGGCGTCATAGTTCCAGATTTACCGGTTGAGGAAGCAGATGACTACAAGAAAGCCGCAAGCAAATTTAGTGTAGACACAATTTTCCTAGCAGCACCTTCCACTTCCAATGAGCGGCTTGCAAGGATAGTTGAGTATTCTTCAGGTTTTCTGTATCTTGTTTCGCATTTCGGGGTGACAGGAGCCAAAGCAACGATAGAAGATTCAACCATTCACTTAGTCAAGCGTGTTTTACCTTTCACATCCGGAAGAATTCCATTGGCGGTTGGGTTTGGAGTTTCGAAGCCTGAGCATGTTCAGCGCATTGTTGAGGCAGGAGCTGACGGCGTGATCGTTGGAAGCGCCTTCGTCAATCTAATTCAAAAGCATCGGGAAAAGATTGATGTTCTGCTAAATGAACTGCAAGCGACCGCTTGTAAATTAAAAGCGGCAACAAAAATCATCCAATAATTTGTGAAAACCAGAAAAATTCGTTTTGTGTCTGGGAAAGTTTTAATGTTCGTTCTAACCTTTAACTTTTGGCGGTGGATCTTAGGCGGTGGGGTAGGGGTCCATTGTACCGTAAACCCTCTATACGACGGGCCGACATCTGCGGATGAGGCGCCGAAGGCCGCTTGGATCTTCATTTCCGAAACATTGACTATCCGTCCTTTGGGGCTGGCGGTCAATGGGCAGCTTCCGTAGGGGAGTTGCTTCATTGTTCACCAGGCGAACCTGGCTAGGCTCGGGAGAGAGCAACCTAAGTTTGGACGTTATGCGCTCAAGGGGGTGCGGGTAAGAGCGTAGGGCTTGAGGCTTTCAGGCGGAGTCTGGGTGTCGAACTGCAGTGGTCCACCGCTACTGTTTTTCAGCAATTTATCCCCACAAAAAATTCATATTACTGGATAACCCAATAAGCTCAATCAGGTTACTATAGAATGGCTAGGAGTGTGTCTTTTGAGCCAATTTGAAAAATGGCAACAAAAAAATTGGAAAGATTATTCTTTTACAAAATGGAATAAAGATTTTGGTCAACGCTTAGTTGGAAAACGTGCTGGTGGTTTCTGGAATTATAGCAATATTGTGCTTATTTATAATTTTGATAAAAAAACACCAATAGTTGAAGATTTTGCTATCTTTTTGAAGGACGTCGAAAAATTTTATGATCAATATAATAGTGACTATGAAATAGATGGAGCCTATTTTGTTGTATATGAAGAGTATGATAAGAAGTCATTTAACCTTCTTCTAAGAAAAATGGATGATGATTTAAGAGATTTAATCCAGATAAAAACATTTGAGGACAAGGTAGTTGAACCTGCGGTTGGATTAGCTACCACTCAAGAAACTAAAGAACACCTGCAGATGGGCGATGCAAAAGAGAATACAAAAATCAAAGTATTCATCGTTCATGGAAGAGATAAGACGCCAGCACTTGAAATAGCTCGCTTTATTGAAAAAAGATACCCCATTGATGCCACACTGCTTGAAGAAGAAGCGCATGGGGGAAGAACGCTATTAGAAAAGCTTGAAGAATATTCAGATGTTGATTTCGCATTTATCACTCTTACCCCTGACGATTTAGGCGCCTTGAAAGGTGAACGTCCAAAAGAAAGAGGTCGTCAAAACGTCATTTTTGAGTTAGGTCAATTTATAGGGAAGATTGGAAGGAAAAGAGTCTGTCTCTTAATTAAGGGAGATGTAGAAATACCATCGGACCTTCAAGGACTAGGGGTTTACAAATTTGATAATAATGCGAAAGAATGTTTTATTGACATAGACAATGAACTTAGGCGGGCAAAACTGGTCTAAAGCTATAAAAGTTTAACCTTCCAAGCTTTTCTTTTCATCTTTTCTGCAATAGTTAGCGGTTTTAGAAGCTGGTTGGTTTGGTGTTTGTTTTTTTATTGTGTTTTAACGATGATTCCTACGTCTTTTGTTAGCTACTGCTTGTTTTTGTGCCTTTCAATGAATCTAGCGGCATCCAGAATTTCTTGTGCCTGCTTCACACTTAACCTAAACCTTTTCTTACCCAACTCGTCAACCGCTCTTTCCACCTCACCTAACCCAATGTAATCTTTGCTTAAGCCTTCCAAAAGCAGCGTCCAAGTACTCCAAACCCTAAGTCCATACATTTTGGAAAGGTTCGAGAGCAGTTTTTCATCAACCAACAACTCGGCTTTTTTCTCTACAGCCAACAGCAAGGTTTCAGCATCCGCTATGGAAATGTTTTCGCCTTCAGCCAGCTTCGCAGCAGACCCAGCTAAACGTTCAGGAACAGGTTCAATTCTCAGCCAGTCACCAGTCAAAGCCTTGCCGATTGCTTCGGCGTCAGCACATCCAAGCCTGATGCCCTCGTCAAAAACCTCAACCTTAACCCTCTCGGTAACAAATACGATGCCAAAAAGCTTCTTTAGCAATGATAGTTTGCTGATTTGAGCTAGGTGAATTAGCGGTCCCGCATCAGAAACCACGACGGGCAATGGGTTTATTCTCCGTACTTCGACTTCAAATATTCCTTGACGCCTTCGGAGTCCCAGTTAACCGCAACGCATTCACGCTCAAGCAACTCCAAAAACTCCCGTAGCGAAATGCCCAAAATCTCTGCACCCCGCCCTGCGCTTAGTTTGCCTTTCGCATAGAGGCGCACTACGCGGTCGCGTAAGCCGTCCTCGATGAACTCTTTGAATAGTGTGGAACGGTCAACATTTTCAAGGGCTTGAACAGCCTCAACTCTGCGCAAGTTACGCTTTGATAAACGCACAGTGACAACGCTGCTTTTTTCAACTTCGACCATGCTATTCGCCTTAATTATAGAGAATACAATGTAACACATAAAACTTACGCAAAAGAATTAAAGGAATTACAAAAGTTTCTCCAATGAAGTGCTTTTTTCACGCGTAAACCGTCTCTCTTAGCACCTGATCCTTAATGAAAGGTTTTAGAGCATTCTTTGTAACAAGGTCAACTTTTACGCCTAGCTTTTTTGTTAGAAACTCTTCTAGCTCCAAGAACTTGAAGAATCCAACCTGTGCGTCTTTAGAGAAGGTTACAAGGATGTCTATGTCGCTTTTTTTGGTTTGTTCTCCCCGTATGTAGGAACCGAAGACCCCTATGGTTTACACCCCGAACCGTTCTTTGAGCGTTGGCTTTAGCGTTTCCAACTCTACTTTAATTTCTTGAAGAGTCTTCATGGTCACTACGACTATTATGCTGTTTTACCCCGTGTTTCTTGAGCACTTCTTCCAAGGGAACACACTCTCCCCGTTCCGCTTCAAGCTTTAGGGCTTTTAGTTCTTCAATTTCTTCTGGGCTAACGTCTTCCTCTGGAATCAAAGAAATATACACTTTAAAAAAGAATAATCCGAACCCAACCTAATAACTTTTAACCAAACATCACATAAATTCCAAGTGACGCTTATCTATGAAGTTGCGTGACTAGTAACTATGTACATGCGTGACGGGTAAGATAACGGTGAAACAACCGCTATTCAAAAAAATAAGCCCAAAACAACCACCGATAAGCTATAAAAAAAATTTAGAATTAAGTTAACTTGACTCATCGAGGCTTTTCTTGTAGAGTGCTTTGTCGATTACTCTTACGTCTAGGTTTTGTTTGGCAGCTGTTTTCCTTATTGCCGTGAGCAGTTTTAGGTAATTCTGGGTTGTTAACAGGTTAGGCGGTGGGTTGCCAAGCAACGCTTTCCAAACTGCTGCGTCTAGGATGCCGTATTGTTTGGGGTCAAAAAACGCAAGGATTACGCTTGCAATTGCTGGGCTGACGCCCTCAAGCAGTGTAAGGCAATTCATTCGGTAAGCATCCTCGCAAGAAGGAATACTTAGAGCTTGGCTTGAAAGGCGATTAACAGTCGCCTCATCATTTCGAGCCACTAACGCTAAAACCCGCACTTTCTTCTCCGGCTCTTCTTTAAACTTCCACTCAACAACTTGCGCTAAATCACCGCAAGTTAACGCCTTTGCCTTTCTCAATTTGGCGCCCAACTCCCGCTCTTTCTGCGCTTGCCAACCGAAGCTTTTATCGTATTTGCGGCTCCACAACAAGAAATCGGTTTTGTCCACGCAATTCACCTGGTAGTGAATAATTGAGAAATTGCTTACATTTCTGCCTTTGCCTAAAAATAATCAGAAATAAATTAAGAAAAAAGTTGGTTAATTTTGGTCTACTAGATGCGCTGTTCCGTCTGGACAATACACTTTCTCATCTTTGCTAACGCGCCTGTAACGTTCACTGCACATGTGCAGGAGCGTGCAACCGTCGCAATCTCTACTCAGCATTTCTTCGCCTCCTTTAGGGGCTTTCACGATGCTCAAAATTCGCTTATAAAATTATATAACATGCATGTATATACATCGCTAGCAGGCTATTGGCGCTTCTTGCGTGCAGTGCATGTCTTGTAAGCGATGCAATCTTCCGAGCAGAAGATGGCAAGCTGGTGGAGCATTGGGACGTAATCCAGCCCGTTCCAACACAAGCAGCAAACAAAAATAGTATGTTCTAAACGTGACTTTCCACGCGGACGATTGGTTTACCCATAATGTCTCTGATTGTATCCGCCACTTTGAATGGTGAGCGGACAAGCAGAAGTTTGGTTTCTCGTTCACCCTGAGAGTTAACCGTTAAATCCCCATAACCAAAAATCCTGCCGCCAATGGACTGGTAAACCATTAAATCGCCAAAACCCGTAGGGGTAACAACAAACGAATGCAACCTAATAATGCCATGGCGAATTTCTAAGCCATCCTGCCGTAGCACGTAAGTGTTGGATGCCCGAAAAATCAGCAGTTTCAACATGCTAAGCAACCATATCACGCCAAAAGCCAGAAGAGTCCAAGTGGCAACTGCTAAACCAGCCATATATGAAAAGGCGACGCCGGCGTATATTTCAAGCCAGAGAAAGATAACTGCAACCACAAAAACAGTGACCGTTCGAACAATAGCTGCTGGGACAACCCAAGGCTTTCCCAACCAAACAACAACGCCATGCTGAACGTGCTTATCAGAAGACAAACTAAAACACAACCACTAGGCATTAGGCAAAAGCATATTTAAGCATTCAAGTCACAAAAAAACTATGCAGTTAAAGCTTCAAATATTTCAAGTGTTTTGTCTTTCTGCGCCTGTTTTTTGATCGCATTGATATTCAATTTGGTGAAAGCTAAAATTGCCTTAACATCTTCCTTATCTTTAATTGCGCGTTCAGACGGCAGGGTTACCTTAATCATCCTGAGTTTCGCTACAATCAAGCCTTCAGGTGATTGAAAAAAGGTTTTTAGGCTATCGATTTTTCCTGATTTTTTATCCAGTTTGCCATCTGAAAGTATGATGTCAACAGTGTATGGTGTCGTTTTGTCTTTGAATGTCGCTATTTTATAACCTGATGTTAATGCAGTCTCAATTTTTCGTTCATCAACTTCCAAATTTGCCTGTCTTAATGCAGATGCAATCTTTCTTTTCAAGTCAGTTTGGTTAGTGACTGCAATTATCACGTCTACATCAGTGGTGGTTCGGGGAACGCCGTAAAAACTCGCGGCTAAAGCACCGGTAAAAGCATAATCTAAGCCTACTTTGTCAAAGGAATCAGCAAGCTTCTTAACAAAATTGTAAAATGCTTCCAACGCTAATCACCGGTTACGCTTGGCCCATTCAAGACGCTCACGCAATTTCTCAAGAAGATCTTCCTCGTTAATTCCTGGATACTGATTTTTTATGCCATCCGCGCAAATGCGCACGCACCCATCAGTCATATCCATGCATATTAGCACTTTTTCTTCAGGCTTTAAGCGTCCTAAACGTTCCCAGTCCTTATCCATAAACAGTACACACGCATTCAAGAATATAATTGCGGGGTAGTGCTTAAAATAACCTTACACGACTTCAAATTGAGCGCACAGCTGATAACCGAAAAATATCGCTACATACAACGCCATAAAATCGTCCATTCGCCGACTGCATTAATGCGCTACTTTTTCTCCCCGTTCCTCTGAGGCCTATGAGCAGGCCAACACTTCTGGCAGTACACGGGTCGATCTGCACGAGGTTGAAATGGCACTTTGCATTCACAGCCGCAGTCGCTGCAAACAGCGGTGTAAACTGGTTCCTGGTGAAATTGCTTAAACAAATGGTAATTCTTGAGGCGTGGCCACCCAGTCTTGGCGTAGCGTAGCATTTCAGGGTTGTCTTTTAGCCAGCGCATCATGTGGAAGAAGCTTTTGCCTCTTTTTTCTTCACGTTCAGCTAATGGTTCATAGCCTAAGTTGCGGATTTCATCTAGATACGCGATTTCTGTAAGCTTCTGCGCTTCGCCGACGACTCTTATGCGTTTAACGCGGTCTTCCCCGTAAACTTTGCGGAGTTCCTCAGCAGCTACGTCAAAGATGCAGCCTTGACAAATGTGGATTTCCTCGTCCGGCTTAAGGTTAAACCATGCGACAAGTTTAGATACGATGCGTGAGGATTCTTGCAGGTACTCTTTTTCGCGGAAGATTTCTTGGTAGAACCTTACGTCGATGAGGTCGTATTTGAATTCGCCTGTTTCTTTTCTGTAAGCGCCAACTACAACGCCGAAAAGCAAGTCGCCGCTGCCTGCATCATCAACAATAACTGTCAAGTAATAATGTTCCCTCTCTTTCTTCTTCCAATGCAATGCTTAATTCATGTATAAAAATAGTCCTCTCAAAAAGAAATAGAACCAAAAGGGGCAAATGATTAAAGTTTACATTTTAAGCTGCTTAACCAACGCTTTAGCCTGATGGATTACGTTAAAGAATTAGAAGCTTAATGAAGGAAACTATTCATCGAAACAAAAACGAGCTTAAAGAAACCAAATTTAGATGACTTGCTAACGTTTCTAACGATTTATCTGACTGATGCTGTTGCTAACTGCTGCTTAATACCTTCAGCAAGGCTTTGTAATATGCTGAGAACTCCATTTTTTCCAAGGCGCAGTTGTCTCTCGCCTCTAAAAACGCATACCCGGGCATTCTTTATTTCAATGTTATCTCCAACAGAGATGGAGTTTATTTGTCCTTCCCATAGGCAGAGCTTGATTTTTCCAGTTTCGTCTCCAACCAAAGCGTTAACTACCATGACAGCGTTGCCAAACTGCGTGTGAACCTGCGCTGGCTTAGGAACCTCAAGAACCTCAGCCTTCACATTAACCCGTTTCATACCAGCTCTCAAATCATGAACCATAGTGAGAATTGATTCTGTATTCTGTTTTGCTATTTTTTTGCGTATTTTATCAGTGCTCATCCAGCTTTCAAAAGGATTATCCTTTCTCAAGAGAAACTCTTCATCAACTCTGAACTGAGCCACAACGTTGTTGTCTTTTTTTATTAGAAAAATTATTTCATCTTTCACTTTGCCACGATGTTCGACTGTTAGGTTGCCGCAGACAGCTTTTTCGTTGTTTCTTGCTGTAATTAGTGCTTGGAAAACTTCGGCGGGGTAAATGCTGTGTTTTACTGAAAGAAGAGCGATGTGCTCGCCTAAAGTTGATTTTTTCTGTCTCAAATTCCCTTTCTCTTGTTAAGTCAGAGTTAAGAGAAAAAGCAAGGTGCAAGTTGATTCACACTTTTTCTCAAATATCTCGAATTGCTGACATTGATATTGAAGAGTTACCTATATTAGTTTGACTATAAAAAAAGGGCACTTACTGTTTTAAAGAAATTTAAGCTTTTAACTTTACAGCGTTATGGAACAGCCCTTCAAAATAGCCTCTGCCTTATTTTCTCCTCAGTAGAAAAAGAAAATTTGGTCAAAAAAACGTGTGGAATAGGACCTTTGATGTTTAATCTAAAAATAGTAAGCATTCAATTTATAAGCATGGATAAGATGTTAGAGAGGTACTGTGTAAGAAGCGATTTTTGCACACCAAATGTAGTAGGAGTTGAAATAGCGAATGTATAGTAACAAAGAAATGCACAAGGCAACCTGCGCTGACTGCGGAAAAGAATGTGAAGTTCCTTTCAAGCCAGACGGCACAAGGCCAGTTTATTGCCGTGAGTGCTACGCAAAACGAAGACCACCACGAAGATATTAAGCTCATTAGCTGAACATCTTTAACTTTGTCTTTAATTATTTTCTTTTTTATTTTTTAATATCCTGGAGCTAACCCAACTATATCTTGCTAGAACCACAATTATTATAATTCTCGCCTCAAATAACAACGCTAAATGTAAAAGGGAGCCAATTGAAGTGAAACAGTTTCTAATTACACCATCGGCAGGTAAACGCTTAATCGCCAAAGCATTAGCAAATCACCCAACGATATTAACTGCAATTAAAAACGGCACGCTCGTAATTGTCGCTGGAACAACAAACGGCTACGTAGCGGAAGAAATACTAAAAACCCAGAAAAACTTCGGCGATTTCTCAAGAAAACACTTTTTCCGCGGAATAACCCTGCCTCCGAACAAAACCGTAACCGTGGAAGGACGACTAGCTGATGAAAGCAAGTTTCCCGGCGATGTGGTAATAGCCAAAGGCGTTTGGCAAAAAGGCAAAACAATAGCCGACGTAGTTGATTCTCTCAAATAAGGCGACGTCATCTTGAAAGGCGCAAATGCTTTGGATTTAGAGCGAAAACAAGCAGCTATCCTAATCGGTCACCCGAAAGCTGGAACTATAGGCTTAGCATTGCCAGCCGTTGCAGGACGCCGAGTAAAACTAATAATACCTGTAGGTTTAGAGAAGCGCGTAAACGACGATTTATACGCTTTAGCTGAAAAATTGAATGCGCCCGGTGCAGGTGGCTACCGTTTATTGCCTGTTCCCGGCGAAGTGTTTACTGAACTTGATGCAGTGAGCATTTTGACTGGAGCCAATGCTGAATTGATTTCAGCTGGCGGAGTCTGCGGCGCAGAAGGGTCATGCTGGCTGGCTGTTACTGGCACAAAAGAACAAGAAGACACTGCCGAAAAAATCTTTGCTTCTATAGCTTGTGAACCAGCATTTAACTTGGATAACCTCTAAAACCACAACTCTAATCTGACACTTCCTCAGCAAAAGATAAAAAAAAAGAAACTCTTACACGCAAAGCAAAAACAATGCTTAACTAAAATTTACTCTTCGCCATGATGCATCATCATGCCCATGCCATGGCCCTCTTTTCTTTTAGACCACATCCTTGACCTCCAAACATCCACGCCTTGGGCAGCTAAATCTGACATCATATCAATGTCTTGCCTGATTAACTCCAGTATGGGCTGGTTTAACTCAAGCTCGAAAGTAAATTTTACCTTGCCACTTTTTTCGTCTGCCGTAACTTCACCTCCTAAAACACTCAACAAAATCAAAAATCTGTTTCGACTATATTACTAGGGTTAGATGGGGCTTTTTTAAGTATACGTGGCTGTGCCGGTACTACAACATTAATCAGGTTTATGCTGATTAACTTGTCTCTTGGCTAGTTTTTTACTTTATGCTCCAGTATCGAGCTAACGCTGCTAACGCTTCCTCAAACAAGTAGTTCTGCGGCATCACGTCAACTTTTATGCCCATTTCCCTCAAGGCTTCAGCAGTTGTCGGCCCAATAGCTACAGTTGTCACTTTGCCATTTATTATGCCACGGAGCTTTTCCATGGAGGCTTTTTCAGTGAGCATTTTGAAAATGTTTTTTGCACTTAATCCGCTGCCGAAAACAATCGCGTCAATCTTTCTAGAAATTAAATCTTGAAAAAACCTGTCTTTCAGTTTCTCGTCCACTGGCAAGCCTGACTCGTAAACATAAACCTCTTCCACTTGGGCACCCATTTCCTTGAGTTTCTCAGTTAAAGTCGGCGTTGCCCCAGTAGTCCTTGGAATGCGTATCTTTTTGCCTGAAATGTCTTTGCCTTGCAAGCACTCGATTAATCCTTCAGAACTGTACTTCAATGGGACTAAGCCCACATGTACGTGGTATTCGTCTTCCAGCGCCTGAGCAGTTCGTGGACCAACAGCGATAACAAACGCTTTACCTAAGCCTTCTTTCAATTGGCTGGATTGCTTTAGGCTCTCAGCAGCGCTGAAGAGGTATTTCACGCCGTTAGTACTCATAAAAATAACATAGTCAACTTGCCCCTTTAGCAGTTCACCGATAAATTTTTTCATAGGTGAAAAATTGGTTAAACCTTTAATTTCTATGGCTGGAATATAGTAGGGTATTCCGCCTTTTTCCTCGATGAGTTTGCCTGCTTCTTCCGCCTGACCTGCAGGGCGTGTGATAGCGACTGCTTTTCCTTTCAGGCTAGGGGCTTTTTGAACCATGCAAGTTTCCTGCCNNGTGCCGATTTTGCCAATGATGGTTCTCTGCTGCTTTAAGGTGCCTGATTCAATTATAGCTGCAGGCGTTTCTGGGTTTAAGCCGCCTTCAATTAGTTTTTCTGCTATGGCTTGAAGCGATTCCACGCCCATCAAAATGACCATCGTGTCCACGGCGTCGGCTATTTTTGCCCAGTTGATTACTTGTTCCGCGTCGCCTGCCCTATGACCGGTAACTATCGCCACTGAAGACGCGTAATCACGATGCGTCAACGGTATGCCAGCGTATGCCGGAGCCACAATAGCTGAACTAACCCCAGGCACCACCTCAAATTTGATGCCTTTTTCTGCAAGGGCTTCAGCTTCTTCTCCGCCTCTGCCGAAAATAAACGGGTCGCCGCCCTTCAGTCTCACCACTTTGCCGACCATCTGGGCTTTCTCAATTATCAACTCAGTAATCTTGTCCTGTGGGACTTCATGCTTGCCTGTTCGTTTTCCAACATAAATCTTCTCAGCGTTTTTCGGGGCTAAGTTTAGAATTGACTCGCCAACTAATCTGTCATAAATTACCACGTCAGCCTCTTTTAGCAACTCAACCGCTTTAACAGTGAGCAGTTTTGGGTCGCCTGGTCCAGCGCCGACAAGGTAAACTTTACCATGCGCCATATTTTTCTCTCCATTCTTTCTCGTAGTCTTTGGCTCCCTGTCGTATGAGGTCTTCACCGACTTTTTTGCCTAGTTTCTCAGCTTCAGTTAAGGCGCCTTGCGCGGATGCACTGATTTTCTTGCGACTATTAAGTGAAAAAATGCAGCCAAAAAGCGACAAGGAATTGCCACTGGTTCGTCCAACGGCGCCTATTGGCACTCGGCAACCACCTTCCAATTGAAGCACCAAGCTTCGTTCAGCCATAATTTCGGCGCGTGTTGCTTTGTCTTCAACAGCCTGCAAAAGCGCTATTACGCTCTCATTGCCTTCTTTGGCGACCACTGCTAAAGCCCCCTGTCCCGCTGCTGATGGGAACTGATCCAGCGACAGGCGCTCGGTTATTTCGTTTTCTAAATTCATTCTCTCAAGCCCTGCTTCAGCAATGACAACGCCCGCCAACTCGCCTTTTCTAACCTTATTGATTCTGGTATCCACGTTGCCTCTGATTGGTTGGACACCCAAGTCGGGGCGAATGTACTTGATTTCAGCCATTCTTCTGAGACTACCTGTTCCAACCACCGAGCCCTTAGCTAACGCGTTAAGCGGCACTTTGCCTTTCGAGATGAACACGTCGTTCTGCGAGTCCCTTTTCGGGATTGCGGCTAAGACCGTGCCCGTTTGCTGCTCAACGATGGGCACATCTTTTAGGCTATGCACGGCAAAGTCGATTTCGCCTTTGACTACTTGCTGATCGATTTCCTTTTCAAAAATGCCCTTGCAATCAATGGTGAACAGAGGCTTGCCATGTTCTTTGTCGCCTAAGGTTTTGATGATTTTTAGTTTGAACTCTACTTCTGGATGTGCCTGTTTGATTTGTTTCAGGACTCTTTGTGTTTGTGCAAGTGCGAGTTTACTTCCTCTGGTGCCAACGGTTAGAATCATTTTAACTCGTTTTCTCCTTTGCTGTCTTGCTGAGTGCTTTGTCGAAAGCGTTTATTGTATGCTTCAAATCGTCTTCCGTGTGAGCGGTTGATAAGAAGCAGGTTTCGAACTGTGATGGCGGAATAAACACTCCCTGTCGCAGTAGCTCATGGAAATACGTAGTAAACATTTGTGTGTCAGACAACTTGGCGCAGGCGTAATCGGTGACTGGCTCTTTTGTGAAGAATATTTGGTACAATGAAGCGATATTGTACACTTGCGCTTGCACCTTGTGAGCTTTAGCTGAATCGGTTAGGGCTTTCTTTAGTTCAACGCAGTTTTTCTCAAGCTTAGGGTAAATTTCGTTTTTCTTTTTGTTAAGAATGTTTAGAATGGTGAAACCTGCGGTTGCTGAAACTGGGTTGCCGCTGAACGTTCCAGCCTGATACACTTTGCCGACTGGTGAGATGTTTTGCATGATTTCTTTTTTGCCGCCAAAGGCTGCCAGTGGGAAGCCGCCGCCGAGCACCTTGCCAAGCGTTGCCATGTCAGGCTTAACCTTAAAGTACTCTTGGGCGCCGCCTAAAGCTAAGCGGAAACCAGTTATGATCTCATCAAAAATTAAGACAGCTCCATAGTCACTTGTTATTTTTTTTAGGTAACTCAAGTAATCTTTCTTTGGCAAAATAAGCCCAACATTCGCCAAAACGGGCTCAACAATCACCGCGGCAATATCATTGTCTTCACGCTTCATTGTTTCTTCTAACGCTTCAAAATCATTGTACGGCACAACAATCGTGTTCCGAGTTGTCTCCTCTGGAATCCCAAGCGAGTTCGGTGCTCCAAAAGTTGTGGCTCCTGACCCTGCCTTAACTAAAACGTTGTCATGAGACCCGTGGAAGCAGCCCTCGAACTTGATGATCTTTTTTCTTCCTGTGTAACCTCTGGCAGCTCGGATGGCGTGCATTGTGGCTTCAGTGCCTGAGTTTACAAGCCTTAGCATTTCCATGCAGGGCGACGATTTCGCTATGAGCTCGGCAAATTCAACTTCCCTCTCGGTTGGTGCGCCATAAAGCGAGCCTTTGGCTAATTGATTCTTCACGGCTTCCGCGATGTCTGGGTAAGCGTGCCCCAAAAGCAAAGCGCCATATGCCATGCAGTAGTCTATGTACGTGGTATCGTCTGCACTGTACATTTTTGAGCCTTGTGCATGTTCTACAAAGAAGGGGTAAGGCGCAAAGGCTCGGACTGGACTGTTTACGCCTCCGGGCAGAACTTTTTTTGCTCTCTCAAAAAGCGTTTTTGACTTGTTTTCGTTCAAGTTTGATTCAACCAAGATTTGAGGTCTTTGGCAAAGTAGGTTATGATTAAGTCGGCGCCTGCACGTTTAATGCCTGTTAAGATTTCGCGGATTACGGTTTTTTCGTCTATCCACCCGTTCTGGGCTGCCGCTTTAACCATCGAGTATTCGCCGCTGACGTTGAATGCGACTATGGGCACGTTAAAGTTTGCTTTCGCAAGACTAATAATGTCCAAGTAAGCCAAAGCGGGTTTAACCATTATCATGTCCGCGCCTTCGTTAATGTCTAACTCTATTTCCCGCAAAGCCTCCTGTGGGCTTCCGTAACTCATTTGGTA
>PKYH01000168.1 GCA_003133625.1 Candidatus Bathyarchaeota archaeon | reverse complement strand
AGTGGGCCGAGCCGGACTTGAACCGGCGACCTTTGGCTCGTAAAGCCAACGTCCTAACCAAGCTAGACGACCGGCCCCTGCATTTACGTTTTTCAAGGCTTGATTTAAGATGCTTGATTAAGAGATTGCATTGGTTAATATTAGAATTTTGTTTCTTTGCCTGTTGGTTTTGTGGTTTGTGGGTTGGTTGGGGAAATTTTAAATGTTGAGCGTTTAAGTATGGTATTGCTGGGAAGCTTGGAGTGGAGCGAAAAGATTTTAGGGCTTTTTTGGGTGCGCATTATCAGTTAATCGGAGTTTTGATTGGCTCTTTTCTTGTTTTGGCGTCGACGGGAACTTATACTAATTGGGATTCCCAGCTTGAGTTTCAAGCAGCCTCAAGCGTGGTTACACGTGGTTTTCCTTTTGTTACAACTGGGCTAATGATTAATCAGCCGCCATTGGGCTTTTACATGGACGCGCCAGTTTTCCAAGCGTTAGGCTTGTCCTATACGAATGGTGTAGGTGTGGTGACGGCTTTTGGGCTTGGCTGCGTTGTGCTCGTCTATGCGTTGGGCTGTGTGTTGTATGGGAAGAGAACTGGGTTGGTTGCTGCTGCGCTCTTTGGAATTGTTCCTTGGCATGTTTTTATGTCTAGGATTTTCCTCATTGACGTTCAATGCCTGTTTTTCAGTTTGCTGTTCCTAGTTGTGGGTGTTTTGGCTGTTCGAAGGAATTCTGAGAAGCTGCTGCTGGCTTCCGGGATGGTTTTTGCGGTGGCGCTTATGACTAAGCTTTTTGCTTTGTTGATGTTGGTTCCGCTTTTGCTCATGGTTTATCTCGAGAGGAAGGAGGGTGGATTCAAGCTTACTTTGAGGAAGGTGCTGGTTTTTTTGGTGCCTTCGTTTGTTCTGCAGAGTGTTTGGTTTGGGGGTTTTGCGAGACAGAACTTTTTTGGGGTTTATTTTAGCAGTGATTTTACGCATCCAGTGCTCATTACGAATCCTTCGTTGTTATTTTTGCCCAGGGTGCTTGTTGGGAGTGCGGGTTGGTTTCTGTTTTTGGCAGGGCTCTTCTCTTTGGCGCTGTCGCTTCTTTACCGGAGGCTTTTTCGGAGAACGTTTTGGTTGGATGTCGTTTGTGTTGGAGCCATTGCGGCTGTTGCGGGTTTGGATTTGTTGTTTGTGTTTGGTTTTCATTTAATCGCGCCTTACGTTAGCGCTTTCAAGTACAATTACTTGGCTTTGCCGTTTTTCTGCCTGCTAGCCGCATCTTTGGCGGATAAAAGCGGTTTATTGATTGGTTCGATGGAGCCGAAAAGGAGAATTCATAAGTTAAAATTAATTCCTGTTGGAATTGGGCTGGTTTTGCTGTTTGCTTCGATGCTTGAAAGCATGACTTTTCTCAATAAGTGGGGTGGGTTTGTGGCTTTTGAAGTTGATTCCAACGGCCATTATTTTCCATTCAACACGTTCACTCAACCAACGGCTTATTTCCAAGCGTTCCATAATGCAGCCATCGTTCTGATGGTGCTCAGCATAACATTTCCTTTCATAGTGAGCTGTTTTAAGAGAGGGTTCGGCTGGTTAACAATGGTTCTATCCAGTTAAACTTTAGCGGTTGCTCCGTAGCGGTGCCATAAACAAGCAGAGTCTTCATTTTCGCTGCGTATAAGGGTTCCTTGCTTGGTTAGAACTTAATTTATATATTAAGCCGACCTAATTTTTTGTAGGTGAATAATCTTGGTTTCTCAAAAACTTTTAGAATTTTTAAATAAAGGAATAGCCCGCGAACTCCAAGTCAGCATACAATACATGTGGCAACACGTCCAAGTCACAGGCATGGACGGCGCCATCGTGGAAGACATTTTCCGCAAGACAGCCATCGCCGAAATGAAACATGCTGAACGCCTCGCGGAACGCCTAGACTACCTCAACGGCGTGCCCACAACCAAACCTGACCCGATTTTCGTTGGTGGCAGCCTTATCGAGATGCTCAAGCAGGACGAGCAGAACGAGGAAGAAGCCATTAACCTATACAAGCAGGCGATTCAGGTTGCGGCTGAAGAAGGCGACTACACAACAAGGCGGCTGCTGGAGGATATTCTGGCGGAAGAGGAAAACCACATTAACACGTTCGGCAAACTCCTCGTCGGCATGACCGAGCCATTCACCCAGCCAGGAACATCTCAAATAGGATAACAAACAAAGAGAAAAGAAAGAAAAAGGCTGCTGCTTAACGCAGCTTCATCAAAACCATTTCAGCTGCTAAAACCATGGGCTCCCATGTTTCACATAGCGGGGGTGCGTATGCTGTGTCTGCTTTGGCTAGTTCCCGCACGGTCATCTGTTTTTGTATGGCGAATGAGATGGCGTTTATGCGTTGGGTGACTTCTTCTCCGCCGACTATTTGTGCGCCGATTATGCGTTGTGATTCTTTTTCAACGATAAGCTTCACTTTGATGGGCTTAGCGGTTGGGTAGTAATCGGCTTTTGTTTTGCTGCTGATGGTGCCTGTGACGACTTCGATTCTGTTTCTTGCCGCGGATGTTTCGCTTATGCCTGTTGAGCCCGCTTCTATCTCGAATAGTCGTGTTACGGCTGAGGTTAAGATGCCCGTGAACTGTGCATAGTCGCCCCCAGCGTTTATTCCTGCAACTTTGCCCTGTCTAACCGCTATCGTGCCAAGTTGAGCGCAGGTCGGTCGGTGTGTGATGATGTTTGGTGCTTCAGCGCAGTCACCAACAGCGTACACGTCTTTCACGTCAGTTTCCATTCTAGCGTTAGTCTTAATCGCACGTGTCTCGCCTAAGGGTATGCCAGCATCAACGGCAAGTTTCGTGTTGGCTCTTACGCCGAAAGCGCTGATGAACAAGTCAGCCTCAATCTTCTCGCCTCCAGCCATAATAGCTGTAACTTTGTCTTCGCCGAGAAACTCTTCCACACCTTTGCTGATTAGTATGCGCATGCCCTTCTCTTCCAAATGCTCCTGAACCAGCTTTGCCATATCCGCATCAAGCAGTTGAGGCAGTATCTGCGGCAACATTTCTACGACAGTAACTGTTAATCCTCGCTCGATTAAGGCTACGCCTGCTTCCAGTCCAATTAAGCCGGCGCCCATGATAACGGCTGATTTCGCGCCAGCTTTAACTGCGGCATCAATCTTCTCACCATCCTCTATACCGCGGAGACTTAGGATTCCAGGTTTTTCTCTGCCTTTAATCGGCGGCATAAACGAGTCAGCGCCAGTTGCAATCACCAAGCTGTCGTATGGCAGTACTTCGGTGGCTCCTGCCTTGTCAACAACTGTGACGGCTTTCTCTTTAGTGTTAATCGCAGTGGCTTTTGTTTCGTTCCGCAAATTCAACTTTAACATTTGGAAGTATGCTGGTGAATAAACAATCAAATCGTGAAAACTTGGAATTTGCCCGCCAATGACAAATGGTAAGCCGCAACGTGAGTAACCTGCAGTCTTCTCCTGTGTTATCAACGTGATTTCGGCTGTGCGGTCTTTTTTGCGTGCAGCAGAGGCTGCTTCAACGCCTGCAGCGTTAGCTCCGATAATAATAATGCGTCTAGCCATCCGCTTTTCGCCTTCTGCCTATTTGGATTGGGCTTGAGCTTTATGCCACTCAACAGCTTTGTTAAAGTCCATCAGGTTTGCAAGCTCAGCCTGTAAGTTTGAAGGCTTAACAACGATTAACCAGCCTTTCACGTACGGGTCCTCGTTGAGAGTCTCCGGTTTAGACTGAACTTCATCGTTGACTTCCTCGATTGTTCCGCTTACGGCTGCAACCAAGTCTGAAACTGCTTTAACAGACTCCAACGTTCCATACGGCTCACCTTGCTTCACTTCCGTTCCGACGCTCGGCAATTCGGCGTAAACGATTTCTCTCAGCGACTTCTGCGCGTAGTCGGTGACGCCCATGCGAACTTTGTCTCCTTCGATTTTTATCCATTCAAAATCTTTAGAATAATAGAGGCCTTCAGGTACTTCGTATGCTTCAACTTTCACCATGCACTTGAACCTTCTAAATATTGAATAAATATCCAAGTCTAGATTCAAGCTTAAAAGGTTTCATGAAAGAGAAAGGGTTTAGCGTTCCCGTTTGCCAGCTATCCAATCTTCCGTCCATTGCCTAGCCTCAGGGTCAGGAACCTGAATTGGCGGATGCTTAAACGCGTAAGATGGCATGCTTAGTAAGGTGCCAGCGATTTTACGGTCCAACGCTATTTTCGCTGCACGAATCAAATCAATTACCACGCCAGCACTGTTGGGTGAATCTTCCACTTCTAACTTTACGCTGATGTTAATGGGGCGGTCACCAAACTTTCTCCCCTTCAATGAAATGTAACAAATCTTCTTGTTTTGCAAGAAACCGACATAATCCGAAGGTCCAATGCGTGTGGGCAAGTCGTAAGGCACAAGGCTCGTAACAGCCTCTGTTTTGCTAATTCGTTTAGTCTTCAAACGGTCTTCAACGGTCATGTTCAAAAAGTCAGTGTCGCCTCCAAGATTCAACTGGTAAGTTTCATCAACGATGGCGCCTCGGTCAAGGCAGAGCCGCACCAAGCTTCGATGCAGAATAGTTGCTCCTACTTGGCTCTTAATGTCGTCGCCTAGAACGGGCAAACCTGCAGTTTCAAACTTTTTAGCCCACTCTGGATTCGAACCGATAAACTCGGGCATGCAATTCACAAATGCGCAACCAGCATCCATAGCACATTGAGCATAAAAGCGTGTTGCGTCTCGGCTGCCAACAGGCAAGTAGTTAACAAGAACCTGAGCTTTCACTTCTTTTAGAACCTTAACCACATTTGCCTTATCATAGCCGCTGTCATCATAAACATTAAAAGTCTGCCTCATGTGCTCAGCAACGCCATCCAAAATTGGCGCAGGAGAAACTTTCACGCCTAAATGTGGCACATCAGCAAATTTCACGCAGCAGTTAGGCTTTGTGAAAATGGCTTCAGAGAGGTCTTTGCCAATCTTATCCTTGTTAACTTCAAAGGCAGCAACAAACCGTATGTCCCTAATATGATACCCGCCATAGTTCACGTGCATTAGCCCGGGCACAGTGGTGTTTTCTTTAGCGTCTTTGTAGTATTGGGTTCCCTGAATCAGGGCTGATGCGCTGTTGCCAACGCCTACAAGTGCTACGCGTATTTCAGGCATGGAACGATAACCATCCAGTTTGCATTGTTAGGAAGGCTTAATGTTCGTCTACTCTATAACTTTTTCTAAACCCTATGACAAAATTAAAAGGGAACCGCCAACACATAGCTATCCAGCCGGTGAAAGGCAATGACCACGACCGAAGTCGCCATCACGTATTCGCCCTTCAAAGAAATCGTTATCTTAGAAAAAACCCGCTTTAATACGCCTGAAGAAATAGCAAGATTCGCATCCGTGATAGCAGGCGGCAAACTAGCTGGTTTATACTGGGTTGATGGCGTTGTCTTCTTGTATTTTCCGCTTCCCGCTTCAACAACCGTAGTCGCCAAAGAACTGTTAGAGAACGGCAAAGTTTACTGGACCTTCGTTGGTTACGCGCTTATGCCAAAATATACACAGGTAATCGAAACTAAAGAAAAAATGATTGTGCCAGTAGTTGATATATCGACTGATTCCATTCTTAGAAAGGTTGCCCAATGGCTAAAAGAACAAAATAGTGACGCCTAAATTTTGAAGGCTGATTTTTGGGGAAAATAATATTCAAGGGCGCGGTTTTTTCTGGCACTGGCGAAGGACGAAAATTTATTGATTTATCATGGGTTAAACGGCAAATAGAAGAAAAGCTTGGTTTTACTCCTTATTCTGGAACACTAAACATCCGCCTTTCTAATGAGAGCGCAAAGCAGAAAAAACTTCTTGAAAATGCTGAGAGATTAGAGGTTTATCCGGAAAAAGGTTACTGCACGGGCATACTAATCAAAGCATACATTGACAGTTTAGAGTGCGCTATTATTATTCCACAGGTTACCAATTATCCAAGCGCCGTTTTAGAGGTCATTGCCCCTTGGTATTTGCGTGAGCGCCTTAAGATAGCGGATGGCAGTGAAGTAACTATCACCGTCAACGTGTAGGGATACATACTTTCTTAAGAGATGCAATATATTCATCAACGCAACCATTTCTTTTTAGGTATGCACCATAGGTTACAAGGGCTTTCATGGCTCGCGCAGCATCCTCAGGCGAAGAATAAGAAGGCACACAAAGCCTGTCAAACCTTGAACGCGTGTAGAGCGCCATTTCTGTTTCGCCAATATCGCACATTACTATGGGCTTGCTATATTTAGAGGCAATTTTCACAGTACCATCGATATATTTTTCTCTTAATCCTGGCATGTGATGCAGCCCAAGCAGAATTATGCCATAAATTTGCGGATCCTTAAACATCAAATCAGCGGCAATCTCGAACATGTCATCAGTAACCGAGCCAGTAAGGTCAACTGGGTTTGACGTAGCAGCAATCTTCAAAATGACATTTTTGTCTTTGAGTTCTTGGAATTTCCGCTCAGTTTCACTAGAAAAACGCTCAACTGTTAATCCTAAAAGCTCGCATTCATCGACGGTCATAACGCCGGGTCCACCTGCGTCTGTGAGTATGCCGATATTTTTGCCCATAGCTGGCGCCTGCATAGCTAAGGCTTTTCCAATGTCAAAAAACTCTTCCATATCTCTTGCTCTAATAATTCCACCCTGCTCGAAGGCAGCATCGTAAATTTTGTCTGACCCTGCAATGGCGCCAGTATGTGACGCGGCAGCTCTTGCTCCAGCAGCGCTCTTGCC
>PKYH01000137.1 GCA_003133625.1 Candidatus Bathyarchaeota archaeon | reverse complement strand
CAGGACATTTCATAATCACTCAGCTCACTTTCTATGCTTTGCAGATTTAAGACTTTTGAACATAGACCTTGATGCTCTCGGTATTGAAAACTTGGATAAAAAAAATAAAGAAAACAGATTACCACGTACATTCTAAGGCTATGATGTACGTAGTATGAAGCATTTTAGCGGTGGAAAGGAAAAAGCTTAGAGGCAAGCGAAAGATTGGGCTTTACTCGTTGACTTTAACTACTAAGCTGTTTTAATCGACTAGATGCATGGTTCCATCTGGACAATAAACTTTCTCGCCGATAGAAACTTTAGCAAAACGATTAATTAAATAACTAAGAGCTAATTCTACTTTAACCTCAAAAAGAAAAGGTTAGGTGAGTTCCCTACTCAACGATTGGAAAACAGAAACCCCTAATTCAGGAAGAGAGGGGAAAATGTTCCCATCGCTGAGTAGGTATTCACCTATCAAGCTAATGCTTGCTTGCTTGAATTTAGATATTAAGCCAACCAACCAAAACCAGTTTTTTTTAATATTATCGCCAAGTTTTTACCGCAGGTTAGCGCATTAATAGTTTGAGGGTGTATTATGGCCGTTCTCGAATGCCCCTTCTGCTATGTAATCCTTGAAGTTGAACCGCCGGATAGACTCCATTCAGCATTCTCATCAGCTAAGCCAATACAAAATAGTTACTATGGAGATGTTGTGAAAAAGAAGTATGAATGCCAAAACCCAGATTGCAAAAAATCGATTACGGTTTTCTGGTATGCCCCACTAGAATACTTCAACAGAATATGATAACTCCAAATAGCTCATGGGAGTGACCGACTAGCGTCAGCTCTTTTTGGGGCGCTTCAGAATTTTCTCAAGATATGTTGGCCGCTCTAAGGAAAACAAGCTGAATAGCCCCCAGAATGTTATCTTGAATCGCTTTTGTAAAGGCTTAAGCCCAGCCAAATAATTCAGTTAAGTTGAATTCGAATTGTCAATTCATAACTTATTTATGTGTTTCGAATCGATTTTAGGTTGGAATACGCTTGCTGGAGCACTGGTCGATAAAGCTCCACGTGAAGAAATGTTCCACCAATGGTGACTGTGATTGAGAATAGGTTTCTTCGTTTGGGAATATCCACCTGCTCTCGTAGGCGGACTTGGTACCTATGCAGAATACATAACGCGTGAATATGTGTCGATGGGCAATGACGTAACAGTCTTCACACTAAATCCTGGAAACCTGAAAACTAGAGAGATCATCAAAAGGAGTTGAGGTGCATCGACCCCTAATCGCGAATGCAAGCAATATCTTTCCAATGTTTGTTACTGATGACCTGAAAAAATGGGGTACAAACATCAGTATGTTCAACGACATATTTATTTACAACGTACTCTGCGCAACGAAGTTCATAAACAGCATGTTAAAAAAAGAAGGCTGCAATTATGATGTCGTCTGTGTGCATGACTGGCTAAGCAGCATATCTGGCATGATGGTCAAGAACGAAACAAAGATTCCTGTTGTGTTTCATGTTCACAGCACAGAATGGGGAAGAGGCGGCGGGCAAGGTTCAGAAGTGGTCTCACATCTAGAATGGGCTGCCTCCCAAGAAGTAGACAGTATAGTAACGGTGAGCTGCGCAATGCAGGAGGACCTAGTGAGGCACGGATGGCCAAAATCAAAAATAAGCGTTGTTTGGAACGGCGTAGATCCCGCGGTGTATAACCCAAACAAGCCCAAGCCTGAGGAAATAGAATCGATACGTGAAAGATACGGAATAAAGCCCGATGATAAAATGATCCTGTTCCTAGGTAGATTGACATGGGTCAAAGGCGTAACAAATTTGATTCAAGCGATGCCCACAGTATTAGCAGATTATCCAAACGCTAAATTGGTTATCCTGGGAAAGGGCGAACAGCAAAATGACGTGACCGAGTTGGCAAATAGACTTGGCATAAAAGACAAAGTTGCCTGCAGATTCGAGTTTGTGCCTGAGAAAGAACGCATTCTTCACTATGCAGCCGCAGACGTTTGCATTTTTCCATCCACGTACGGACCCTTCGGAATTGTAAGCCTCGAAGCGATGTCAATGGCAAAACCGATAATAGTCGGAGCGCAGGGTGTAGTCGGCTTCAGGGAACAGGTCGTACCGTACGGGCCTGATCAAAACGGTGTCCATGTAAACGGCGGAAGTCCAGTTGATATCGCATGGGGAATCAAAGAAACACTCTCCGATCCTGATCGAGCTAAGAAATGGGGAGAAAACGGGAGAAAGAGGGTACTGCAATATTTTACGTGGAGAGAAGCTGCTGAGCAGACACTGCAAATATACGAAAAGCTTTGCTCCAAAGAGCGAGAAGAATTCGGAATGCTTGAGTTAGCGGAAACTGTTGCAAAAAGATAAGCAAGTCCACTAAAAAAGAAAAAAAGGAATTGCGAGGGTGACCTCTCCATCACATTGAGAGTTCAAATCCTACCTTGCACTCTTATAAGCAAAACGTATGGGGATCCCGCTGGGAGACATTTTTGGTTTTTGCGTTATAATTTGCGCGCGATGTGGCAATGTCATCATAGGCGAATACTATGCCAAAATCAACGTAACAATTATTTCCAGAATGTTTTCAAACTCTAAAACATATATTTTTCAAGAAACAAAGGCTAATTAAGGAAAAAGTCCAGTTAAATGGAAGAGTCGAAAGCATGTCACATAAAGGACACCCGTATTCAGCATCAGGCGCTTTCTTTCTAGATAACCCGATAAGACGGTGGATTCAGCCACCTTCCGAACTCGTAGAGAAACTTGCCATCAGCCCAAACGATGTTGTAGTTGATTTTGGATGTGGACCCGGCTACTACACCATAGAACTTGCAAAGAAAGCCAAAATGGTGATGGCGGTTGACCTTTCACCCGAGATGCTTAAAAAAGCCCAAAAGAAAGCTGCGAAGGCAGGAGCTAAGAATATTCAGTTTTTGCAGAGTGAAGGCAAAAGTCTTCAACTTGGAGATAGCTCAGTTGACATGATACTTCTCGTGACAGTCTACCATGAAATTGGCAAAAGTGAAGCAGTTTTAAAGGAGTTCAGCAGGGTTCTGAAGCCCGAGGCAAAGCTCATAATTGTGGAAGTCGTGAAGAAAGGCATCTTTCCTGGCGCTCCAGTCCAAAATCCAGAAACGCTGAAATCAGAAATTGAAGCAGGCAATTTTAAATTTCAACAGATGCTGCCGTACAAGGTTTACGGCGTTTTCTTCTTCACCAAAAAAGCTTGACCACTAGACTTCGCCAATTTGCTTCTAGTTTCGTTGTCAGGTTTATAGAACTATCGAAAGGAGACGGAAAGCTATTCCGCCTACCAGTATCGCAACGGCAAAGTTTGCAACTGATATGACAACGGCAGTCTTCCAACCGTAATCCTTCGCCAGCACAGCCACCGTAGACAAACATGGAATATAAATCATGTTCACTAAGGCAAGCGTCACTAGTTGAACCGGACTAAAGAACAAAGCAAGATTGGTTGAGCTAAAGATGGCAACCGCAGCTAGTAATACCATTTCCTTGCGAACGAACCCCAGAATCAGCAGTATGCCAGCTATGGCGGGGAGTCCAAGCCAGAAAACTGTGATAGGTGATAACGCATTGCTTACTTGCTGCAGAACACCCACCGCATACAAGACTTGAACTACGACGCTTCCAGCGATGTACAGCGGGAACACTACGTATATCAGGGACTTGGTTCGCGCCCAAGTTTGTTTAGCAACCACGGACAACGAAGGAACTTTGAAAGAGGACATCTCCATAATCAGTCCCGTGGATTGCCCTGGAACAACTTTCAACGCTATTCTTCCAAGAACGAAAATAAGCGCGATGTCTACGACATACAGAGATAACGCCCACCAGGGACCTAGGAAAACAGCCACCAAACCAAGGATGACGATTGTTCTAGCGGTACAGGGAGCAAACGTGATTGCAAACGTCGCCAGCAACCGCTCACGCTTCGTCTCCATGATCCTGCAGGCGCGAATGGCAGGTACATTGCAGCCGAAACCTAGAATCAAGGGGATTAGTGCTTTGCCGTGGAGGCCGATTTTGTGCATGGCGCTATCCATCATGAACGCCACGCGGGTGAGAATGCCTGAGTCCTCAATCATGGCAAGCATCAGGTAAAAGGGCACAACAAACGGAATAATCAGCGTTAAACCTGCGACTACTCCGCCCCACAATCCGTTCCAGAGTATGCCCTGAATTGACCCACTCAAAGCAGGATCAACAGGCGAAAAAAACGATAGACCCTTCGAGAATAATCCTGAAAGCAGGTTGCCGACGCTGAACGTCCAAACCAGCAAACCCGCAATCACCGCCGCAGACGTAACATAGCCCAAGACTCGGTGAGTAGTTATCCACTCTATCCTGTCAGAAACGGTTGTTCGGACTTCGGCTTGCCGCTGCACCTCATTCGCAATCTTGCTCGCCAAACCATACCGTTCCGAAGCAATAACGGCAAACGAGTGTTCATGGTGGATTGCGGAGATTTCAGCAGCCAAAGCTTCAGAAGCCTTGTCGACAGATTCGGAAGATGCCACTAACTTTTTGATTTCAGGGTCATTTTCAAGCAGTTTGATGGCGACCCAGCGGGAAGGATAATTCAGGTTCAGGTTGGCATTTTGGACGGTTTGGTCCAGTTTGCTTATGCGTTGCTCAATCTCGGCGCCGTATCTGAGTTGGGACTTGTGGTTTTGGCGGTCTCGTGCGACGGTGAGGGCGGTTTTGGTTAGTTCGTATATTCCTTCGCCCCGAATGGCTACAGTGGAAACTACGGGCACGCCTAAGAGCTGCTCGAGCTTTTTGCGGTTGATGGTTATGCCTTTTTTCTTCGCTTCATCTACCTGATTTAGACAAAGAACCAGCGGAACGTCCATCTCGATGAGTTGCATGGTAAAGAACAAGTTGCGCTCCAAAACCGCCGCGTCAACCACGTTTATGACAACGTCGGGGTTTTCAATGGCAATGTATTCTCGGGAAACGAGTTCTTCCATACCGAACGTGGAGAAAGAGTAGATGCCGGGCAAGTCAATAACCGTGATTTTTTGCCCCTCAAATGTGAGTGTGCCTTCGGCTTTTTCCACCGTTTTGCCGGGCCAGTTACCGATTATCTGGCTTGAACCTGTAAGTTGATTGAACAGGACGCTTTTTCCAACATTGGCGTTGCCGGCTAAGGCAATGGTTAGAGTTTTTCCACTGGTTTTCTCTTTAGAGTTGTAGAATGAATTTAAGTGGCACGACATATCAGGTCACTGATGTTGGGTCGTTTCGAGCATGACCGCCTCGCCAACCTCGTCGTCTGCGGAAGTGATTTTCTCCTTGGATGTTATTCCCATCTAAATCAACAAAGACGTTTGCAGCAATGTCTTGCCCAAGTGCAACTTTTGAACCTCTTACACAAACTTCGATGGGTCCTTTTAGCGGTGCGACTCTTTCGATTTTTATCGGAGTTCCAGGAGTTAATCCCATGTCCAGAAGTCTTTGAAGGATTCTGTGTTCGCCTCTGATAAAGGAGATTTTTGCGTGAACGCCTGATTTAAGATTGCATATCGATTTAAGGTTCTGTTGGCGTTTTCCCACTTCTTCTAAGCCTTGCTTATGCAAAGCGATGCATTCCTCACATGTTGAGAACGGCAGGTCACAAGCAGGAATTATTTTGTCGTCGTCAGGACATTTGCCAGGATGATTAAGAAAGCGGCAAAGTGACTCTTCCGCTTCATCTGATAACGAGTGTTCCATTTCGCAGGCTTGAGTGTGGACTTGATCTTTTCCAATATGCAGCACGTCTGACAGGAACCTTTCAAGTAATCTGTGCTTACGAGTAATCTTCTGTGCTTCTTTCAGACCCTTCGCATTGAGGGTGCTTCCGTGATATGATGAGTAATTCACGTAACCGTTTTCAGATAGTTTCTTTAGCATCTCGGTTACGCTTGCTGGGGCAATTTTGAAGTATCGGGAGATTTCGGTTGTGCTGACAGGGTCGCCATTGTTTGACAGCGCCGCTATTGCTCTGAGGTAATCTTGCATGCTTTTGCTTGATGCTACTTCTGATTTAGGCATACCTAAAAAATGTTTAGGTTCACCTAATAAATATTTTGGCACACCTAAATTTTTTTTACCATAAAAAACCTGCGTTGTTAAATTGAGAAGTTCTGTTCGATAAGCAGATATGCCACTGCTTTTGTAGAAACTGCCTTTAGGGCGAGGGGTATGCTATTTGTCTTAGTTTTTTTAATGGCAAAAAGCCAGCCGAGAAGAGAGAGCAGGTGTAATCTGGCGCGTTTTAAAGCATACCGTGCTTATTCAAAGTGAAGCGGTTAGAGTCCGATGCTGTTGATTACGTTGCCAGAGTCGCCATCGATTACTAGAACTATTTTGTTTCCCTTGTGGTCATATCGGGCAAACCAGATTGGAGCATAAAGCAACTCTGATTCAGCAACATCCACATCCGTATGCAACTCCTGAATCATGTGGTATTGCTCATGAGCCTTATCCGACTGCAATTGCGATACAAGCGTCTTAGCCTGATAAGTTGCCGCTTCTTCGCCAACGTCTCCGTTTAAAACTTTAACGTTTTTGGGAATTTTCGAAACATCAAAAAGCTGTCTGTTGTCAAGGTTGAACTGGTAATTTCTCGGTTGGTACTGGCTTAATGCCTTAAGCGCTATGACTGGAAAGTAAATGTTATCGTTCATCTCGTAAACCTTCTTTGCCGCAGCTTGACCAGCACCACCCATCATAGAACCAAGCACTGCTCCTGTGAGCAGAGGTCCGCCGAAACCGCCTCTTCTGCCGCCCATTCCACCCATGACGCCGATTAACGCGGCAGTAGTAGCAATTTCGCCACCTTCGACTGCCATGTCGGTAGCCACAACAGATGTTCGTGCAGAAACAGACAAAATCCAGTATGGAACAAAGCTAAGGTTCATATCCTCAAGCGTTGAATTCTCCTGCAAGTGCCTGTGCAATAGTCCACGATCCATTAAGCCATGAATCATTTTAATCATCTGATCTTTATCCTCGAACTTTAGAGGCAGCATCGTCTGCTTCTGAATTCCTTTCCAACCGTCAATTCCTAAAGTTACTGCTGAACCGCAGTATTCACATGAGATAATCATCTCGCCGAATTTGGGCGTGATGGGTGCTCGCAACTTGGGCATTTCAATGATGCTACTCCTGAAGGGGCGACAACTGGTGAAGTTGAAGCCGCAGGTGGCTTAGTTAAAGTTAATGTTGTGCTTGTTCCGCATTTGACACAGAACGCTGCGTCGTCTGGAAGTTGCGTACCACACGTGTGACAATACAAGTTTTCCACCGAATTCTCATTAAAGGTCCTTTCTCTTAAATTTACCTCATTAACAGCTCCACATTTACTTTATCATGATGAACAATTTCGTTTTTCTGCAATTAGGTCTATGCTTGTTTTGCGATGACCTTTTGGGAAAACAACTAAATACCTGACTACTGCACTGATTAAGTTATGCCTAAGAAAGCTATGAGTAAGAAAGTGTATATTGCCATCTTTCTCTTGGTCTTACTAGTAGGCATTGCAGTCGTCGCTGCCATAGTCTATACAACCCAAACTTCTTCAAGCCCGGTAGTGCCAGGTGTCACTGTTGGTGACACGTTCACTTACAAACTAACAGGGGCCTCGGTTTTAGGCAGTGCAGATGCAGTAACTCCAGGCTATCTCTCGGAATATAACGGTACAGACTACTACAAAGTCACCATAACAGGAATCAATGGCTCTGTAGTATCGTTTGATACAGTATGGCAATTCACAAATGGAACAGCAGTTCAGAACTCAGAATGGGTCGATTTATCGACAGGTGCGGATAATGGCGACTTCTGGGCTATTTACGCTCCTAACCTTAATGTAAATGACCTGCTACGCCCTAAGGGATACGATGAGCTCATCGTTAACAGCACAGGCACTCAAACATATTCTAGCTCTACTAGGCAAACAAATTTCTGGTCAATAGAAAACGTATTTACCGATATTAACGACCCAACAGGTAATACACAGCGCTATGACTTCATGGGTGTCTATTTCGATAAACAAACAGGAATGCTCGATACCTTAACCAACGTTCAAGAATACAACAACCCGCAATATAACTTAATCATCACTTGGCAACTTACTAATTCAACAGTTTGGGGTGTTTAACCGCTTTATTTTTTAATGATGGTGCCACATAAAAAGTGCAGTGGCACACGAGTAGGTTCAGAGGCTTCCAAGTTTACGTTTTATGACATGCATCCGCGAAATAATGCAAATCTTAAGTAAAATCATTTTTAAATTAAAGCTGTTTGTTTTGTTTTGCTTTTATAGCGGCTAGTTTTCCGCCTGCTTTAACAATGCGTTTCTCTAACTCGCTGAGGCTTAATGCAACCTCTATTTTTGTGTCCTTAGTCAAATTCTTCACAAGTAGGCGCTCATTTAAGTCTTTAACATCCAAATCCAACGCGTCACCTTGCGCGATGCCTGAATAATCCTGTTTAACGGTGAAGGTTAAGGGCAGAATTCCGAAATTAACCAAGTTAGCCATATGTATCCGAGCGAAAGATTTGGCTATAACTGCTTTTACGCCGAGGTATTTAGGCGCCAATGCGGCGTGTTCCCGCGAGGATCCTTGACCGTAATTTTCGCCCCCCACAATGAAGCCGCCGTTTTTTTCGAGGGCACGGGAGGCAAAGGTTTTGTCAACGCGGCAGAAAGTGTATTTGCTTATTTCGGGAATGTTGCTTCTCAGGGACATGATTTCTGTGCCTCCTGGCAAAATGTCGTCGGTTGAAACGTTATCGCCAAGCTTCAGCAACACTTCACCAGTTAATCGGTCAGGCATCGGCTTGAATGATGGTAAGGGTTTAATGTTGGGTCCCATCGCGACACGGGATGTTGCCTTTGTAGTCGAGTAAATGAACATGTTATCGCTTAGCACAAACCTTTCTGGCAAGCTAATCTCTGGGTACTTGCCGAGCTTTCGCGGATCCGTAATTTCACCAGTAATAGCCGATGCAACCGCTGTCTCTGGACTAACCAAGTAAACCTTAGCATCCTGTGTTCCAGAGCGGCCTTTAAAGTTGCGATTAAACGTTCGAAGCGACACGCCCTCGGTCGTCGGAGCCTGACCAATTCCTATACATGGACCGCAAGCGTTTTCAAGTATTCTGGCGCCTGACTGAATTAAAGGCTCAAGTTCGCCTGTAACTGCTAGGTTTTGTAAGGCTTGCCTTGAACCGGGCGAAATGGTGAGGCTGACGTTATCGCTGATTTTTTTGCCTTTCAGGAGGGCGGAGACGATTTTTAAGTCTCTAAGTGATGAGTTGGTGCAGCTGCCGATGCATACTTGGTCTACTGGTGTTCCTTCAACTTCGGTTACTGGTTTAACGTTGTCTGGGCTGTGAGGCAATGCTATTAACGGTTCAACTGCATTAAGGTCTACTTTAAGGATTTCGCTGTATTTTACAGCGTCATCTGCTTTAAGCTTGGTCCACTGGTTTTCTCTTCCTTGTCCACGCAGGAAAGTCCTTGTTGTTTCGTCGGATGGGAAAATGGATGTTGTGGCTCCTGTTTCGGTGCCCATATTCGCTATGGTTCCTCGTTCAGGAACGCTCAGTGTTTTAACTCCTGAGCCAAAGTATTCTAAAATTTTGTTTACTCCGCCCTTCACAGTCAATTCTTTGAGTACTTGTAGAATAACGTCTTTGGCTGAAACAAAAGGCGAAAGCTTCCCAGTTAATTTTACTCCTAAAATACTTGGCATTTCAAGGTAGAAGGGTTCTCCAGCCATGGCTGCGGCAACGTCGAGTCCTCCAGCGCCAATGGCAATCATGCCCATGCCGCCCGCAGTTGGAGTATGGCTGTCACTTCCCAAAAGCGTCAGGGACGGTTGAGCAAAACGTTCAAGATAGAGTTGGTGACAGATGCCGTTGCCTGGACGCGAGAAAACAATGCCGTATTTGGCTGCGACTCCTTGCAAGTAGCGGTGATCATCCATATTTCTGAAATCATTCTGAAGCATGTTGTGGTCAACGAAGCTTAGGCTTAGCTGTGTTTTGACTTTTGGAACGCCCATGGCTTCAAATTCAAGGTAAGCTAAAGTGCCTGTGGAATCCTGAGTTAGTGTGTGCCTTATTTTTAAGGCAATTTCTTCGCCGGCTTCCATTCGTCCTTCAGCTAAGTGTTGAGCGATAACTTTTTCCGCAACGGTGTTTTTCATCTTTTTTTTTCCTTGCAAGTAGTGCAAATTTATGGAGTAAGCTTGCACTTATTGTTATATGCCTGTTTGAGGAGGGAAATTAAGCTTATCATAAATTTTTATGTTTAGTTTACTGGCTTTTTGCTTTCGATATGTGTGTGCGCATTAGCCTACCCCCGGGTCTACTATATGCTCCAAATATGCTTAAGCTGTCGGGGCGATGAACAACTTTAGTAACGAGTGTTCTGTTGGTTGATTTAGATTTGAGTTTACGCAAAAAGGAAAGTTTGGTACAATAAGCAACATGACAGGAGCAGACGAAAAAATGAAATAGCTAATCGCTCAACAGGATACAGCAAGAGGCATTACCAATGTCGTTTAAAGCGAAAATGCAAGAAGCAGCCAAGAGTAAGAATTCATCAATTGTTTTAGCGTTGGATTTTCCGTATGAGACTCCAGAGAACCGAAACAAAGTTTTGGCGAAGGCCCAAAAAATTCTCAAAGCCGTTCATCCGTATATTTGTGCGGTTAAAATAAATCATCATCTTGTTCTTCCGCTCGGCACCTTTGACGGCGTGCAGCAACTGGTTGAGCAAATTCGCGGTCAAGGACTATTGGCAATTATGGATGCTAAAGTAAACGACATAGGCGCCACAAACCAAGTCATCGCAGAATATTATTACTCGGCAGGTTTTGACGCTTTAATCGCTAACCCGTTTGTCGGCTGGGACGAAGGCTTAAAACCGCTCTTTGAAGTCTCCCAGAGGCTTGGGCGAGGCGTCATACTTCTTGCCTACATGAGCCACAAAGGAGCAAATGAAGGCTATGGTCAAACAATAATCGATCAAGAAACAGGCGAAAAAACCCTGCAGTATGTTTCCTTTGCCAAAAAAGCCTTAAAATGGGGTGCTGACGGAGTAGTCGTCGGCGCCACTTACCCAGAAAAGATAGCTGAAGTAAAAAGGATTGTTGAGGGAAAAGTCCCCATTTACTCGCCCGGTGTTGGTGCTCAAGGCGGAGCGGCAGAAACTGCAGTTAAAGCAGGCGCCAGCTACCTCATAGTTGGACGAGAAATCACTATGGCAAGCGACCCAGCTCAAACAGCACGAAGGCTTAACGATTCAGTAAAAGGGATATAGGCGCGGTTATCTTCCGCGTTTTTGCTCCCAAAGCTCTTTCTTAAGCAAGTCGCGCACGGCAGACCTAATTACGCTGCTTCTGCTTGGATACATATTAGCTCGGACTAGTTCATCTAAACCTTCCAGATATGCTTCTGGTAGTAGGACTGTTACTAGTTTCAATTTGTTTTTCCTCCCTCAAACTATAACATGCATATAACATGCGGTAAATATAAGAGTTAACCAGCAATCCCTAACTAATTCATAAGCTTCTCAACTGATTCAATGTCCCCAAGTATGTGCCGTCTAAAAGGTAAAGCTCAGAGTTATCCACGTCTACGGCTTCCGAGCGCAAAACAGGTCCAATCAATGCTTCACTGCCGACTTCTTTTCTGGGTCTTGTTTCGTTTACTGGTCTGCCGCCTAAGAAATCGTTGAAACTGGGCATTATGAAAATCTGCGATGTCTTCAACCTGACTTTGTAATGTTTCTGCAGAGTTTCTGCAACGGTGTCTTCGATTTTTACTCTGTGTTTTTGCAAGAGAATCTTCGCTAAAGCTTCGGCGTTGCAGTTTGCTTTCATCCACACTTGCCTTGTAATTTTAAAGCCTGCAGGGTCACGGAAAACCACAACGGGATGCAAATGCCCCATAACCAATGTTTTGCATTTCAGCAAGGCTGGCGAAGGCCACTTGTGACCATGAAAAACGCCTACATCGCCTATTACTGCTCCTGTTGCTGGCAGAAGCTTGATGTTTTCCGGCAGGAGCGGTTCAATGTTGGCGTCATGGTTACCACGTACAATAGCTATGTCGCCAACGTATCCTTGCAATTTGGCAAAAAAATCTGGGATATCATGCCACTCGCCCAGTTCGCTTGAAACCACTGTGTATTTTACATCGCCAAGGATAACCAACTGCTGTGGCTTGTATTTTGTGATTATCGCAGTTAATTTGTTGAGAATTTTTGGCGTTTGGCTTGGTACATGGATGCCTTTTTTTTGCAGCGCAATTTCCCAGCCGATATGCGGGTCAGCGATAAGAAGAGTTTTAGTTTTTTCCGCTTTTATGAGAGCGGCAGGGTGTGGCAAAAGTAAATTTAACATTTACGATTTAACCAAGCTTACGATTTTTTTGTGAATTTGCATGTTACCTGAAGCTATGAAGCTCAAGGTTTGCTTAGGGTCCAACTTAACGTTTAACGCTTGATTTTCTGGGGTTGTTACTATTCCGCCTGCCTCTTTGATGATGAGGAAGCCAGCAGCTACATCTGTCGTGCGCAGTTTTCCGCGCATATCAATGAAGGCGTCTGTCAAGCCATTAGCCACATAGCAGAGTTCAAGCGCGTTAGCGCCAAAGTGGCGAATATGTTTTGTTTTCTCGATAAGAGCGGTCAGTTTAGGAGCCACTTCTTTAACTTTGTAAGTGTTTATGTCTAAGCCTACAACTGCCTCATCCAAAGAAACTGTTTTTGATGTTTCTATTTTTTCGCCATCCCGATATGCCCCTTTGCCCTTAAACGCAGTATACGTTACATCATGGAAAAGGTCAACAACCAGCCCAGCATAAACATCCCCCACGGCAGGCTTGCGGGAAACTGCAATTGAACAAGCATAGAAGGGCAAACCATGCAACAAGTTTGTGGTTCCATCTATCGGGTCAACTGTCACATAACACTCGTCAGGCGTCGCACCAAATTTTTTTACTCCTGACTCTTCACTAATTAACGTGAAAGAAACATCATGCTTTTTTAGGGTTTCAACTATTGCTTTTTCAGCTGCCAAATCCACTGGCTTCATAGCGTCTCCACCGGCACCCTTGCCGAGGTCGGGTTGTGGTTCCTTGATGGTTTTAAGGCATGGTTTAATGCTGGTTTGCACGTTGTTTTTGCATTGGATGAGGATTTGCTGCCAGTCATTTTGAGCTTTCATTGGAATACTTTCCTCAGTTTCTTATACACGGTCGAATTGATAAAGACTATACCCTGACTGTTTAAAGAAAGACAAACACCGCAAGTTAACCTTCGTTCTTAAAATTGGGCCTATAAATGGGGGGAGTATAGTATTTTCCACAGATAAAGTTAAGCAGTTATCGGTTAAATCGTTGTCTATTTCCGAAACGCTTATATTTTCTGGATGATGTCTCATTCAACAAGGTTCGAAGCGTTAATGTCTAATTGCAAAAACAAGAAAGAAAACAGTGCGTCACAGTTCCTTAGCTTCGACTACTACTTTTATTATTATTTTTACTAAGCTCAGAACTGAAAAAATTTTAAGAAAAGTTCTGGGTTCAAAATGGGTGTAACAAAATGGTAAATAACAAAAAAATTGTGGTTAAATTTGGTGGTTCCAGCTTAGCGGATCACGAGAGACTCTTAAAAGCTGTAGTTGCCGTATTGAACGAAGCTAAAAAAGGCACACGCATCGCCGTTGTGGTTTCCGCTATGGGCAAAACAACCGATGTGCTCATGACCACCGTGAAACACGCTTCCAATGGAAAACTAGAAAAAAAAGACTTAGACGACATCCTCTCAATGGGTGAGCGAACCAGCATAAGAATATTCGCCGCTGCGCTAAACTCAAACGGTGCAGAATCCTGCTACTTCGACCCAATCGACAACAACTGGCCAATAATAACCGACTCAGCATTCCAAAACGCCAACCCAATCCTCAAAGACTGCGAAAAAAACATCCGCGAATGCATACTACCGATCGTAGAAAAAGGCGTCATACCAGT
>PKYH01000044.1 GCA_003133625.1 Candidatus Bathyarchaeota archaeon | reverse complement strand
ATAGGCGCTTAGTCCAGAAACCTGTACAAAAACTCTTTTACCAGAGGAACAGCCCGATATTAAACAGGATATTAGAACACAGTGAGAGATTTGATGCTTTCGAAAAGAAAAGCATTAGCACTAACACTCATCTTGTCGCTTCTGGTCTCAGTGTTAGCTGGAACACTGTTAATACAAAATGGAGCAAGGACACTCATCGTTCAGGGGGATACAACCTCTAATAATAACACAATCATTGACGGAAACACAAACGCAAACGTTACCATACAGTCCCCAGAGAATAAGACCTATAACGAAAACAACGTTACATTAGCTTTTACAGTAATATCCGATGTTGTACCAATGGAAAATTTTAGCGGGGGTCTTTTTGACCTTTTTCTCAGGCATGGCTGTACTTTGGACTATGACACATCTAAACTTGTCAACCTAATCGTAAACACTAACCTCCTTGATGAATTCCCAGACAACCCTTCCGTAGCTCTCTCGGGTTCAGGAAATCGTTATGTTGGCAATGCGACCCTGACTGATTTGTCTCAGGGGTCCCATAACATAACAGTCTGGATAAGAGCTGATTCATTTTGGATATCTTATAGTTGTTTTGTGTGGGCTGTTTTCTCAACAGTTTCATTCAACATTGACTCCATCCCTCCAAACATCTCAATCCTATCTCCAGAAACGAAAGCCTACAACACATCTGACGTGCCTCTGGATTTTACGGTTAATAAGACGGTTTCGCAAATCGCATATAGCCTTGACGGACATGAGAACATTACAGTTATAGGGAATATGACGTTGACTATGTTATCTGTTGGAGCGCATAACGTGACGGTTTACGCTTGGGATGAGGCTGGAAACGTTGCTGTTTCCGAGACGATGGCTTTCTCCGTAGCTGTATCTTTTCCAACTTTGTCTGTTGCTTTTGCTTTTGTGGTTGGGGTTGTCGTGGCTGTTGGTTTGTTGGTTTACTTCAAGAAACACAAACGTTAGAGAAATTTACTGTTATTTTATAGGGCTCATCGGAAAAAGGTTTCTTAAGTGAGGATTCGCTTAAATGATTAAGCGCATCCCATCGGACTCGCTTTTGAGTGATAATAATTAACAATTGAGTGGCAAGTTGCATGTACTCTTTTTCCGACCGCTATTGTTTGAGATGAGGAGATTATCCCTTCTTGTTTGAATAAGGCTTTGAACCCGTTTGGGTATGGGGACGGGCAGCCCCATTAATGGTTCTGAACCCATTCAAGTATGGGGCCTTTTCTGAATGGCGCTCGTGTTTGCACTCAAAACAAACAGTCCTAAAGGCAAAAAAGGACCTATAACTCGTGTCCTACCGAGGATGAGCCCGGTAAAGACTTAGACCTCTATAGGTTTGAATCCTCGATTTTGGGTGAAGGGGGCGAAACTTGAAATAGCCTGGACCTAGCGCACGCCCAAATATCGGGGGGCAATATGTGGAGCTTCTGTTTGGTAACATTTCTTCTAAACGGCTCGAAATAGAACAAATCAGAAAAAAAGCCGGTAAAGAGCCGGCAATTGCGTTTTTGCTTATTACAGTTTCTTTGCAACTTCACTTAGGGGTTGAACTGGTCTCACTTCAACTGACATCTGACCGAAAAATTTTGAAACTGCAACCGGACTGTCCGCCTCTATTGTGAAGAACCCCTTGTGATCTTCCGCTGTGTCGGCTGGACAGCTCATGTAGCCAGCGACTATTTTGACTCCGGCACTCTTAACGTTCTCATCGGAAAACAGCTTTTTGAGCATGCCTTTGCCTTCAGATGTCAACAGAGGACACTGAGACGTTTGGTGCTTATGTGTTGCCTCAAATAACACTCAATCACCTCCCCTTTTCCTTAAGTGCGCTTCGATAACCTTTTGTTTTGATATAACATTGTTTAATAGATAAACAATATTAATAGATTATGTTTAGAAAGTAAACGGGTATGCTAATGGACTTGCTTGGCAAGAAAATAATCGTTCAACTTCAAGCAGACGGCAAAACATCTCTTATTCTCATTTTGAATTTAAAATGCTAAAAAGAGGTTGTTTGTTATTTGGTTATTTGTAGCTGTTTTCTATGATGACTAAAAAGGTTAGCACTTGTAACTCAGTCAAATGGCTTGCGTATAAGGCGGGTTTTTATCTGATCATTAAATAACAGTCCAAAAACAAAGAACCATGCCAATGCTAAAGCCACGTACATAGGTGGTATAGGTGCTAATCCAGGTATTCCTGTAATTGAGATAATCGATGAAATCAGTATGTCTGCGATTACTGCAACTAAAAGTGGTCGGCTTGGTTTTGACTTCCAGAAATTGCCTCTTTCCCGAACAACAAAAATAGTGAATAATCCGCCAAATAGTAACATATCAAACGAGAAAGTATTCAATACTGCAGTATTTGATAACCCTAAGTAGTTAAGGCCCAAATAAAGCAGCCCCAGAGACTCAATGACGCTTGCAACTCCTAGTATTGTAGCGCCTTTAACAAGAGGGGTAATATTCCATGTTTCAGGTTTTTCAGATGGCCGTACATTATCTGTTGAAAGCGAAATAGTTACAAAGTCAACCAAGAAAAGCAGCAGAACCACTTGAAAAGCGCCTACAACGAACAATCCAGTAAGAAGAAATGCAACGATAACAAACAAAACTACCTGAAAAGTCTTTACAATCTTATTAAAAATCCAAGTCAATATCCGCTGATAAATCATTCTGCCGGTAACAACTAAATTTACGACATTGGACAAACCTTCTTCAGTTAAAACAACACTGGCTGAACCCTTTGCCACATCAGTAGCATTACTAACGGCTATTCCAACCTCAGCCTGCTTTAACGCGGCAGCGTCGTTTATTCCGTCTCCAGTCATTCCAACAACATGCTTTTCTGCCTGCAACCCCTTAACAATGCGGTACTTACCTTCCGGATAAATTTCAGCAAAGCCGTCACTTTTATCAACGACTTCAGCTGCAAACAGGGCGTCCTGGCTTCTAGAGCTCTCAACATCAGCCATACGCGTAACCTTATCGCCTAAACCCACTTCTTGCGCTATCTGCTTTGCAATAGGCAGAGAATCCCCAGTGAGCATTTTAACCGAAATTCCCAGAGACCGAAGCCTATCAATCAGTTTCGCAGAATCCTTCCGCGGTTTATCATATAGCCCCACTAAACCAACTATCACCATTGCGGACGCTTCTTTGCCAACCGCCACCGCCATAACCCTATAACCTTTGTTTGCCAAACCATTCATTTTCTGCTCAATGGTTGTTTTTTCATCTTCTTTGGTACCGCAGGCTTGCATTACTGCCGACACTGCACCTTTAATAACCCTAAATATTTCGCCTTTCTTCTCAACTATCGCTTCCGTTTTGCGCGTGGAAGGATCAAAGGGAATGAATTTCTTCTGCTCATACTCGTCTAACTTTAGTTTCTTATCTTCAAGGGCACCAAAGAATGCTAGATCAATTGGATCCTGATTCGCTTTTTGAGAAGCTAAAGCGCCAAATATGAGAGCATCATCTTTCGTGTAACTATTCATCTCTGAAATGTCGGCTATTGATAGCTTATTTTCAGTGATTGTTCCCGTTTTATCAGCGCACAACACATCCATAAGGGCAGCATCTTCAGACGCACTAAGCCTAGTAACTAAAACGCCTTTTCTTGCGAGTTCAAAGGAGCCTAAAGCCATAGTAATCGTAAACATAGTTGGCAAGGCTACTGGAATTGCAGACACAAGCAAGACCAGCGCTAGGGACACTACATCTAATAGGTTTATTCCTCGAACCCAAGAAACGACGGCGGTAACAACAAGCAAGGAAACAACCAAAACAAGAAGCCACTTCATGAGGCTGGAAATAACCTCTTCCATATGCAGTTTAGGCTTGGCTAACTGAACAAGCTGTGTTGTCTTGCCAAAATAGGTGTGAACGCCCGTGGCAGTAATAACACCTGTAACCTCACCCTTTCTAACGAGCGATCCGGAGTAAACAACATCGCCGGTCTTTTTGTCGATAGGAAGGGATTCGCCGGTTATGGCTGACTGATCAACTGTGGCTTCAGCATCAAGTATCTTGAAATCCGCAGGAACAAAGTCACCTGATCTGACCCTGATAACATCGCCAGGTACAACTTCAGCAGCATTTAATGTCTGCCACACGCCATCTCGTAAGACGCGTGCCTTTAGCTGCAGTTTCTGCTTGAGGGCTCCAACTGCTCGTGTAGCTTGCCGTTCTTGGATAAATCCTAAAAGGGCGTTTACAAGCAGCAAGGCTGTTATTATGTAGAAATCTAAGTAGTTGCTTAAAACTAAAGAAAGCACCATGGCTACTTCAAGCATCCAGGCAGTTAAGCCCCAGAACTTCTTTGCAAAAGTTATTGCAGGATTTGCCTGTTTCTCCGCTACTTCATTGCGCCCATACTGCTTTTGCCTTTCTTTAACCTGATCAGAATTCAGGCCTTTTGCAATATCAATGTTTAGGGCATCATCTATTCGTTCATTCGACTTATAGGCATCTGATCCTTTTGCGGCCATTTTTTTGATCTATCCAGTCAAGATTATGTATGAAGAAGATTCATAGACTTTGGATCAACTGTAGATCCTACGATTGAACTGTTGGCTTGCAAATTAGCTCGTAATGGTAAGGTCCTGCACCAGTCTGTTTCACAACGGTAAAGCCACTCTCTGAAAGAACCTGTTTAGCTTCATCTTCGGATAGACGACTCTTTAGTGGCGGTCCATGTTCTGTTTTGATCTTCTTCCAGTCTACATCAACAATATATGCTGTGACTTTAGATATGCGTTTAACTTCTTGAAAGAAAGCTTTCCTGTCAGCTACTTCATGAAGAACGTTCGCAAAAAGGACAAGGTCGACAGATTCTTTAGGAATCCCTGTATGGCACACATCGCTATTAACAATTTTAATCACTTTTGGATTCACTTCCGACTTGGCAATGTTCTCCTTCAAGCTGTCCAGCATATTCTGATTACTATCAACAGCATACACGAGACCTTTTTCTCCAGTTATCTGAGCCATTGGTATAGTAAAGAAGCCAGGTCCTGAGCCTAAGTCAGCCATCGTCATTCCTTTTGTGGCACCCGCAAATTTTAAGATGGTTTCCGGATTATGCCATTGCTTTCTTTCTTCGGACATTAAGAACTTGGCACGGTTGCTATGATTTTCCATTGCTAACTCCTCAATTGTTTATGCGAAAATCAATCGAATATTAATGTACACTGGTTGAAAAATTTTTTAGCAAAGGAAATAAACAAGGACTGGCAGCGTTAGATTGGTTTTCATTATGCAATGTGACCGTTGTGGTTTAGATCTTAAGGAAGGCGAAGGTTATGATCTTAATGGCAAGTGCTTATGTGAGGATTGTTACATGTATGAGACTAATCCACCTAAGGCTTGTGACCCATTGGCTGTTTCATCAGCCTTGTCTGTGCGAAAACAATTAGGCCAATCAGGCAGTTCAGGCTTAACTGAGTTACAGCAAAAAATCTACAACACTGTAGAAAAATATGGCAGAATCACAAAAGAAGACTTGGTCAAGACTCTAAACGTCAAACCAGAGCAGTTAGAGCAAGAGTTTGCTTTCTTTAGGCATTGCGAACTACTCCGCGCTTTTAGAGAAGATGGCAAAATTTACTTTACAAAATGGGAATCAAAAAGCTCTTGATTGGCAACTAATGACACTTATATTATAATCCTTATATCCCATCTGCTACAATAGGCTTACATGACAGATACAACTACCGGTCGACCAATTTTTTTCCCCAAAAACTTAGTTTTACTCGGCAACATCGCCCTCGCAATTTGGATTGCTCTTGACGCAGTTGCTTTTCTACTATTTGACATAACGGTTGGTGTTGTATTTCTTTTGGTGGTGCTAATCGCAGTTTATGGCGTACTACACATTATCGGTTGCCTGCGTCCATGCTACAATTGCATAAAATGCACCCACGGCATGGGACGCATGGCAGCATTATACTTTGGCAAACGCAGCCTCAAAGACTACAAATACAGCTATCATTTACCCACAGCAATATTCTTCTCTTTGCTAATCGGTGTCNNTCGGTGTGTTTCCAGCAGTATTCGCATTATTTTCTGCGCTTCAAAATTTTACTATCGTTAAAGCGGCGGTTTTTGTGATTCTTTTGGCGCTTACAATCTACAGTGGCTTAACGTGGCGAACAACAAAACGGTGAACCCCTAAACAACCGTCATTGTAAACACACGACCCCTCAGCAGCTGCCTCCACAGCCTTATGCAAAGCAACCAAGATAATTTAATGCGTTAACTGCAATTCTGCAATTCTTTTTTGCACTATATCCGTCAGCTTTTCTCTGAGATTTTCTTCAGGAGTTTTTTTGTCTAATTTGTCAATTGTTTGGGCGAGTTCCTCATCGCCGACTGTAGTTCTTAGCCACTTCTGGAAGTCACCGCGATCAAAGTGGAATTTGATTGATTGTACATCAACGCTTCCCAAATCTCTTAAAAATGAGCAAAGGGACATCGCTGTTTCACCGGTATAATGGCCGTCTGGCATAAAGAAGTGGAATCCTTGAGCATAGGGAACTGGACCTAGAATTTTCTGGGCCGTTTCAGCAGTGCAACTATTCTGAGCAGTAACCAAGATGATCGCCAACAGATAATTATCCAGATAAGAAACTTAAAGTTGTTGTAGCATCAGCGCTCGCTAAAATAAAAAGGACGAATTAGAGCAGCTTACCTATACGCCTTGAGTCATCTTTAATGATTTGCAATTGTTCAGCAGTGGGTTTTCCCCTAATATCACCCAATCTGCCTATTGTGCTGTGCTCAAGTGAGCCGTGAAATTCGCTTAGAACGTACCATTCATCGATAACATTAAAGCCTATGTGCTCAAAGTATTGCCGTACATCCTTACCAACTGGAGTTGCCTCGTCAATTCCTGTATGTGGTCCCGAGTAAGTAACGAAAACTATTGCATTTTTGCACGGGACTTTTGGAGCTGAAGGCTTAATTTTACCATTCTGACGATATTCAGCGAATTTTTTCTTTAGGAAATTTGTCATCGGTTCAGGAGGATGCCAAGAATACGATGGACATCCTACACACACCAAATCATAGTCAAAATAATCGAGCGCTTCTGCTTCCTCAGGCTTCTTAATAGTTACTTTGAAGTCAGCTTCTTCTAACCCTTGTTTGATAGCGTTGGCGACTTTCTCTGTATTACCTGTTTTAGACCAATAGATTATCAGTGCAGTTTTCATGTTTAAGCTCTGAACACTTTATTCTGTTTTTGCTTCGAATTCAACCTTGACTGGCGTTGGTTCTTTGAAGATGAACAATACAGGGCAGTTTGCTTCGGTTCTTCTCCATGCCGCCTCTAGTAATTCTTTTCTAGCGTTAGAGGAAGCGTTGACCTTCATAGTAACGCCACTAATAATCGGTGAATCCGGTGATTTATCAGCTTCAGCAGTTACTTCGACTTTGGTCAACTTTATGTTGCTTTTTTTGCAAACATCAGCGAAAATTGTAACGCCACAGTCGGCTAGCGCCATCAAACTAAGTTCAAGTGCAGTTGGGCCACAATCTGTTCCGCCTGCAGCTGTGGAGAGGTCACATTCTACGCTGTGGTTTCTTTGATTATCAACCTTTGAATGTACGTTTTCAACCCACGTAGCTTTTGCTTTTATTTTTGGCAATTTTTTCACCTATTAATTTTTTAGTGTTTTAGTTTGAATTTAATGTTCGTGTTCGTGGTGATGGGCGTGTTCGCATCCGCCTGCAAGTTCTTTGAGTTTACCTTCTTTGAAAGATTCTATGTTGCCTTTGACTGTGTCTGCAGTTGCTTCCAAAACTGTTACGCCGGCATCTTGGAAGGTGTTCAGCGCTCCTGGTCCCATTGAATAAGCTACTACAACGTCCGGTTTCAGTGCCAGGAAACTTTCGTGTGAGTGCCCTGAAGCGCCTCCCATATGTTCACTTTTGTTTGGTTCAGTTTTGACTTTTGGAGTTTTTTGGTTCTCGTCAAGTTCTACTAGGGCGAAATAGGGTGCTCTTCCGAAATGGTGTGCTAATCGAGCTTCTAATCCAGCTTCGTCTTCAACTGGCATCATTATTCTTTTTGTCATTTTGATAACCTTTTGTTTTGATGATAGTATAGTTTAATAGATAAACGATATTAATAGGTTATGTTTATAAAATAAACGGTTGTCCTTATGGATGAGATTGACAAGAAAATAATAGCTCAACTTCAAGCAGATGGTAGAACCTCTCTTGAGAATTTGTCAAAAATAACCGGCTTTACAAGCATGGGAACAAAGAAAAGGTTAGAAAAACTCATTAAAAACGGCACGATCAAAATATCTGCTTTGATCAACCCAAGCGCGCTTGGGCTTCATCTGGCTATCGTAATGCTGGAAATGGAGAGTGCTGAAGCGATGCAAGATGTCCTTGTCCGTTTCGAGGAGTGCCCCAGAATAGTTCAGATTTTCAAAACAATAGGCGGCTACAATTTAATGGCACTCATAGTTGCAGAAACGAGAGAAACCTTAGAAAGCATCTCGATGGAGAAATGCTCCTTAAGATGCAGCAAAGGAATCCGCAGATCAGAATTTTACCCTGTAAGCGACACCTATTTTTCGCCTTTCCTTCAAATAAGAGAAAACTTAGCAAATAAAGAAAAAAAGGTTGCACCGTGCAATGTTGAATGCGACCCATGCAACCGATACGAGCTTAAAAAATGTGTTGGCTGCCCAACCACAGAAAATTACCGAGGAACTTTATAGTTGGGTTAGAATTTGGCAATAGAAACCGTAAACTTGAAAGAAGCATCAAAGCTAGAAATCGTTTCCTTAATGGACAACACGGTAGATTTTCTTTCAAGCAATACAAGAAAAGAAGTGCAATCGCTTCGGCACTGGACTAAAGAACAATATGGAACGGAGTGGACTCAAGCGCATACAGAGTTGCCGTTTGCAGAGCACGGTTTTTGTATGCTTGTTAGAGTTTTTCGAAATCAAGAAACGTGCACAATTCTTTTTGATACAGGCATCAGTTCTAACGGCGTCATTATGAATGCTAAGCGTATGGGCATTGACTTAAGCGAAGTTTCTTATGTTGCCCTTTCCCATGGCCATTATGATCATTTTGGCGGATTACATGCAATAATTGAAGCAGTTAACAAAATCGACTTACCAATAATAACTCACGAAGACATGATTAAACGTAGAGGAACCGCCAGTCTTAACGGAGATATAAGGGAGTATCCACCTTTTCCGAATTTAAAACAGCTAACTCCAGCAAAAATCGTAAACACAAAAAAGCCGCATTTAATTGCCAATGATTTGGCTTGCATCACTGGAGAAATTCCAAGAAAAGTGACTTTTGAAAAGGGCTTAATGCAAAATAAAATTTATAATGATAACGCTTGGCAGCCCGACCTATTAGTCTTGGATGACCGTGCCTTAGTCATTAATATCAAAGATAAAGGCTTAGTTATCATTTCTGGGTGTGCGCACGCTGGCATTATAAACACCATACGATATGCTCAACAGATTACCGGATTAGCAAAGGTTTACGCGATATTGGGCGGCTTTCATTTAGCTGGAAAAGAATTTGAGAAGAGAATTGAACCTACGATAGAAGAACTAAAAAAGATTAACCCTGAATTAATCGTACCCTCACATTGCACTGGATGGCGAGCATTAATTTCTATAGCTCAAGCGTTCCCAAATGCCTTTATTTTTAACAGCGTTGGAAATATCTACAAATTGTAATAAGAACACCTATAGAAAATCCATAGAGATAAGACACCCGGTAGGCATTGCCCTTTCAAGTCGCGTGTTGAATAAAATAGACAAACAAGCCCTAAAACAAAAAAGATCAAGAAGCGAATGGGCAGAACTACAATTTGAGACTATATTCTTTAGACCATAGAGACAGAGAACGAAATAAAAATAAAAACAATGTAAACTTCATTACTATTTGTTTAGTTTCTAGTCATCAATTGTTTCAATCATGGGCTGTCCGCAGCATTCTGGCGGTTTCTCTTCTTTGCATATTGCCGAATGTGTGCAGCAAATCTCGTAGTCTTCTTTTGTTTTNNAGCCTCCAAATGAGTTGTGAAAATGGAGAGTAAAACAAGTGGCTTAGCCTCACTTTGTTGCCTCGATCTTGATGCTCTCAATAGGCAATTCGTCGTATTGTGTCTTGCTTATTTCCTTGTCTTCTGAAATAACGTCAACGCTAAAGCCTGCTTGCTTGAGCTTGGCTAAGTACTCATCTTTGTGTAAGGCGCCCGCGACGCAACCCGTAAGCAAATCTTCGTCTTTCAGCTGCTCTTCAGTTAGCTTCCCGAGGAGAACAATGTCGGAAACGTACATTTTGCCTCCACTTTTAAGAACACGGTAAGCTTCTTTGAAGACTTGAGCTTTGTCCGGTGCGAGATTTATCACGCAATTGCTAATTATAACATTGACCGAGTTGT
>PKYH01000060.1 GCA_003133625.1 Candidatus Bathyarchaeota archaeon | reverse complement strand
CTAGTTTGTTTCTAACATCATGCCGCGTAAAACCTCCCAAAACGCCGATTTTTTCATTCAACAGTTCCGCTTTCGCGAGTGCCTTGCTTAGTTCTTCCTCCACTGTAACAACATCTGAAATGTCCAGGAAGACCATAAAAAAGCCGGCTACCATGCCATTTACCATTACTGGGCCTCCAGACAATGCCGCGTTGAAATAAGAACCATCATTCCTTTTCCTGATTGTGCTACTTCCCACTGAGCCTTCCATTATTTTCTCGCGAATTACCTCCGACTCTTCTTCTAATCCATTCGGCACGATAATGTCTGTAATGATTTTGCCCTTGATGTTCTCAAACGTGTACCCAAAAAGTGCCGTGAAGCTAGGATTGATGTCGGTCACGCGAAAATCTTTGTCTAGAAAAGCGATTGCCCCAATGTTCCCAGAGAAAAGCGCCATTAGTTTCTGTTGACTTTCTTGAAGCAAGTTTTCTTGTTCCTTCCAGTCCTTTACATCTCTAACAAGAATTTTCTGTGTTCGGGCGTGATCCGCTGCCTGCCGAACGCATGTCGCAAGCTCGGCATACACTGCTTTAGAGGTGCCATGCTTGTTCATGTACCTGAACGCCCCTAAATTCAACGCTTTAACAGCGACTTCATCTCGCCCCTTGCCAGTAAATAAAATGAAAGGAATCATGTTCCCGCTTGCTCTTAGCCCCGCAGGAATTCCAATCCGTCTTTTTCGAACATTTCATAATCTGAGACAATTACGTCAAAAGTACCTTTCCCCAGCTTTTCAAGAGCTTCTTCGACTGAATGAGCCGTTTCAACTTGAATATCAACGTTCAATTCCAAACATTGTTTCGCTAATTTCAAGAAGGCTTCATCGTCGTCCACATGCAAAATTCGGATTGGACTATTAGAGATTATGGCGATAGTAGTTGTTTCCAAAGTAGTTTCAGACATTTTTTCACCAACATTGGGACAGTAACCTGACTGGTCAGCCTATTGGGGTTGACTTAAAAATAATTTATGAATTCAACATCAGTCCTTCGGCTTCGGATCCGAAAATTCATCATGACAACTTCGTCAAGTGCTGGATGCCCTTTCGTATAGCATAAACATAATTTGGAACAAAGTTGTGTTTTCGGGTCGTCTTGCAAAGTCAATTTTCCGTGGCTAGTTTGGAAACTAGAAACCAGAAACTTTGGTGACGGTTGTTTCTAAAATGGGAACTGAATCGCACTGGTTCTTTGCGTAACTGCAGGCATTTAAGAAGACATTCGAAACCTCTGATTTCAACAGTTGTGACGTGCATTTGGGGATATGTAGTTGGCATTCATAATTAATAAAAAGGGGAATGCTCTACTGGTTTTTGGGGTTAAAATGTCCGCAAGTATTCTTGTGGTAGACGATGAGGAGAAGTTCAGGTGGTTAGTTTCCGAGATTTTAGGGCATGCTGGATATTCCGTGAAATGTTTTGAGAATGGAAAACAGGCTATTGACGCGAGTTACGAAGAATTGTTCAATCTTGCTCTTATCGATATTCACTTGCCAGATATGGAAGGAACTGAGCTGCTTACTAAGCTGAGGAAAACGGAGCCTGAAATGATCAAGATAATAATTACAGGTCACGCATCTTTGGATAATTCAATCGAAGCCACAAACAAGGGCGTGGATGGCTATGTTCTAAAGCCTTTTGATCCAAAGAAACTATTAGTAATGATTGAGACACAGCTGAAAAAGCAAAGGCAGAAGGTAGAATTTGACGACGAAAAAATGGCTGAGTACATTGAATCACGACATGAATGGATGCGCACATCAAGGGACCAAAAAAGAAAGTAGAGAGAAAAGGTTATTTGTAGGATAAATGCGCTTGTACAGTGGCGGCGCGCTGGCTTGTCCCGAAATTGTTAATGTTTATTTTTGAGTTGGGGTCTCGTATCAAATGAGTTACGTCCAAGCTTAGGAGGTGAATCCTAGCGGGACAAGATGAACACGAGACCCTTGAAACCCTCTTCAGAAACATCGACTTAAGCTTTGCTAAACACGTACTGAAAGGTTGCTTTCACACTTCTGGGCCGGGAAGGCCTCCGAGAAACCCGTTAGGCCTCTTCAGAACCTTCATCATCATGCGAATGAAAGGTGCCCGTAGCCTAAGATAGATGACCCGACTGCTCGACACAGATGCACGGCTTAGAAAACTTTGTCTCATCAAAGACAAAGAGCTAGGGTATCCGAGAAGCGTGCTTAGCAGGTTCTCTAGAAAGGTTGGAGAAGACAATCTCAACAGAATAATTGACGAGAAAGTTGTCAAACTCCTCAGAAGCAACAAGGCGAGAGAAATTGACGTTGTGTTGGACGCTTCCTTTATTAAAGCTTGGAGCACACGAGACCCAATCGACAACCAAACGGGATACTCTGATGCGGATGCAAGGGTTGGAAGAACCGGCAGAACATTCGCTTTGGGCTACAAGCTTCGCCTGTCAGTAGACTCTGAGACGATGCTTCCTTTAACGGGCGTTTTTGCTTCTGCAAACCAGAACGAGAAGAAACACTCCCTAAATCTACTGGAGAAGACCAATAACCCTAACGCGGGATCAAGAAGGCGCGCCTGGACAATCAGTAACCGCAACCCTAACCCTAACTGTATCCTCAAGCGTAGCTGACATCACAAACTTTAGCGTCCAAATATACATCACTGGCACAAATTAGGTTAAAACAAGCTCTCTCCATCCATTTTTTCAAAACTTGACTATTAGCTTGAACTAGATGTTACAGAGTATTGATGTCTCGTCAGCTCGTTCTTGAGCTGAAGTCCGAGGAAAATTATGTGTATTTATGCAAATCGCGAGGTAAAGAAAGTAGTTTTTTGTGTTGCGTTTTTTGGTTAGTAGTTGTCTACGTTTCTTCTCCAGTTGTCTGGGTGTTGATAGACTGTTTTGGGGCCTTCCTTCCAGATTGTGTCGTAGACCTTTAGGAATTCTTGGCTGGAGAGTCTTTTGTGATTTTGAATTTTAGTCATGGCTTGAACCGTTTTTTCGTCGGGGTTGTTCCCGTTTTGAGAAAGCTTTAGTTTTTCAAGTAATCTTTCTTTGAACATTTTTTTCGCCTCAGAATAGTTCGAATTTTTTTTGCGCGTTTGCTCTTTTAACCATGCATTTTGGCGTTGGAATGTCAACGCCGTAAGCTTTTTCGAGTGCTTTTCTGCATTTTTCAGCAAATTCACCGTCATGATTTTTGGTGAATTCTTGGTTTATCATTTTTTTTCCTCGATGACTTTTAAGCACATTGGGGGAACAGAAGATAAAAGCAGTGTTTCGAGCATACACATATGCCAAAAATGGAAATATTGCTGGAATCGTTGCTTTTCAAAACGAGAATATGCGCGCAATTGGATGTTACGCTAAGATTAAGTGCCGCGTTTGTTAAGCTGAACGAAGTGGTAGCTTGTGGTTTATGGTTCCATATTTCTATTTCATAAAAGCTATTATCAGAGTTGACTGTTGCCTAAATGTGACTGATCATGCGACGGTCGAAACTTGTGCTTTACGTTGCCGTTCTTAATGCCGTAGCTGTTCACGGCCTAAGCAGGTTTGGAGCCAAACTCAGGAGCGTGATAGCGGACAGCCAATGCAGCGATACTAAAATCAGAATAGCTGCTGGCAAGACTGTGATTTCTTATCCGTAAAATCAGAAACGCGACGTCGAGGGCTTGCTTAGGGTAGACAAGAAGTTTAGAACCTACGGGTACACAAGTCAGAAAAAAGAGTATCATAAGAGACCGCACATTGAAGCAGTGAACAGTTTTCTGAAAACTCAATACAGCATGGCAGTGAACAAAGTTAGAAGACTGAGTAACATAGCGACTTATGCTCTCTACAGCATACTGCGCCTGGTTCTGAATAGAGAGGCGGCTGAGAACATTGGAAGAAAAGACAAGGCAGTTTCCCCTACCTACTTCAACACATAATATCGGGACAAGGCAGCGCGCGGTTACCTTCGCAAACATCTAATATAATCGCATTTAATGCTTATGAAGCCGCAGTATTTAGTTATCATCAACCAGCGCGTGCATAAATGTTCTCTAATAGTGCGGGTTTGAGAATGTTTTTTTTAAGGAAAGAAAATCCAGCCATCAGGATTAATATTAATACGCTTAAGGCGAATAGGTATGTCGCAACAGTGGTGATCTGAACTCTGAAGGAAAGACCTGTTGTCAAGAATGATAGCTCCGCCATCAACGTTGTAGCTATCCACAAAAAGGCAATCGAAATAATTACTAGCCAATGGTCCATTCTCAAGATAAGTCACTTGTTTTATCGGCTCGCCCACCTCAAAAAAAAGTCTTACTTCCACGCCAAACATATTTCCGAATAGGGTTTACTATGTTTATTTGAAATACTCCTCAATAAAAGAGCAAAAGCCTTCTCTTTTGCTCCATCGTGTCGGACGATGCCCAATTTTCTCATTAATTTTATGTAAATCTTACCCAAGAGTCTGGATTTTGATACTTTACCTTAGGGCCTTCTTTCCATATGGTATCAAACTTTTCAAGGAAATCTTTGGATGAAAGTCTCTTGTTCATGTTCAAACGCTTCAACATATCTGTAAATGCGCAACCGATATAAGGCATACTTCGCATGTCGGAATATATCATAAATAGTAATGCCAAGGGCTGTCATGCTTTAGCGAGCTTACGGTGTCACTCATTCATGGAATTACCTGGTTCTCCCTTGGGTTAAATTACCAAAAAATGAATTGTGCACACCTCTATTTATTATAATGAAAAGAAATACTTAGCAAAAATAAGTATCGAAAAATTAGTAGCTAGTTGCCAACGTTTACAGTTATCGTTGGCAGCAGCTCAGCCAGTATCCACAGCCCAGGTTGATCGTTTCCACTATAAATTGGGGCGCGGAACCATCAAAAGTTGCCACTGCACCATACGACGTCACATCCTAAACTTGTTTCCCCACTTGAGTTTCCTGTACAAAATGAGTATCGATAGTGTTGCTCCTATGAATACTGAAAGGGCGAAGAATGTCAGCAATTCGGGCGTTGAAAATGGGACAGGCGAGGGACTCGCCTTCTGAGTATGTGCCGGAGAGGGTGAAGGAATTGGCGTGAGTGTTGGTGTCGGAGTAGGTGTCGGCGTTGAGGATGACTGTGGTACCCATCCTGCCGACGGCAACATGGGCATAGGCAAAGGAGTTGGCGCGTCTTACGTTATGGTTAGCGTCATGTCTAATTCTCCGCCGTTGAAGTCACCATCAGCGTTAGCGGTCCATATTTGCCCAAGACTTACAAAAGGCACGTTTGACGTAAAGGAAGATGCCCCTGTAAACGTGATTGTTGTAGTCGTCACGTCCACTTGGACAATTCCATTATTGCAGTTTAACCAGCTCGAATCTATTTGATTGCCTTGATCATCCCAAGTTACATATTGAAAGTAAGTGCTATTTTGGTATAATACTGCCCATGTATTGGATATGCTACTTGATAGTCCAACTACTTGTAAATATTGGTCACCGCTTGAGACTGTCATAGAATCGTTTAATACAATGGTGTAAGGACTTGTTACGATTATATTCCAATAATCATTTTCGTTTTGTTGTTGCATTATTGTTGTGTAATCAACTGTGTGCGTGTTAGGCATTGGAGACGGGGTTGGTGAGGGTGTAGGAGTTGGAGATGGCGTGGGTGTAGGTGTAGGTGTAGGAACTGTGGTTGGTGAGGGTGTAGGAGTTGGAGATGGCGTGGGTGTAGGCGCTGATGTTGGAGTAGGAGTAGGACTAGGCGATGGTGACGGCGAAGACGTAGGCGTTGGAGATGGAGAAGACACCGAGGTCGGAGTATGCGAGGGTGGTTGAAGATATGCGAGAGCGGATGAGGCTTGAGCCTGGGAGGATGGAGGCTAGAAGAAGTGTAGTGGAGCATCCGTTTGGCACGATTAAGAGGGCGTTTAATCAGGGTTATCTGTTGCTGAAGGGTTTGAGGAAGACTGCTGGCGAGGTTGGCTTCACCATGCTGGCTTATAATATTAGGCGGGTTTTGAACATTCTTGGACCAAAGGCGTTTACGTGTTTGTTGAGTGATGGGCGATAAAAAAGAATTAGCAAGTAAGCGTGCCTCCGCTCATGACCTATGCGACAAGCTTGCATCGGTCTTAAATCCGCATCAATAAACTCAGTTAATTTTCACTCGGTCTCAACATGTATGCGCGCTAAAAAAGGAAATTAAGTTGAGAAACTGACAACTATCCATACCAAGATACAGGCGACTGTTGAGCGCTCGCGCCCTAAAACGCCAATTGAAACTAAGGTTCTACACGGAAAGATGCACAAACTCTCACCAATCGATTTACAGTCCCTGAATAGGTTGAAGCCAGAGATGTTTGTCCACTTGCACCTCGAAGTTCAGCAACACCATAACATGAAGTCGAACCATTAGAATCAAGCACCTCAACTTGAGGCGACCCATGTGTCCATGAACCTACATCTCCAGCTCCCGCTGCTGATATGACCCACGAGTTAGCAGATGGACTAATTGTATTCGTAATTGTATTACCACTTGTTTGTGATACACCGTTAGTCGCCTCTGGCGCAATCTGTGCTACTCCAGTATATTCAGAACATAAAGCATGAACTTCTAAACCAGTCGTGATACCAGTCGCTGTCACTGTCACAGTTTTTGCACCATTCGCAGGCAGATTTGCTTCGAGAATATACCAGATTTGAGTTAACATTTTTGTTCCTGCCGCTGGGCTTTCATAAGAAACTGCCAATGTCATTGCGTTTCCACCATAAGTTACGCCAGAAACAGTAATTCCGTTATGTTCAGACCCAAGGCAAACAACAACCAGCCTATTAGAACCGGTAACCAATGTATGCGACCAAGATAAAGTGAGACCATTTCCTCTTGCACTGGTATCGGTTCCAACTTTTGCAATAGCAACAGTCTTGTAGGTTGACGAGTAAGTCCCAGCAGCCGATATAGGCGAAGAACCTGAACTACCCGTCCGCACAAACTGCTTATTTGAACCGCCGGAAACAGGAGACACCCAACTGAAAGTCGTACCATCATCAACGTAAACGCTACTAGGCAAAGCATTGTAAGCATAGTTTGTTGAACCAACCGTAAGAACAGTGTTAGACCCAGCAGAACTATCAACACCCGTCTGACTGAAAGTTACCTGATACTGATGAGTCCAAGAAGCAGTTTCAGTAACAGGACCATTCATAGTAACCAAATTCGTGTTGTTACCTGTACCAGTGTAACTTCCTGAACCTGAACCAGTCCACCCATTCCAAACATACCGCTCACCAGCACCAACGCTCGGAGAAACAGCATAAACCGTAACCGAGGAACCAGCATTATACCAGTTACCAGTAGCGGGACTAACAGAACCAAAGTTCCCAGCCATAGTCACCTGATACTGAGTCCGGTAGGTGGCTGCACCTGTCCCTGAAGTCACTATGGGCGAAGCTAGACCTGAACTACCTGTCAAAATAAACTGCGTGCCCGAACCACCTGAAACAGGAGACACCCAACTGAAAGTCGTACCACTATTAACCCAAAGATTGCTGGGCAAAGCATTGTAACCATAATTCGTCGAACCAACCGTCAAAACCGTATTCGAACCTGCAAGAATGCTAACACCAGACTGACTGAACGTCACTTGATACTGAGTCACATAGTTGCCAGTTAATGTATTAGCGCCAGAAATAGTAATTGGGGAAGTAGAACCGGTAACACTGTTAAGGCTATACTGCTTACCTGTAATGCTACTCGTAACAGGATTGACGAAGGCATAGTTAACGGTCGCACTGTTATCAACCCAAATAGAACCGCCGGAAATGCCGATCGGGCTAGTAGCACCAGAATACTGACCTCCTGCTACGCTGAAAGACACAAGATTGCCAGTAGCATCACCACTCAGACCAGAACTGGAGAACGTTTGCAGCCACTGAATCACATAGGTACCTGTAATCGTGTTTGCCCCAATAATCGTGTAACCAGATGCTGGACCAGAAGCACTACTTAACCGATACTGCTTTCCAGTAGTGCTACTTGCAACTGGATTTTGGAACGTATAAGAAACTGTTGCTCCACTGTCCACCCACACGCTGCCACCTGAGACACTAATCGGACTTGTTCCAGAATACTGGCCGCCAGTAACACTAAAGGAAACAAGATTCCCGGTCGCATCTCCAGCAAGACCTGAATTGCCAAAGGCCTGCTGCCACTGGGTCTTAAAGTTAGCCGTGATGGTGGCGGTTGAAGTTGGAACGGTGTAATTGTGTGTTTGGACTCCTCCATCGCTCCATGATGCCCACGCGTATTGTTTGCCGGTTCCGGCGGCGACCGTGCTGGATGCATTTATTGTATGTATAGATCCTGCTTGCCAACTGAACGAGGATGGAAGCGTTGAGTAAGTGTATTGAACTAAATCGATCGTTAAAATTGTCGAGTTACTTGCGTCGCTACTGATTCCACTGGTTTGAAATGCAATGGTTTCCATCGGGGGAGTTAGCGTGAAGTTTGCCCATGCAGAATTAGAACTTGTGTCACTAGCAGTGATTGTGTACGATCCAAGCGTAGAAGATGGAATGACGAATGTTGTTCCTGATGGAATCACCCCGTAAGCAGTCGCTGTAGTTGTAGCTACAAAGTTCCCGTTGAATGTAATTATTATCGAGGAGTTGGGTATGAACCCACCGCCTGATACTGTTACGGAGGTGCCTACGGGACCAGACGGAGGAGAGAGGTTTATCGAAGTCGCGCTTGAAGACTCGGGAGTAATGGTTGCTGAGGGCGGTTGCTCTACAAGAGGCCATAAACCGGAGTTTCCGTTGTTGGCGTATATGGGATTTACACCGCTAAATGTCACTACGGACCCGTACCAAGTTAAGTCCAAAGCTGAATTGAACGAAACTGTGCCTGCCGAAGTAACAGGGTCAAGTTCAATAACTGGGACAGAAGTGTTTACATAAAGGGCGCCTGTAAATTTACCAGCCCCAGCCATGGGGTCAAAAGCGTAGAGCTGTTGATTCGCACTATCTGTGAACATTATCCCCGTTCCTTGCAACGTAACATTATTAATTAGTTGACTCCAATGATGGGCATTCCCAGTGCTGTTGTTGAAGGTTCCAGTGCCGTTTGTAACATTGGGAATTCCGTTTGTAATTCCATTCTCAGTCATAGCTTGCAGTTGACCTATCGAAGTCGTCAGTTTAATTGGACTGACATCGTTGATGTTTCTGGCCGCGGTTGAGTTTATGAAGATTAGTCTAAGCTGGTAAGTGAAGTATGTTGCGTTCGCCGGAAGCGTAAACACGATTTGGGAGTAAATGTTCGGGCAGTTGGGAGCTCCGTTGCTCCATTCTGCTTCTTCCTGAACAATATCTCTTACTACCCCATGCTGTATTATGTAAGCCAAACCTGATCCGTATGTGCTAGGGTCAGCGTCGATGCGCATGAAATTTGCAGTACTACTCACGTTGCCTACTATCGATTTTATCTGAAAGGCGCTGTTTGGATAGCTGAATTGTAGCGTGATGTTTCCGTTTGTAAGAGTTCCAGCTGCAGGGTTATCGGCAGTGAAATACGTATTTGTGTAGGCTGTAGACGGCTGGATTGCTGTGTCACTTCCGTTCCACCATAATGTTAATTGTGACATTGATGGACTCACTTCAAAAACGACCATTTGGTTATTGCTAAAGATCGTATAATTGCTACTCATACTTAACGGAATCTGATACTGCGATGCCCAATCTTCCACTTGAAATGGAAGATCCGAAGTCGAGCCGGTTTGACATAAATGTAGGGACGATATTGAAACAGGAGGAATTGGTCGTGTCTGAGTCGTATTCAGTAGACCTTGCCCAAACCATCTCATGGTGCCGTTCTGTAGTAATTCCACTACCGCGGGAGCGGGAGAGCTTTGCGCCGAAAAAGTAAAGTTTATGTTGTAACTATTGTATGAAGATGCTTCAGCCATTATTCCCCGTGAATCCGTCACTTGAACCATATATGCCGAAGAGTCTATTCCAGAAGGAACGTTGATTAAATATGTCCCATTGGTGAAAATCGTTGGAGTCAAGCTTGGATTTACTAGCTGCCAGTTGCTAGTCGAGTAATTGTAGAAGTAGAAGGCAAAGTTTTTTTGTCCTAAACTGGTTAAAGGTTCAGTCAAGTCTTGGGTTACATTTAAGCATACCTGATTGCTGTTTGGTGAATTGAAGATTTGCAAACCTAAGCTGCAAGAAGTGGTGTAATTTATGCCGTAGATGCCGAGGCCTTGTAGATCATAAACAACCGAAAGCTTGCCTGTGCTAATGCTAGGATTTGAAAACCAATTGGTTCTTAGGGTCAGGCTCGTCATCTTTATCGATTCTCCCCAAGAAGGGTTCATACTCGCGATGTACTGCAAAGCGCTGTTCATATAAATCGTCGCATTAGCATAAGCGTACGATTGGTTACCTGTTACCTGGAGAATTGAGCCGTAATAACCTACAGTAAAACCCAAAGCTTTCTGAAATGCCGAGTTTGTTTCGTCTGTCGCAATTAATGTTTGAGGCGATTGACTCTGGCTTGAACCATAGCGGATTGTTGAGTAGACTGCTATCAGGGTGCCGGCAAGAATTATCGCCACGAGCAAAGCCGCAATTATCGAGAATTGTCCTCGATTGTTCATTTTCATCCGCCTCCAACTATTCCCAACTGTAGCACCACGAGTCTGTTGCTTCCTTCGGCTGTATAGAGAGAACTGTACCTAACTGGCTGATAATTACACAGGATACCTAGGGCAGCCAGTCTGATATCTGGAATCCTAGTCATTCCGAGCGCAAAGAATCCACCCTGATAGTTCGTCACGTTTACGCCGTTTATGTTTGTGGTCCAATGATGTCTGTAGACGGCTCCTGGATTATTCGGGCTCCCGTCGAAAGTTGTGTTAAAAAGGTTGGTTGTGACTGTCAAATTGTACTGCGTCGTTATTGAGGTTGGTAATGCGCGTGTAGAAGTCTGATAAGAAGAGGGGTAAAGTCCATAGTAGTTGCACATGCTCTGAGTTTGGCTGGATAAGTACACGACACCCGGTGCGCCTGTTGACGACGCGGTGTAGACATAGAGTTGATTGTCTAATCCTTCAAGAAAAGCACTGAGCCCATATGAACCGACGACGTTCATTCCGTATATGCCCCAACTGTTTTGAGTGGTACTCAGAAAACCAGTGTTGGTGACATAGTAAAAGGGCCAGCCGACTATGCTGACCCAGGTCCAATTGTATAACCGCGTAACTTGACCTAAGTGGTAATCGTACTGTGCATATGAATTATCCGGTGGGTTAGTGCTGCTGAACTGTGAGGGTATGGGAACTGCTTCACCATTGCTATTAACTACAATTGCGTTATTGAGAGATTCTCCTTGAAGTGGTTGTCCATTAAGTAATTGATTGAGTTGGTTTGTGTTTTGAACCATGATTGTGGTTTTGAAGTAAGGCGATAGAAGGCTATATACTGATTGAGCTAGGCTGGAAGGAGTATAGCCGGTAATCCACCAACCTGCAGTGTCGCTGCAGTTCAAAATGTACAAAGTTACGGGGACTCCATTTGTTGAAATTTGTTGCGGTGTGGATCTATAGGTTACATTGGATGAGGCTACTAAGTACGAGGAAGCATCTGAATCTACGCCGAGATTTGCCGCGTTTGAAAATGAAGCTACGCTTGAATAGAGAGGTGCTCCGTTTGAGGCAGCGTTTACGTTATAGACCGAGAGGTTATAAACCATGTTTGGCGGCAATGATGCTGAGAGCGCAACCTGGAGGTTGCCCCATTCAGTAATGTTACTCGTTTGGAATACTGCTGAGCTCAAATCGTAACGGGAGTCAAGTTCCAGCAGAGTAGTAAAGGCAAGCCTGTTCAAGGCTACAGGAGATACTTCACTTGGGGATGGAAGCGTAATGAAGCTAGAAGCAGCCACATATGCCGCGCCCAGGATTATTATGACTAACAGAACTTCAACTGTTCGCATCATATTAGCCTACCACCTGATAGCCCTGTGTACTCCAAAGCGAAAGCTTTGCCTGGTAAGAAACTCCGTTGATTTGCACTTGACGCAAGTCTGTTGCAACCCACCCCTGATTCATTGGAGTTCCTCCGAATGTTAGGGAAAAACCTAGTGAACCGAATCCCCACGGCATCATAACGACGCCATTGTTACCGGCGTTGTTATATGCCATTACAAGAATACCCGGAGTGTAAGAGCCCATCGAAATTGAAGTAGACGAATTGCCTGTACCCGAAGTAACATTGCCAAACAAGTTTGAACTTCCTAAGGAGATTTGTTCAATAGCATAGTTTTGACTTTCTAAAATAAAGGTTGAATTGTAATACAAAGTATTTGCATGCGTGGAGGTGCTGGGAATGTCGTCGCTATGTGCCAAAGTTACATTTAGAGTGGAAAGTGGATTAAGAAATGGAACAATGCTTTGGTTTCCCACAGGGGTGTGCTCGTAGTAACCTACTCCCGTGATTCCATCAAGATAGGCATAAGCTACAAATGCGTATGTCAGATTTTGGTTCAGTGAGAAATTCTTGAACGTTATAGAAGCTGAGCCTAACCCGTTGGTTTGTGTGCTCCCCATTTGATTAGCTATGGTTTCGAAACTTGGATAGGTCGTGTTAAGTAACACTGGAATGAGGAGGTAGTTTACGTTAGCATTTGCAAGGGGGAAACCGGTTCCGGTAACGTTCAGCGATAAGCTTAACGGACTGGTTGAAGTCTCGGCTATGGAAATGTTCACCGTCGGGGTTAATGACAGTTGAAATCCGTAAGTACCGTTTATTCCCATTAGCGCCAATGCAGTGGAATAATTAATAGTGTCGGTATAGGGGTACAGCAAGTAGTTGTTGGGACTAGTTGTTATTGTGCTGTAGGTCTGGTTTGTTTTTTGGTAACTTAACGAGTTTCCTAATGATGAGTTTAGACGCATCAATGAAAAGGGGCTGAGTTGATATTGAGTTAATGTTGGATCCTGCAATCCAAACGCGATGGGGGTGCCATTTGTTGGGACTCCAGGAGTCAATAGTATTGCATCTAAGAGGTCACTACACTTTTTTGCGGTTGATGTATTACGCTGATAGTTTACCGCAACGGAAAGCGTTTGGTTGAAGAGACCAATGAAAAGCAGAACTGCAGCCAATAGTACTATAACTGAAACAATGTGATCTATGGATACGCCTGACACTTTATTTCCTCCTACGTCCTGAAAGACAGCCAAATTGTGTTGTTGCTGTCTTTGTAAGCGTTAATGCAAGCGCTAGTTGAGTTACTCATAAAAGTGGAGTTCAACCACTGAGCATTTTGTCCCAAAGTAACGGGTGAGGTAGTCGAAATCGTATTCCCCATCAAGTTGAGAGTTAATTCCAAGACTTGTCCAGAGCCAGAACCAGAAACGGAGATCAAAGTAGCGTTCCCAATATAAGCATAATTGCCTATGTATGGAGGAATACCCAGATCGCTCGTTACTGTTCCAGACGATACGGATGGATTGTTTAAGAAGAAATAGAGTTGTTGTATTGAACTGCCTAGATGACTGGTAGCGTCTTGGAGGGCAATCGTCTCGCTGGACGTTGACCAAGAGTTCATGATAATGCTTGTGGCGTAGGGCAATAGGAATATCTGTAAGATTAAGAGGGGAATCAGAATCATGTATTCGATGGTTATGTGTGCCATGTGTCACACCTCGTCAGCATTAACCAACCATCCCTATTGAGACACTTACCGTGCCGCTGTAAAATTCAACCAAGGATTCAGAAGGTACGCTTAAAGTTTCCGTAGTATGGTCAAAGTTAAAGAATGCAGAATTAAAACCTGGAGGAGTTGAAGGGGTAGCTAAGGCTGTGGCGTTAATCCGAACTTGGGTAATAGAGGTGCTGGGTGTTACTTTAGTCAGACTGCTGCCTGTCAGCGTGAGAGATTGCGAAAGATGTGGATTTGATCCACTAACAAGAGATGGCAAATAGAACTTATAGTAGTTTCCTCCTGTGATCAGTGTTGAATTCAGCACTCTAACTGTTGGAACCGCAACTATTCTCGCATAACTTCCATCTTTCATAGGCACCTCTTGCGTTGCAAAAACTTGGCTCACTGGCGCAGAAGCGTTCCACTGCAAAAATGAACCATTGTTGGCGGGCATCATTCTACTGAAGTAGTTATTGCCCAAGCTGTAATCGTTCACTGGCATGTTGAACAGTATCATGCCGGTTGTAGAGTTGTAAACAGTCTGCCATGAACTTCCATTGTAGATTTCGAAGGTATAATTAAGAACATTGGGCACGAATGTTATCTGCCCATATTTGGGCGTAAACTGAACTGTTTCTGTTCGCCCAATTGTCCATGCCACATCATCTGTCTGCAGGCCAGTAGACTGCATGAACTGCTTGTTTGAGCTAAACTCATCTAAAGCCAATTGGAAGGTTAGGATGTTGTTTGCATAGCTCGTGGCTACAAGAACCAATACCACAAGCGCCGCTGTCATTATTACGGTCGAAATTGCTGGGCTTACCGCACGGTTTTCTTTTCGCAAGTTTTTTCGCGCTTGAGTAAATAGCATGTTTTTTCTCTCCTGCTAAATTTTTACAAACAAGGGTATGACCTTCGCAGCTAATAGCGAGATTACGACCAGTATAGCTGCATGTTTGAATCCTGCAGCGATTGTTTCCTCACTTATTTTTCCTCCAACAATTCCAATGAGGTAACTGTTGAAGATAACTGCTGTCATGAATATCGTTTGCATCATGCCCCCTGCGGCATTTGCTGTGGTTGTAATGCCTGAGGTGGTTGCACCAAAACCTGTGGTAAAGCTCATCATCATAACGGTTGTTGCTACAAGGAGGATTGATGCTAGATAAGGCATCATTACGTATGGACGAACGTTCATTTTCTTTTCTTTTTCTACTTCCTGAGTCAAATTGTTAAAACGCGCTAGGGATTCAATCATAGCGATGGTGCCACCGCCCACATCTATGGTTTCAACCAAGAGAAACATGACTATTTGCACCATCCAGCTGCGTGTGCGTTGGAGGAAATCCATCATCACTTTTTTGACTGGGAGACCCCAAGAAATTTCAGAGCTTATTTTGCGGAGCTCTTTTGTGAAGGCGCCATAGTCTCGTTTTGAGAGACTTTCAATACATTTTTCAGGCGATAGACCTGTTTTTCGCACTTCCGTGAGGTCTCTTAGGAAAGTCGTGACGCCCTGCTCCATACTGTTCTTAGTTTTTGACAATCTTATCTGGACGATAGCTGCAGGCGCGACGGTAATAAAGAGGGCAGCAGTTAAGGCTATAGGTAAATCGACACCCCACATTTGCAAGGTGCTGAAAAGGGGAAGCTGAACCGCTCCCATGAAGTTTGTGAGTAGTAAGAATACGATTATGGCTATTACGCTGCAGACGCCGAACACTTTGTAGGGGCGCATTTCCACCATCGGCGTTTTTGGCTGCATACTATGCGCTAGATAGATGAACATCGCTGAAAGCATTGGCGTGAAAAGGTAAGTGTACATCAGTATGCCTGAGTACATGGATAGGTCGGAGCCTGCGCTGGTTCCACCCTGAATTTGCTGAACAGCGAAGAGAATGTAAAAACAAAGTGACATCATGACCATTACTATGATGAAGGTTTCAAGTAGCATTCCAAGGCGTTCAGCAGCGACTTTAACGCGGAGTGCACGGGCTTTGAATATATCTTCTGCTTTCCGCTCGAGGTAATGTCCGATGTCACCGCCTATTATGACGGTTGAAGCGTAACCACCTAAGAAATCTTTGAATATGTCCAGCGGATTCTTTTTTGCAGCCCCTTCAAGGGCTGATAGCGGGTCAACACCGAAGACTTCAACGTCCTTCATTATGTCTCTTGCTTCTATACGCATTGCTGGCATGAGGTCTACTTCTGATAGGCGCTTGAAGCTGCTGTATGGTGCTATGCCTCCAGACGCCATGACGCTAATGTACGCTGCTGCAAAAGGTATTTCACGCTCCAAGTTTGATGATCTGTCGCTGGCATTGGACATGGGCACAACTAAGAACCCTATAACTACAAAAAGCGGAACTGGTACCAAAATAAGCAGGGGCAAAAATCGGTAGAGAATAACCATCATTAATGCCAACACGGATACTGGAAGAGTCAGCATGGCAGTGAAGAACATTAGCGAAATGTAAGTTTCAGGGTAAATTTTTACCCGTCCCTTTTCCAAGGAACCTTTAACTGTTTGGAATACGTTTTTCAGAAAGTACGGTGCTATGCGCCCGAAGAGGCGAAAGGACAGGGCTTCAAATTTCTCTAGAAGCGGCAACTGGTTTTACCTCCTCGCCTGCGAGAATTTTCTGATAGATTTCTTTTGGTCTTGCATAGTACTCTGCGATTATTGCTGCCACTTCTTTGTAACTTCTGATTTTTTGTTCTCGCATCCAATGCAGGACATTACTGCGTTTTTTCATTTCGTCGAGTAAGTCTTGTGTTGTTACCCCTAACCGTTTGGAAAAAGATGATAACAATGCGCTGTTGTCGAGAGATGCTATTTGCTGGTCTGTGATTGGATCCCAACTGAAGATATTCATATAATTTTCGTAGCCGACAATTTCGTTAGCGGAAAGTATGCGTCTGTAAGCCTTTTTTATGCCATTCTTAACTAGGTGCACTCGCTGCACGGATATGACTACGTTCATTAATGGAATGTACGCTGGAGAAATTTCCATAGGTTTCTGAGTTAACCGTTTCACGGCTGAATCCAAGTTTTCAGCGTGCATAGTGCACATGCCGCCGTGACCCGTGGCTAAGGCTTGGAATAGAACGTATGCTTCTTGACCTCGCACCTCGCCTACGATTAACATGTCGGGGCGGTGACGCATAGAAGCCTTTACAAGATCAAAGAGGGCTACTTCGCCAATGCTGTTTCCGCCTAAACCGTAACTTTGGCGGGCAATAAGTGAAACCCAGTTTTCATGGGATAAGTTTAACTCGGCAGTTTCTTCGATAGTGATGATTTTGCTTCCTGGCTTGATAAGGCAAGCTAACGCGTTTAATGCGGTGGTTTTGCCTGCGGCGGTTCCACCGAGAATCATAATGGAAGCACGATTCTCTAGGCAAATCCAGAGGTAAGCTGCCATTTCTTCCGTAAATGTGCCTGTGTCGATTAAATCTATTATTGAGTAGGGGTCATCTCGGAATTTTCTAATCGTGAAAGCTGTTCTAAAGGGCGTGATTTCTCGCCTGTAAAATACTGATAACCTGTGCTTTCCTGGAAGGGAAGCGTCAACTATTGGGAAGGCGGAACTGACGTGTTTTCCAGCCATGTGAACAAGTTTGACGACCATATTGTCGAGGACTTCGTCGCTTTCGAATTGGACGTTGGTTTCTATGCTCTCGAAAGTTCGGTGCCAAATGTAAACTGACTTGTTTATTCCGTCGCAAGAGATGTCTTCTATGTTAGGGTCGCGCATTAATGAGTCGATTTTGCCAAAGCCTACAAGGTCTCTTTCCGCGTGGTAGAGGATTTTATACCATGAAACATCAGGTAACCAGCCTAAGCTGATGCGGTATTTGTCTACTATTTTTTTGGCTTCTTGGGCGAAGAATTTTCTTGGGTCGGTTATTTCTTCTTTTGGTGACTCCATCTCGGCGAGCAGCATTTCGAGGATGCGGTTGTATATTCCTCGTTCCAGTGGGTCAAGCTGAAGTTCATCCAGTATGTATCGGCATTCGCCTGTTTTGGGATCTTGAATAATTACAACATAGGCGAATGGCGCGTATAGGGGGTATTTGTCAACTATTTTAACTCCTTTTGGTAATGTTTTGGTTGCTGATGGAAATTCTGGTTCGGGCGTTTTCTTTTTTAAGGTTAAGTTAATTTTTGGAAGTTTGAATCTTTTTTTACTGCTTGCTGTGTCTGCTTTTGGTGTTTTGAGGCTTGATTTGCTTGCTTTTCCAGTAAGCCGTAGCTTGGCAATGGATTCTTTGAGCGATTGCTTGAGATTTAGCTTTGGCATTGTTGGTCTGTTTTAAGTCTTTGTATAGAATGCCTATTAAATATTACGTCTCACTACTCAACAAAAATTAAGTGCCGAACACAAATACAGCAAGCCAGCGGCAAACGTGAGCCAAAAAACGTTGGCTCATCAAAACAATTTTAAACCAATAAACCATGTCATACTCAGACACACTAATGGAAGTAGAATAACTTGAACCAAACCTCAAAAATCATCAACCAAGCAAAAAAAGAAGGCAGAAAAGCGCTTCTCGAACCAGAAGCCAAAATGATCTGCATGGAATACGGCATTCTAGTCACTAAATTCAAAGTAGCATTAAACGAGAAAGAAGCGGCAAAACACGCCGACGAAATCGGGTACCCCGTTGTTCTAAAGATTGTTTCACCAGACATAATCCACAAATCAGATGCTGGAGGCGTCATTGTTAACCTGAAAAACCCGGCTGAAGTCACCAACGCCTACAAAAAAATCATAGAAAACGTAAAAAAATACAATGCAAAAGCAAAAATCGTCGGCGTTTTAGTGCAGGAAATGGCGCCTCAGTCAACCGAAGTCATCGTGGGAGCAATCAAAGACCCCCAGTTTGGGCAGGCAATCATGTTCGGGTTAGGCGGAATATTTGTTGAAATCTTCAAAGACGTAAACTTCAGAATCGCACCCCTAACCCTCGACGATGCGAAAGAAATGATTACTGAACTTAAGGCTTATCCGCTTTTGAAGGGTTTCAGGAACACGCCGCCCGCAGACATCGACGCCCTAATAAGCATACTGTGCAACACTTCACGCTTGGTAATGGATAACCAGGAAATCAAGGAACTAGACCTGAACCCGATAATGGCTTACCAGAAAGGCGCAAAAACAGTCGACGCAAGAATAATACTCGAATAATCATTTTCTTTACTTTTAAATTTGAACAAAAGTGAATAAAATTTTCTTGAAATTAGTCAAATGCATAACTTTAATAAATTTGCTCTCTTTCTCTCGAAATGATAAAAAATGAGCGAAACCTCCCAATCTGATGCCAATTTAAACTTAAACATTAACAAAATAGTCAACGATGCCTTAAGAGTCTTCTTCAAAGATGCCGTGAGAATTGCCCTCACCAGCCCTTCTCAGTCGGTTTTCTTTTGCAAAATAAAGCAGCTAAAACAAGGCAGAAGCTGGAAGGCGAAGGACTTCATGTTCCACCAGTCTTAGTCATAAGCGTAACCAGCAAATGTAACCTACATTGTGAAGGCTGCTACCATCAAGCATTAAGAAGCAAATCTGATGCTGAAATGAGCGATGAACGCATAGAAAAACTCGTAGACGAGGCGAAGGAGCTTGGCATCTCTTTTATTGTGCTTGCAGGCGGAGAACCCCTCATGCGCGCAAACATACTGGACATCTCTAAGAAAACTCCCGAGATAATGTTTATGATGTTCACAAACGGATTACTGCTCAACGACCAAGTGCTCGAGCAAATCGCCGCAAACAAAAACATTGTTCCGCTACTGAGCCTAGAAGGTTACCAAATTGATACTGACGGCAGACGCGGTACAGGAGTATACAATCAACTGCTCAAATCAATAAGCAAACTAGAAAACAAAGGCGTCTTCTGGGGAACATCCCTGACCATGACAAGAACTAACTTTGAAGAAGTTACAGATGAAGCCTTCATCAAGCAACTTGTCGATTCAGGATGCAAACTCTTCATGCTGGTCGAGTACACGCCGGTTATAGCTGGAACCGAAGATTGGGTCCTCACCGAAGAACAAAAATCAAAAGTAATAGCAATCCGAAACAAATTCCGCAAAAAATTCCCAGCGATGTTCATCGCTTTGCCTTGGGACGAGGACGAAATAGGCGGATGCCTCTCAGCTGGACGAGGATTCATACATGTTAGCGCAGAAGGAAACGTTGAACCATGCCCATTCATCGCTTATTCGGACACTAACCTAAAGAACATGCCGCTTAAGGAAGCGCTGCAATCAAAAATGCTCAAAACCATACGAGAAAACCATGCGGAGCTAAAAGAGATACAGGGCTGTGCTCTTTGGGAGAAACGCGAATGGGTTCAATCACTCGCAAAAACAAGCAGTAATATACTAACAAAAAATGAAAAGTAGGTTGTTCAACTTTTATGTTTTCTTAAGTACAGGACTAGCCCTATAAAAGCAATGGCTGCTAACGCCGTGGAAACAGCGGCAACAGTTGCGGTTGGAAAAGGCTCGGGCTTCGCTATAGTGAAGGTGATGGTTTGGGAAGCGCCAACATTTCCAAAGGTGTCATTAGCGTAGACTGTAATGCTATGCAAGCCATTGGTCATGTTAGCTATGGTAGTGTTGCCAGTTATGGTTACGTTTTGTTCCCCATCCAGGCTATAGCCTGTCCAATTAACTTGCTTATCTACGGTGAAAACTAAAGACACACTAGATTCATTGTATGTCTGGTTTAGCGGCTACAAAACTGATATTTTCGGTGGAGTAGTGTTGAAGGGGTCCATGAGCGGGTACCGATCCCTGTTCTGTGAGTCTATAACGTATGACGTGTTGCCTATTCCTGAACTGTCTATCTCAGCAGCATTAGGATATCCTCTCTGGTAGTCAATCCAGTAGTTTCCGCCGTTAGGGTAACCGTCGTCCCAAACATTAATTGAATTAGGGCTTCCAAAACCATAGAAAGTACCGTCACTAGCCTGTACTCCATACGTTATATTGTCCATGAAGTTGTTGTGATATACGGTGTTATTAGAAGCATACGAAAAAATAATCCCACAACTAGATAGACCGTATTGACTTGCGTTGTCTATTATGTTGTTACCAATAATCAGGTTATTTTGGGAGTCTGAGAAATATAGACCAATATTATTATTTACTAAGGTATTTTCAGTAATGATATTTGAACCTCCACCCTTAACAGCTACTCCAAAAAGAGCTAGACCGTTCAATTCCTGAATGCTCCAAAATCCGGATATTGTATTATTGGTAACTATTACATTTGACGCGCCATTTAATGAAATACCGATGTCATTTAATGAAATTCCGAGACCAGCTCCCAGTAAGACTTCGCCGCCTCTAATAACAAAGTTTTTCACAGTTATATTTGAAATCTCATTCAATGAAAGTCCGCCTGATATGGAGTATTCATTTCCGTCAAGGCTCACGTTATTTCTGTTTACCACTATGCTTCCATCCAAGTCGCCTGTCAAAGTATAGGTGCTGCCTGTTTGCTGCATGGGTGCTGTTGGCGGACTAACACTGCCATCACTATTTATGACAATATCGCCTTGATATTGAGCCTTAACAGGTCGAACACAAACTACACCCAAAGCCATCAGGCATATGAGGATTAGCGTGATGGCGGCAGTTTTTTTCATGTTATTTCCCCTTCAATTATGCGGTGAGCCGCAGTCGATTTAGCTGTCCAAGAATTTTCGGTTACCACATCGGAAGATAACGCAGGCTTAACCACGATTATGTATGATGCTGTTAGGAAGACGAGAACAAGCATTAAGGCGAAACCTTTACTCATACTCATCCAACTTTACCTTGAAAATGGTTACTAATAAAAGGGTTTTTGCATAGGTTTCTGGACTAAGCTGTTATTTTTTAGTCAAGGTTTCTTGACAAGGAACAAAAATTCAATTCTTCAAAAGCTCAAACTGTTTAAACGGGAGAGGGTAGATTGCCCAGGCACTATAGTTATCCCTCTCTGAAAATCATAGAAGATAAAAAAACACTATTGCTTTCTGGTTAATTCTTCAAGAATTTCTTTGGCTCTGTC
>PKYH01000053.1 GCA_003133625.1 Candidatus Bathyarchaeota archaeon | reverse complement strand
CGGGGAAGGGATTCGAACCCCAATTTACCGGTAACAAAGGCGCTTAAAGGCTGGGTTCAAATCCCATAGAGATTTACCCTGCTCAGGATTCAAGCCCCTTTGTTTGTTGCTCGCGTGGGTTCAAATCCCACATCCCGTGTTGAAAAGGTCTCCTGTCAGATTATAGTCCGCTTCTATTCAGGATTTGGGAAACCAGTATTCACCTCAGGCACCTGTTTCACGTACGTTTTTTCTGACTCTTCATAAAACCTTGGATTCTCTTTCCAATGAAAACAATTGCAAGAATCGCTAAGCCAGCTAGAACAATTGTTCCACCAGGCGCTGCATCTAAAATGACTGATGCCAGTATACCGAATATTACAGTGATGAGACCAATTATGGGCGCAATAACGACGGTTTGTCTGAAGGATTTTGTAACTTGAGTACTTATTAAAGCTGGTAAGACAAGGAGTGCAGAAATTAAGAGCACACCAACTATAGGTATGGCAATAATTACAACGACTCCAGCGAGAATGCTTAACATATAGTCAAAAACCCACGTCTTGATTCCTGCAGCTCGGGCTTGAGTTTCATCAAAAGTTATGTAAACCATTTCTTTGAAGAATAGAAAAATTATACTTAGAGTTATCGCAGCAACAACAGCAGCCGTAATAATTTGGTCCATGTTTACTATCAGAATGCTTCCGAAAAGCAGGCTCTCAAGGTTAACGCCAAAGCCCCGTGCAAGGCTCAGTAAAGTTATGCCTCCTGCAAGACCCAACTGAAGGAAAACGGCGACTGCTGCGTCACCCGAAATCTTTGTTGAACGTAACGCCTTATTGATCCCTATAGACCCTAAGACCACAACTATTCCCGCTATCCATATGGGAAAAACGCTAAGGTAGTACCCGAGAGCTAAGCCTCCAAAAGCCGTGTGAGACAGCCCATCACCTATCAGCGAGATTTTCTTTAAAACAATAAAAATGCTAAGGATAGAGCTGAGAATGGCGATAATTATACTTATGATGAAGGCACGCTGTATGAAAGGTGCTTGAAGCAAAGAAAGAACATCAAGGATGATCATGATGATCCATAATCTCCACAGGGTGATCATACAATTTATGAATCTCTACATCAGCATCGAAGTCTTCGTTTTCTCCACAGAAGAACTGTGACCTGTTCACGCAAAGAACTCTATTCGCTATCTTTGTTATTACCCCTATATCGTGGGAAGACAAAATGACTGTTATTTCCCGCTCCTTGTTTAAACGGTCCAAAATGTTATAGAACTCTTTTTTTGAAGATGTATCTACTCCGCTTGTTGGCTCATCAAGTAGAAGCAGTTTGGGTTCAGCAACCATCGCTTTCGCCAAGAAAACACGTTGGGACTGCCCACCGGAGAGTTGACCGATTTTTCTATCTTTGAGCTCGTATATTCCAAACAGTTTGAGTGTTTCCTCAACCTTTTGCCTGTCTTCATCTCCCATTCCGTGAAATAGCCCTGCGACTGGAGTTCTTCCAAGCATTACTGTTTCATATACGCTAAAGGGTAAGTTTGGGTCTCTTGCTTGCGCACTTTGAGGCACATAACCGACGTACTTGAGATTTTTACTTAAGTCCGGGCTACCAAAGAGTTTGATTGTGCCGCTTGTTGCCTTTGTAAGTCCGAGAATTACTTTAAGGAGCGTTGATTTTCCAGCGCCGTTGGGTCCTATGAGAGCAATCAGGTCTTTCTGGTTTACGTCTATGTTGATGCCTTCGAGAGCCATAACTCCGTTTGGATACTTAACACTAAGATCACGTATTTCGACGATTGGTTTAGCTTCCGACATTACTCAACGCCAAATGAATGTTATTTATGTCCTGTTGCATAAGAGTGATGTAGTTGTCTCCTGCAGCTTTTTCTTGTGTTGTGAGCCCTTCGATCGGGTTCATTTCTATAAGAGTGGCGCTTGTCTGGCTACTGATTGACTGCGATATTGCTGGGTTCTCAAGCGATTCATAGCCTACATATTTGAGATGATATGTGTTAATTGCGTTGATTACGTTCTGGATGTCAGTGGGCGTTGGTTCTTCTTCGAATGGTCCTGAAATGGCAAGTTGTGTAACGTTATATTGTTTTGCGAAATAGGCGAAGGCTTCGTGGAATGTTATAAAGTATTTTGTCGGTGTGTTTGTAGTGGCATTGATGGCTAGAGTGTTCAAATTGTCGAGTTTAGCGTCATAAGTTTGAGCATTTTGCGTGAAATATTGGCTGTCAGCAGGGTCAGCCTTGATTAATCCTTGAAGGATATTGTTGACCTGTTGTTTTGCGTTTAGGGGATCAAGCCAGATGTGAGGGTCAATTGTTTGGTTACCCCTTTGAAATTGTGATGGTACTGGAAGGAGGTTGATTCCTTGACTTGTATCTACCTGAATAAGTTTTGTGTTTCCAGCTGCACTAATTACATCTTGGATCCATGGCTCTAGTCCAGCGCCGTTGTAAATGAGTACATTTGCACTTGCAACTTCTGCTATAGAAGACGGAGTTGGTTCAAAGGCGTGTACGTCAACAGTCTCTGGCACAAGTATTGAAACGTCGGTTTTGTTTCCGCCCACGTTTTGGGCAAAATCATATAATGGGTAAAAAGTTGCAACTACTTTTAATTTTGAATTTGTGCTGGGTGCTGGTTGATTTGATAAGTATAAACCCAAAATAGTTCCCAGAAGAATTAGAACAACCAAAACCGCGATTAAAGCATAAGTTCTTTGCCTCATTCAAAACAATCCTCTCTAAGGAACATTGGCTTAAAGTTGTTATTAAGTTTTACCTTTTTTTTAATAAGTTAGTGATTATTTCCAACTTTGCTCTAAAAATTCATAACAGCTCTTTATTTATAAAAAATAGAATCAATGAAAATATAAACGCTTCCTAATTCACTATTTTATTAGATCGAAACAGCATAACATAATGAACTAGGTGAGCAAATGAGCATAATTAGTGTTTCACTGCCAAAGGAACTGCTTGAAGAGTTAGACGCCATTCTTGGAGAAGATAAATCGGCTAACAGATCTGAAGTACTTAGGCAAGCTGTCCGGAGTTACATAACTGAATACAAAGAACTTGACAATCTCGAAAGGAACATAATCGCCACTATAAGCGTCCTTTATGAAAAGAAAGAGCAAAATGAGGAATTATTTAGGCTTCAACATGAATTTAGCGATATGATTACAGCATATCTTCATTCGCATTTAACTGAGACCAGCTGTCTTGAGATTATGGTAATCAAAGGATCATCAAAGCGGCTGAAAAGTTTGATTGACGGGTTAAAGGCAAACAAGCCAGTTAGACAGATAAAATTCTCTATAATGGCAACTGCTGAAACAGAATGACTTCATTATTTTTTAATTGTTTTCACCCAGACTTCCACAGTCAAAGCTAATTATTGTCCAATGCCAGCGCTATCGCACGCTAAAAATTGGCGCGGCCTTTCTTGAGTATTCGCATAATCCCGTACAGGTTTACAACTTATTTAGCACTTCAACCCATTTCATAGCACGCGCCTTACCGGTAAAAATCTTAGGTCATATTGAAGCCATTATGGAGAAAGCCTCAGATTAGCCAAAAGTAAGCTCCTTTTGCCAAAATAAGCCCAAAATATGCCGTTAAAAAGAGCGCCGGGGAAGGGATTCGAACCCCAATTTACTAGTAAAATTGTTGTTAAGCCATCACAATTTGCCCCTGCAAAACAGTCCGAGTTCAAAACTCAGCGGCCCCCCTACAACAGCGGCATCATTCTCGTATCGTACCACTTACCCTTTTCATTTTTCTGAGTCCAGAAAACTTCTTATTTTGGCACCAATCCTCCGATAGTAAGGTGAAATTACATGGATGTAGACTTGAAACTTATGATTTTCGGAATCCAGCTTTTGCTTCTGGGGGTTTCATAATTGTTTCTACGCCTTCCTATTACCAGAACAGTGTTGGGGCTACGGGATTCTTGCTCATGCTTGTGGGAACCGCTGTGGGTTTGGTTGGGCTTTTGAAGAGAGAAAACCCGCGGAAAACAACGTAAAGACACCACTGGTTCTGTCTAAGTCTTGAAAGCTGCTTTCATATTCTGACTAGAATCTTATTTCCTTCCACTCTAACTTCATGTGTTTGCATGTCATAGGTTTTTACGGGATCCACAAGTTTTTTTGCGAAGATCAAGAATTTCTGCATTTCTTCAGGAAGTTTATCCATGCCTTTGAAGCTTTCTGTCACGGGATCTTTTACTTTCTGTCCCGTAGTAACGTCAAACTGAGCATAATGAAACGGGCAAGTTACGATTTTCCCGTTTAGGGTTCCCATAGAAAGCAGAGCGTTCATGTGTCCACATCTGTCGTCTAAAGCGCAAAATCGTCCATCCACATTAGCTATCAATACATAAATCCCTTTCAGCTCCACGCTTCTCATAGCGCCTTTTTCTAAATCGCTGACCTTAGCAGCATCTAAGAATTCGCCTTCATCCTTCATGATTTGTCTCACTCTCACCATTCCAATTCACCTCCAAAATCCTCTCTCTCACTTTCCGGGTCGAACAATTCTGTATGCTAGCTCTGATCGCGATATTCCACCTATCAAACCTAAAAAATCGAAGGCTATTGCCAGATGAATCGCAACCTGTTGATCATTTCTTGCTGCCAAGAGTGCTTGCATGTTGGATTTTACTTTCAAGTTCACTTACGCGTTCATTTACGATCTTGAGAATTCTTCTTCTCAATGGCTCACCAGTGAGTTCTTTCTCAATGTGCCCGATTGCTGTTGCCAATTCAGCGTCTCCAATAGTCTCTGCTATCCACTTTTGAAAGTCAGCCCTTTTGAAATGAAAATCAATCGACTCAATTGGTGCAACTTCAACTTCTTTGGCGAAGGTTGACAAACTAACAGCGGTTTCCCCCGTGTATTGGCCTACAGATGTGAAAAAATGAAAGCCATTAACGTATGGCACCGTTGCTAAAATTTTTTCGGCGGTTGATTTCGTAATAGCCGACTTGTTCAGATTGAGAGGTTTTGACATGTCTAAAACTGTCCAGAAAGCATAACAAGAGAAAGATATAATTCGTTACATTTAATTATTTGTAGCACGAAGTCCGAGAGACAAATACTAAAGCCTCGATCATTAAATTCAAGCAAAAGAAGGAGGATTAAATTTCTCTGAAAGAGCTGGAGAACATAAAGCTTCTACATGAGCATATACAGACCCTAACGCAGCTGGGGTTATCGCATAGGCAGGCAAAAGTTTACCTTGCTCTTTTGATTTCCGGGATGTCAACTGCCAAAACGATCTCGCAAGTGTCAAAGGTTCCACGTCAAGACGTCTACACAGTTGTGGCAATTCTGGAAAAAATGGGTTTATGCGAGAAAGCCATAACCAGGCCAGTTATGTTCAGAGCCACCCCTATACAAGAAGGTCTAGACATATTGATGCAACGTAAAACTAGAGAATACGACGAAATGCAGATAAGAACAAGAAGTCTACTTCAGGATCTTAACCATTACTGCAGAGAAACCGCGTACCAAGAAGAGAAGGCTCAATTCCTTTTGTTATCCGAAAGGCAAGCGCGTGTTCTTAGGATAGAAGAGGCCGTCGATAATGCGGCAACTATTGTAGATTCATTCACAACGCCCGAGATTTTCAGACAAGTGATTGTTTCAAGTGAAGAAGTTCTTAGAGAAGCACTGAAAAGAGGTGTCAAGTTTCGATTCCTTATGGAAAACCCTAAAGACAAAGAGTTACGACTGGAGATCCCTCAGGCTCTTCTTGAGAATCCGTGTTTTGAGATACGCTACGCTACGCCACCTATTCCAGCCGCGGCGGTTCTAATTGACCAGAAAGAAATATTCTTTGGAACAGCTATCGATTTTCAAAGAGCCATGTATTTGTGGTCAGACAATGCCTATTTCGTCGGTATAATTCAAAATCATTTTGAGCTGATTTGGAATTCGTCATCGAAAGTTGAAAACAAGTAATATTAGACAAATTCAGAGTGCCGCTATTAGCAAAATCGACAGAGTGCTTCGCGCGATAAGCAATACATATCTAGACTAAGACCATTCTCCGTATGTTCACAAAATGGGCGGTCCAGGGGGAAATAGACTTCGCACTCTGTTTTTTCGAAAAGTAATTGTTGCTTTTACCGGTAAAAATCTGATCTCAGGTTGAAGTCAATTGTAGAAGCAACTCCAGAAGAGCGCAATCAAGCCCCTTTTGCTGAAATAAGCTCAAAACTGGATTATAAGAATGGCGCCGGGGAAGGGATTCGAACCCCACTTTACCGGTAAATATCGTTTTTGAGGTCATTACAAACATGTATCCACCAAACAATGTGGGTTCAAATCCCAGCGACCCGAGTCGCATATCGCATAATTTCCGTTTCCTAAGCTTACACTTTTTATAATTAGCTAATAATAGCATATGTGGGTCCAAAGTACCGAAGTTTGCGGGAAACGACCCAAAGAGATGGACGAGAAAGTCGAGAAAGGAAGGGTGATTTATGGGGCAGGAAGCAGGAAAAAGAATTGGCGAGGTTAAAATTAAAAAGTATATTGTAAAGAACGACAGCACCTTGTTAAGATTGGAGGAGGCCACTGTTAGAACTTGCACCGTGCCAGAGGATGAGGCCAAGAGTAGAATGTGTACAGAATCGGGCAAGCCCGAAGGCAGAGAATGCGAGGAATTGGTTTTAGTTTACAGGCCCAGTGGCTGCGTTAGGGAAAAGAACGAAGTTGATCTGAATGAAGAAACAACGGTTACGGCAGCAAGCATCGAAGGACTGAAGGACAAAAAGATTAGGGACAATATTGAGATGCAGGCTACGTGCGCTTTGCCTGCGCTTTTAGTTCTCCTAGAGAAGATCTTTTAGATGTGCTACAGCAGGTTCAACACGCGAAAAAGCGGTAAGTTAGAGCAATTAATAAAAGGCTTTATTCAATTATTATGTCTCGGAGCATTTAGAAAGGAGGCAGGAATTGTTGGTGGATATTATATGGCATGGGCACGCGTGCTTTGAGGTGAGGGGGCAGAATACTTCAATCGTTTTTGACCCATTCGGAGGAATCGGCATACCTGAGCCAAAGGCAAAGGCTGGCATCGTCCTGTGCAGCCACAGCCACGGGGACCACAACAACGTAAGACCAGTCCTCAAGGAAGGAGGAGTTGTCCTAGAAGGCTTTGTAGGCGCAAAGGAGGTTGAAAACATTCCCGTGAAGGGCGTGGCAACCCAACACGACGCCGCTGGCGGCAGCCAAAGAGGGAAGAACAGCGTATACGTCGTCCAGCTTGACGGCTTCAAGCTGTGTCACCTAGGAGACCTAGGCCACGATCTGACCGCAGAGCAGGCGAAGGAGATAGGCAAGGTAGATGTGTTGTTCACACCAGTTGCGGGAGGAGCCACCATAGGACCTGATGTAGCATGGTCGGTTATCACCAAATTAGATCCGAAAATCATCATACCGATGCATTACAACTCAGGGCGCTTAGGAGCATCGCCATGGTTACCAAAAGTGATGCCTATTGCTCTTGATGAATTTTTGAGGGGAAAAAAGAACGTTGAGAAAACCGACGGTCCAAGCCTCAGCGTCACAAAAGAGAGTTTACCCAAGGAACAAAAGATTGTAGTGCCAAGACTTCCTGTATAGTTCGCGCGCTAACATATCCCTCAGTTAACGTATCGATCAATCGTGCACTGCATCAGGTACCTTTCCACTTCATCTTCTGCGTTGTCTGCCTTCATGAGTATGGGCACATTCGCCATACCCGTCGCTAGATAGCTTGAGAGTAGCCATTCCCCTGGCACAAACTCTAAAATCTTCTCGAGAACCATCTTGTCGATCATGAAGGTGTTGCTGATCAGGCCTGAGCGTGAACAGAAGAAACCTTGATAACTCTGCCTTGGAATCACCGTTTTTCCATGCGACGTTTGACCGAGTTCACCTTATCGTTCAAACAACACCTAAAAATCGGTCTTTGATCACCTTTATAGCGGATGTAATAGTACAATAACGTATAAGGTATAATTTGCCATAAGGAGAATAGCAAGTTAGAGGTTGGTAAACAAGGTCATGCCAAGATTGCTCGACGCCATTAGATTAGGCAAATTAAGGCTTAAGAATCGCATCGTGATGCCTGCCATGGCAACCAATAAGGCTGCCGGCGATGGAGAAGTGACTGAGAGCCAAATTAAGCACTATGCAGAACGCGCCAAAGGTGTAGGCCTAATCATCGCTGAGCATTCCTACGTTACCCCGAGTGGAAAGCTCAGTCCCAATCAACTGGGAATACATGATGATAAGCTGATTCCAGGCATATCAAAGCTAGCCAAAGCCGTCCACAGACACAGAACACCTATTGCAGTCCAAATAAGCCACGCTGGCGGAAGGACCATGTCTAGCGTTATCGGAGCCCAACCTTTCGGCCCATCTCCAGTACTCGTTTTCCAAGAGACTCCTAAAGAACTTAACATAGAAGAAATCGATGAAGTAGTAGAGGCTTTTGGTCAAGCTGCCCGAAGGGCTGTTGAAGCAGGCTTTGATGCTGTGGAGGTTCATGGAGCACATGGATTCCTCCTAAACCAGTTCCTCTCTCCCCTTACCAACAAGCGAGGAGATGAATATGGAGGCAGTTTGGAGAAAAGGACGCGCTTCCCTATCCGTGTCTTCAAGAGGGTTAGAAAAGAAGTCGGCCAAGATTTCCCTTTATTATACCGATTAGGAGCAGACGATTTCAGGGAGGGAGGTTTGTCTCTAAACGATACGAAAATCTTCGCTGGGATGCTTGTTGACGCAGGAGTAGACTCTATCGACGTCTCTGCTGGAATAGGAGGCTCGAATCCACAGGGTCTCAGCGGTCAAGGCTACCTGTTCAACCTTGCTGAGGCGATAAAGAGGGTCGTAAAGGTGCCGGTGATCGGCGTGGGCGGCGTCACTGAAGCAGAGTTTGCAGATAAGGCTGTTAGAGAAGGAAAAGTTGACTTAGTCGCTGTGGGCAGGGCACTCCTCGCTGACCCTGAATGGGCGATGAAGGCAGTTAAGACCCTTAAGAGGAAATAAGTAGGTCTCGAAATTCATAGCAAACGCTTCCCATTATTCTGAGCATGGGCTATTTTCCGAATATTCTTCTCAGCTGTACAAATGCTCCTTGCCACCACGGGGCTACATATCTTAGTTTTGGCTTCCTTGCTTCAACTGCTTTTACTATTTCATCGACGGCTGTTTTTGTCGAGTTCAATTCTGTTCTGCTGAAAAACCTCTCCTCCTGCCCCCTGATATCTCCTATAATCTCGTTGAAGTAGGAGTCTTCTCCCATCCATTCATATTTTCTTGCTATATTCTTTTGATTAAATCCTGTGTGGTATCCCCCAAGTTCCACAAGAGAAACATGGACATTCTTAGTAACCTTGAGTAACTCTTGCCGCAAAGCATCTGCCCCGCCGGAAAGAGAAAACTTGGTCATGCAATAGGAACCAAGAAATGGAAAAGCAATACGACCCACCAAAGAGCCAATGAATATCACTGCTCCACTGTCCTTTTTCATCATGTTTTTCAAGGCCAGTTGAGTTAGCTCTAGAGGACCGAAGACATTGACTTCAAAATTGTTTCTTATTCTCTTAACGTCAATTTCTGCTAGTGAACCTGATTCTCCAATACCCGCATTATTTATCAGCACATCAATGTCGTAATCCACAATTTTCTCTCTGTCTTCGGGAACAGTTACGTCTAACTTGAAAGATTCAAGGCTTAGCTTTAGACCTGCAGCCAAACTGTTGATTTCTTTTGCCGAAGCGGCAGTTCGGGTTGTTGCAATGACTCTGTGCCCTCTTCTTGCAAGGGCTACTGCAGCGTCTTTACCGATTCCGCTTCCACACCCAGTAATGAATACTGTCCTATTTTTCTTCTTCATTTTGTTCATCTCCATATCCTTTGTAACGCATGCGTTCATATACTTCGTTCTGTTCAACGTCTACCCAATCAACATTTTGCTCCAGTACAGATGCATCGGACGCTGGAAGAACAACCTATACAGTACTTTTATTTACTTTTCAGGCAATTAGAATACACTAGATGTGAGTTACATGGATCCGAGAAATCTCTTTGAATATAGCCAAGCACTTCGGAATCGATACTTGGAACAGATTGCCAAACTTCCCTGGGAAGAAGTCATAAAGAGCCGTGGAGCGAGTTTTGATTCTTTGCGGAACATCTTGCTACATACCATTGACGCCGAAGATAGGCTTGTCAACTATGTCATTCCTGGAAGAACAAAAGATTGGGTCTCACGAAACCCAGACGACTTTCGTGACATAGATTCCGTTGGAAAACGGTTGAAAGAGGTTGAATCAAAGACGAAAGCCTATGTGACGAGGATAGAGTCTGCTGAGCTTGAAAGGAAGGTGGAACTGCCGAGACCAGGGACATCGAGCATACTGGTCCGGGTGGAGGATGTTCTCGTTGCCGCTGCACTTGAGAACATACACCATTTTGGGGAGCTGATTGCTCTCCTCTGGCAAATGGACATAGAACCTCCTCACATGAGATGGATAGGCTACCTTCAAAGATAGAACAACACTCACGTGCCACCATAGGAAAAAGGGGACATCGGGTGATATCACCCTTTGGGGCGGGGTTCAAATCCCAGCCACTACCAAAAATCATCGTACCGAGACAAATCCAGCAACCTACACCGTGGGTTCAAACGTGGGTTCTAACCTAAGCGGCCCCACTTTTGCCTATTTCCTGCTTTTTTCTTGCTTGTTTTGGACAAAAGAATTCTCGGAATTTGCGTTTGTTCGAATTGGCATTGCGGGAGTTCTTCTTTTTATTTTGTTTGTGATAGTGCAGTGTTAGCCACAATGTCTTATATATTTCCTGCCTCGAATGTTTTGATAGACTTACTGCTTAAGGAGGCGAATAATTTGATGAAGAAAGAAATGGATCCTGTGGTGGCGGCGTCTAATGTTTACAAGTTTCTAAATGAGAATGATAGAGTGCGTGTTCTCGAGGTGGTTTTTAAGCCGGGTGACGTTGCGAAGATGCATCATCATCCTGAACATGTGGTTTACGCTTTGAAGGGCGGCACGGGGAGGTTTACTTCTGGAGGTAAGACTCAAGAGATGGAAATTAAGACTGGTTCGGTGATTTTCCTCGAGGCGCAAGACCATGAAGTGAAGAACATTGGAAATACAACATTAGACCTCATAGTGATGGAACTGAAGAAGTAATCTTTTGACCTTCTTTTTGCAGCTTCCTGCGAACTTGCCATGGCACATTTTTTGCCTGAAATTCCAAATCAGTAGAAGTGTTCGAGCTGAGCCTATGCCATGGACATTTTTTTGTAAGGGTCTGCAAGTTTTTTATATTGTAACCGAAAAACGCACTTTTTCCCAGCATCGGAGACCGAACAGCCCCCTAAAGACGCGCACGCTCACTTGTCAGAATTTAGTAGGCAGTCTCAATTAATGGTTTTACCCTTCTGAGGTTCTCACGCAGTTTCTTAACACCGTGGGTTCAAACGTGGGTAACAACCTAAGCGGCCTGATCTTTTTTACTAGTAAAAAATTTGCAATCAAATTCAGTCAACTGCTTAAGCTTCCAAGAATGCCCTGGATCAAGCTCCTTTTTCTAAAATAAGCTTGAAAAGTGGTTATAAAAATAGCGCCGGGGAAGGGATTCGAACCCCTGCGAGCACAAGGCCCACCGGCTAACTTGCCTTCTGGCTTAGCCCTCTTTTCTAAGATCTCGAGGCCGGCGCATTAACCGCTCTGCCACCCCGGCTTGAATAGAACGATTGCGTCAGCGGTGTAAAAACGTTTCCAACCGAGAAAGCCGCTTTTAGCGTTAAAAATTTTTCAGAGTTCTGAAAGCGTAACGGACATATTTTGCGCTCTAGTGACGTATAACCATGTATTTGCGTGACTAGTAACAATGTACTTGCGTGACATATAAGAACAGCCAAAACTAAGCCCTGTTTACGAAAATAACCTTAAACCAAACGCTTTTTACCCTAAAAAAAATTGAAGAAAGACCAGAGGGGAGGCTCCACACATAAGCGTAAACATTACTTGCAACTACGAAATCTGCGGTCATTTCAACCAAAAAAGCAGCCGCACTTTCCCTAAGGAACGCGAATTGGTTTCTTATTTTTAATGGTAACGTTTATAACTTTATTTACTATTTGCTAAAGGCGCGAAGCGGAAGTACAATGGGACATCGAAAAAAGCATGCTCCAAGACGTGGTTCACTCGCTTATTTACCTAGGAAACGCGCTAAAAAACCAGTCGCGCGAATTCGCTTCTGGCCAACAATAAATGCGGATACACCTAGGCTATTAGGCTTCACATCATACAAAGCAGGCATGACCTACGTTTTCACAATAGAAGATAGGAAACGTTCACCTCACTTTGGAAAGGAAGTCATGCGAGCAGCAACCATTCTAGAAACGCCGCCTATACTTGTATGTGGCATTCGAACTTACACCAAAACACCATACGGACTCCAGAACATTACGGAAGCTTGGATGAAAGATCCTCCAGCAATCCTTGACCGTTTACTGGTTCTTCCAGAAAACTTTAACACTGAAGAAATGCTTGAGAAAGTCCAGCAAAACCTTGACCAAACAACTGCAATCCGCGTCATCATAGCAACGCAACCATCACAGACTAGCCTTTCAAAGAAGAAGCCTGAAGCGTGTGAAATCCAAATTGGCGGAGGAACAATCCAGCAGCAACTTGAATACGCCAAACAGCTTCTGGGCAAAACAGTAACGCCGGAAGAAGTATTCAAAGACGGACAATACGTAGACATTGGAGGAATCACAACTGGAAAAGGCTTCCAAGGTCCAGTTAAACGTTGGGGAGTAGCCATACTCCAGCATAAAGGCCGAAAAACCAAACGTGGCGTCGCCACATTAGGCCCATGGAACCCACACCACGTCACGTACTCGGTACCACGAGCAGGACAAATGGGTTACCACCAACGCATAGAATATAACAAGCGCATATTAAAAATCGGCAAAGACGGCAAAGAAGTAACCGTTAAAGGCGGTTACATAAGATATGGCGAAGTTAAAGGCCCATACATCCTCATAGAAGGCAGTGTTCCCGGCACAGAAAAACGCCAAATACGCTTACGTTATCCTGCACGTCCACCAAGGGAAATACCAGAAACTCCACCGCAAGTCACATATATATCGCTGGAATCCCCTCAAGGAAAATAAGGTGAAAATAGCCATGGCAAAACAGAAAACCGCAGAAATCTATGATCTTCAAGGTAAATCATCGGGAAAGATTACGCTTCCAAGTGTTTTCTCAGCACCGCTTAGGCCAGATGTAATAAAACGCGCTGTACTTGCAATCCAATCCAATCGGATTCAGCCTCAAGGCAGAGATCCCATGGCTGGAAAAAGAACCACTGCAGAATCACGCGGCACAGGCTTCGCAATTTCAAGAGTTCCCCGCATTAAAGGCGGTGGAGGAAGAGCAGCTTTTGCGCCTAGCACAGTTGGCGGAAGACAGCCTCATCCACCGAGAGCCGAAAAGAAAATCGTGAAGCACATCCCCAAAAAAGAGGCTCACTTTGCCTTAATTTCAGCCATAGCAGCCACTGCACAAAAAGAAACGGTGGCTTCCCGTGGACACGCAATTGAGAATGTTCTCCAGATTCCCATGATAGTTGACGATGCCATAGAAGGATTAACAAGGGCTAAAGAGGTAGAAGAAGCTCTTACAAACTTAGGCGTTTTACCAGATATTTGCCGGGTAAGGGACAGCAGAAAAATCCGTGCAGGCAAAGGCAAGCGCAGAGGCAGAAAAATGAAGCAAGCCGTTGGACCACTTATCGTGGTGGTTGAGAACAAAGGGTTATCTAACGCTGCAAGCAACATTCCAGGCGTTGAAATAACCACTGTTAATAATCTTAATACAGAAATGTTGGCGCCAGGAACTCATCCAGGCAGATTGACTCTGTGGACGAATGGCGCTATTGAAAGATTGGATAAACTTTACAGTGAAGGAGAAAACGTGTAATGGAACCCCACGAAGTTATATCTTATCCGTTAATGACTGAATCAGCCAGTCTCATGGTTGAAAAAGACAATAAACTCATCTTCATAGTCAACTTGAAAGCTGGAAAAAGCGACGTTAAACGGGCAGTTGAGCAGCTCTACGAAGTGAAAGTTAACAAAGTGAATTTGCTCATTACTCCTCAAGGCGTAAAAAAAGCCTTTGTGAAGCTTAACCCTGAATACAAGGCTTCAGATGTTGCTATTAAACTTGGAATATTATAAACTGTTTGAAGGCATGACTTATGGGAAAACGAATTCGTGCTCAAAGACGTGGTCGCGGTGGCCAAAACTGGCGGGCTTCAACGCACAAGAGAGTTGCTCCTGCGAAGTATCCTGCAGTAGCGCCTAAAGAAGCTTTTGAAGCTTCGATTAGCGGTGTTGTAGACTCCCTTGTTCATGATCCAGGACGTGGTGCACCATTAGCTTTGGTGAAATTTGAAAATGGTTTATCATGCTACACTGTGCCTCCTGAAGGTATATTCACGGGACAGCAAATCTGCTTCGGTGGAAAAGCAACAGCTGAAATAGGCAACATTCTTCCTTTGGGAAAAGTGCCTGAAGGAACTATAGTTTGTGACCTTGAACTTCGTCCAGGCGATGGTGGCAAAATGGCGAAATCTTCAGGTGCTTACGCAACTGTTGTCGGTCACACTCCACAAGGCACAATGATACGGTTGCCTTCAGGGCGAACAAGATACGTTAATGATTACTGCTTGACAACTATAGGTGTCGTTTCTGCTTCTGGAAGAATCGAGAAGCCTTTCCTGAAGGCAGGCGCGAAATTCCATTGGATGAAAGCTAAAGGTCACAAGTATCCAAGAACTAGCGGACGAAAAATGGTTCCCGCTTGCCACCCATACGGTAGCAGTAAACGAAGCGCTCGCAGATGTACAACAACGTCTCACGGCGCACCACCAGGACAAAAAGTTGGATTAATCGCTGCAAGAGGTCCAGGACAGAAAAAGAAGCGCGCAATCCGTTAAGAATTGGCAGAAGGTTTATAGAGTTTAAGAATGAGTTTAAGGTGAAGATAAAAAATGCCGAAAGAATTTAGTTACCGTGGACACAGCTTGAATAGTTTGACAGGCATGTCTATGGATGATTTCATTAATTTGCTTCCTTCGCGTCAAAGAAGAAGCTTGCAGAGAGGTTTAACTCCTGAACAACGCATTCTGCTAGAGAAACTGCGAGAAGCTAAAGAAGCTCAAAAACAAGGCAAAGAAGTCAACCTTAAAACTCACGTGCGCGACCTCATTATTCTGCCAGAGATGGTTGGCGCAAAAATCAGTGTGCACAACGGCAAAGAATTCGTTAAAGTCGAGATTAAACCTGAAATGATTGGGCATTACCTTGGCGAATTCGCGATAACAAACAAGCCTGTTAGGCATGGAACACCAGGTATCGGTGCATCACGCTCTTCAATGTATGTACCGCTAAAATAAACCTCTTTTTCCAACTTTTACTTTGTTTCGTTGATGCTTTCGTATACAAAAATCTCTTTTGCCGGATTTACTAGACTCCTTACTCAAAACAGTGTTCTAACAGACCATAGGTCTAAACGTAGCACTTCATTTTTTTAAAAAAAATTAGGAAGGATTAAAAGGAATTCTGAATAGTTTACTAGCGAGGCTTTTTAGGATTGTTTAATCCCCAGACATGTTTATCACATTTTTGCAACGTATATTTCGGCGATAATCGAAGAGATGTTTTGCTTGTTTTTCCAGGAAAACTTAAAGCGCCTGACCCACAGGTTCCATTTTCCCTTTTGTATTTAGCTGCTTCACTGCAGAAAGAAGGTTTTACTGTGCGCATTCTCAGTTTCCAATTGAACTAAAAATTGCTGATGCCGTAGCTCGGAAATTTAAAGTGTTCCTCTGAAGCACATTGGCAGTTAAGCGCTGTAGTCTCTTCCTTCAGGTTTAGAGCTCGGCGGTTTTCCAGCTTCAGGAATCTGCGGCAGCGGAATTGGCGGCGGAATGTTCAATGTTCTAGATATAAGCACTGATTCAATGAAGACAACATTGGAAATCGATTGAATTATTATTTGTGCTGGAGGCTTCTTTTGATCATACTCTTTGAGAACTTTGTCAACTTCAGTTTTCTCGCCTGTGACGTAAGCATTTCCTTTTAGACTCATCTGAGCGATGGATGGATTATAGGCAATTGATAAAACAAATGGTACTTCCAAAGATTCATCCTGCTTCTTTTCCATACCGACAACGTTGATATTGGTATTTATCTGAATGGGCGGGATTGGTTTCCTTATATCCCAAAAGCGTTCAGCAGAAATGCTGGTTATTACCACGTTTACTCTAAGCATTACGAGTCATCAGAAACCTAATCGTGTTAGGAGAATTTAAAACTGTTTATTTCTGCTTATAACGGGTAAAACCACAGTGCCCGCAAGTGTACCTGTCATGGTGGTCTGCCATGAAGTATCCTGGTCCACATCGCTCGCAGGTTGGGCGTGCCCTAGAAACTTTATCGCCTTCTACCTTGTACATTGCATGAACTCCCTTTTCCTCTCGGTGTCTCTTTTCCCTTTTTTTCTCAGCTTTCTGAGGTTTCGCCGCTGGTGCTGCTTCCGCCGCTGCCGCTGGTTTTGCCTCTTCCTTCTTTGGTGCTGCTGCTGGTGGGTCTTCTTTCTTTGCTACTTTCTTGGACATTATGCTGTCGCCTCTTCTTTGGGCTTTTCAGGTGGACTGTTACGTTTCCTGATATATTCAGGTTCAACTAGTTTAGCTTGCTCAACAGTCTGGTACACATTAGCAACTCCCTGCGTAATGTTAGTTCCTGTTTTAGTATGCATTCTCTTAACGAAAACTACCTCATCACCAATTTTCATTTCAATGGCTATAGCTTTCCTTACTTCTAGCCTCTGGGGAGTTGACTCTTTTGGACCTTGAATAATAGTGAAAACTACTTCTTTTCGTTTCAGAAGCGGGTTATCCTTGGTTGAATCTATTTTGACTTGCATTAATATTCACTTAAGGCGTAAGTTCATACAGTTTTCTTCTTATTTAGCTTTTCGAAGGGTTTCATAGCTTTTAGGAATTCCCGCGCCTCAGCTTTTTTTTCCGACGTAACCTTAACAACAACAATACCCGAATATGGCTGCCCATAAACAACAACGGCGTTTTCTGAAGCGTACAAAACGGCTATAAGTGTAAGTAAATCTTCCTCGCCATCAACGACAATGTGCGTGTGCTCGTTTTTTTCTAAGGCTTCATTGATTGCTAAGATTGCTTCTTGTGTTATTGTTCCTTTGGGATTATTCACATGAACCGTTTTTTCTACTGAAGCTTTTTCGGGCATGGTTTGTTTTCTGAGAAATTTATTATCGATTATGGTAAGTTGAGGGTGAATATTATGTTCATGTAAGTTGCGTGAGACGACATCTCCGACTGAAATTACCTTTGGCGGCTTTTCCTTCTCAATTAGTTCTTTCATTTTACTCATTGTTTCGTCGAATGAGCCTTGAATTAGGGTGCCGAAGGGTTCTTTGAATTTCGTGCGAAGCTGCGGGGTAACACTGTAAGCTACAGTCATTGTCCAAACCTTACCGACGAATAGAAAGACTTGGTATATTATGAAGTTACCGCGCTATGTCCTTACGATTAGCGCACTTTTAGTGCGTATTTGCCTTTCTCTTTTATGTTCATGACTTTTGCAATAGCAGAGGTATCAGGGTCAAACATGACGACTAAGCCGCTGTAGTCTTCGCTAAAACTTGTCGATCTACATTTGGGGCATACGTTTTCTTTAGTTATAAAATGACAGTTAGTACATGCTTTCTCACTCATCCAAATTCACTCCTATCTACTCTGCTTTTTACTTGTCTTCTGCTGGTTTCTTCTCTGGCGCTTCTTTTGTCTTATCCATACTTAACCATTCAAGCTTGCCTAGGAATGGTTGCCTGGCGGTGACACCAATTTTCCCTGAACTTCCAGCTCTGCCAAGCGAAACCGCGGTTATTCTAACGCGCACTTGGTCACCGCTTGTTAGCTTCCTTTTAGTTTCTTTTCCCAGCAACACTCCTTGCTTTTCATCATAAGAGATGTAGTCATCCATAAGCTGCGAAACATGAAGTAACGCGTCCACTGGTCCAATGCGTACGAACGCGCCGAAATCTGCGATTTCAACCACATCTCCCTCCACAACTTCCTGAATTATCGGGTAAAAAGTTAACAGAGAGAACAATACTTTATGGAAGGTTGCTCCGTCGCCCGGAATTATTTTGCCAATAGGGCTTACCTCTATACTTGTAACTGCAATTACATACCCTAATTCCTCATCTACAACTCCCTCATACTTCTGCTTAACCTGTTCACGACCAACTTTTTCCAAAGGGTTGCCGAAGGTTTCGGGCGGGATGCGGATAGTATCCTGTAGTGTTATGAGCTTAAACATAGTTATATCAATCCGTCAATCTCTAGGCGCGATTTTTGTCTCACATAAATCACTGGCACACTTATATCTCTTAGCCTCCTCCGTAGTTGCCTATCGTTGGTAAACACAGGCGAATTCCAAGCTTTAGCTACCTTAACTATAACATCGTCAGTTGGCAACTTTTCATCGTCATCAACCGCAATGTATTTGCATTTTTCGGCAAGCTTCAACGCGTAAACAGCTTCCTTGCGAATTTTAGTCGAATCTTTAGTGGCGAGAAGTTCAAGTTCACGTTTGACAGGCGAAAGCAAAACAAAATCAACATTTCGATTCAACAAACGCTCAACTTCCACAAAAATATCAAGTTTAAACTCAAGCGGAACAAACAATGCGTTTGAATCCAAAATAACTTTCAATGCATCATTTCTTTTAGGTAAAGCGGACATTTGGCATGGCTCCTAATTCCTTAAAACGTTTATTTTACATGCTTAAAAATTTTCACAAAAAATTCTTCATGTACTTAGTAGAATGCAACATAGCCTTAAAATTACTATCACTTTAAATACCTTAAGTAAATGAATTGAGCAACAGTCAGGTGAACGTATGCTCCGTGAGAAATCTTGTGGTGCAGTAGTATTCATAAAAAAAGATGCCTCTACAAATTATCTTCTTCTCAATTATGCAGCGGGGCATTGGGATTTTGTTAAGGGCAATGTTGAACCAAATGAAAGCGAAAAAGAAACCGTTATCCGTGAACTAAAAGAGGAAACAAGCATAACCAACGCCCAATTCATAGATGGCTTCAAAGAAACAGTCGCTTACTTTTACAGAAGGCAAGGCTTAACAATCCACAAAGAAGTCGTATTCTTCCTAATAGAAGCATACACTGATAAAGTACAGTTGTCCTTCGAGCACATAGGCTACGCCTGGTTAGACTACCCGACTGCCATGGAAAAACTAACCTTCAAAAACGCTAAGGACGTATTGCAAAAAGCACACGATTTCTTAAAGAAAACGGGCATAATAAAACCCACAGAATAAACAGTTGCCTACTTTACTATGAGCCCGTATCCAATAAGTCTCCAACGAGCAGTAATTTTCCTGCTAATGGCAACTCTGGAATCTGGCAAAGCGCAAATCGGCCTAGTCAACTTAACTTTAATCACGTTTTGCTTTATTGAAACAACTTTGCCAACGTTCACGGCGGCACCAACATGAAGCAACAATACTTCATCAGGATTAAATTTTTCAACCTTCAAAAGCTCTTTTGTTCCCACCGCTCTCTCCAAAACGTGAGTTTCCAAAGTAAGCTCTGTCAATGTTGGCGGAAGCATTCCTGCTTTCCCAGCGATGCTGCCTGTTAAGCCGTCTGCTTTTGAATATGATGGGTCCAGTAAGGTTCCTACTCCAACCAGACCTCCACAAGTGGCTTCTTTCACGCTTCGTTCGCCAGCATGCAAACTAACTATTTCACTGATTAATGGGTCGTAAACGGTTTTGCCTTCTCTTTCAACGCTGATCCCTGGGCGAATTTCTATTTCTTCTCCAACAGCAAATTTTCCTTGAGCTATGGTTCCACCGATGATGCCGCCTTCCAGCTCCTCAATGGCGGTTCCAGGCTTGTTAACGTCAAAAGAGCGAACAATATACATGAGCGGCGGCTTGGTTTCATCCCTCTTCGGCGAAGGAATAATTGTTTCAATAGCGCCAAGCAGCACGTCAATGTTTATTCCACGCTGAGCTGAGATTGGAATAATCGGCGCCTTCTCGGCCACTGTGCCCTTAACGAAGTTTTTGATTTCTTTATAGCTTTCTAGCGCTCTTTTCTCATCTACAATGTCAATCTTGTTTTGAACAATAATCAAATTCTTTATGCCGCTAACTTCAGCCGCTGCAAGGTGCTCTCGTGTCTGCGGTTGAGGACACGGCTCATCAGCTGCAATAACCAAAATCGCGCCATCCATTATGGCTGCACCAGAAAGCATAGTAGCCATTAATGCTTCATGCCCTGGTGCGTCAACAAAACTTATAGCTCGAACAAATTCTGCTTCAGAATTACAGCCTTCACAATAAGGCTTAACTGTATAGTTTTTGGGCGGCTTGCATTTTGGGCACTTGTAAATTGGCATGTCGGCATAGCCCAGTTTTATGGTGATGCCTCTTTTGAGTTCTTCGCTATGCCTTGACGCCCAAACGCCAGTTAATGCTTGCACCAATGTTGTTTTTCCATGGTCCACGTGGCCTATGGTGCCGATGTTGACTTCTGGCTGCTTAGGCAAGGCTTTACTGGTGTTACTCATGTTATTCTTCTTCTTACATAAATCTGATGAATTATGGAAGAATTAATTATGGGAGTTTATAAGTTTTAAGCATGTACTCCATCAAATTGGTGCTTATTTTGCAGCCTGTTGAGCTTTAGCTTCAGTTACTTTTGCGGCTGGTTTTTCAACAATTTTCATGTTAATCTGCACAATTTCATCTGTTATTGTGCTTCCCCGAACTGCTTTACGTTTTCTTTCTCCCTTTTTCTTAGGGCTAAAGCCAGCTCCACCGCTAAGCACAACATTTCGGCGAACACCGCCATGAACGTTTCCTCTCATGGGGACACCATCTTTGTCGGAGCCGCCCCTTATTTGCACTTTATGTGCTGGTAAATCTACTACTGCGCCGTCTATTGTTTCTCCAATTCTTCTACCGATGAATGGTACTGCGCGTGCTTCTTCAAGCTCAACAACTTTTGAAGTTCCTGCTTCTGGATCGGATACTATTATCTTAAACTTTACCATTTTGCTGATTAACTCTCCAGCGGAGTATGAAGTTGGGCATCTCTCTATTAAGGATTTATCTAGGAGCGATTTAATTTATTAGAGAGATGTTTTTAGCCCTCCGAATCTTTTGGGCTTTCGGTAGAAATGCATTTGAATCCCGTTAATGGTCATTTCATCGTATTTTACCCAGCCAGCTTTACCTAGTTGTCTTACTTCTTCGGGTGTTGTGGCTACTGTTTCTTCATAGTCTTCTTCTTTGAACTCTATTGTGTGGATGTACTTCATCGTGTTTTGAATGCTCTTGTGCCTTAGCATTTTCTTTATCATCAGAACGTTACCGTTTGTAATGTGAGCAAGCATTGATCCGCCCCAGTGGCGATAAGACTTGAAACTAATGGTTAGCAGGTTCTGATTCTGGAATGTTGCGGCTGCTCTTTTTCTTAGTTTTTTCATGTAGTCTTCGGCGCATGCGTAAGTCATGGGGAAGATGCGTTTGTCCTTTCGCGGTAGAGCATTTAGCATGGCTATGAGTCTTGCTGAAATTTGGTATTTGCCTGTTAGGTGTCCTTTGACTGGATGGTTGATTGATAAGAGTATAGCTGTGAGCATAAAAAACTTGAACTCAGTTACTTGTGCAATTTTGGGTTTTACGCACCCATAGCAGTTGTATTTATGCCCTAACTTGTAAACTAACAGTTCTTCCCTCAAACCCATTATTGACTTGGAAATAGTTATCAATACCCTAAACTGTTGCTCATCCCGGTCTTGTTGGTCTATATCTGACGTCCTTACCATGAAAATGGGGCAATAAAACCGCCTTGCTGACGGAAAATGTGCTCTGAGTTGGCAACATCATGACATAAGCCGAACGCTAGTAATGGCTCGCCAAATCTAGTTATCTGATAGCAAAGTCCTTTATAATAGGTGCACGTTCATGTAGTTAGAATGCGAGGATCGCATTATCACTTTTCTAACATTCTAAAGTGGCATTAAGTGATTCAGTGACGATTCTGGGCAAGTAAATGGAGTAGGAAAAATGAGTATAACCCAAGTGAGTATATCCAAAGAAGTCAATAAAATGCATCAGCGCTTAGCTGATAAATGCCCAGAATGTGCAAGCAAAAATCTTGTTCACGACTACGACACAGGCGAAACCATCTGTGGTGACTGCGGTCTAGTTTTGTATGAGCAGATGTTAGATAAGGGCCCCGAGTGGCGCGCTTTTACCCAGGAAGAGAAAGCCTCAAAAAGCCGCGTCGGTATGCCAACATCATATTCAATTCATGATAAAGGATTATCCACAACCATCAGTCAAGTTGACAGAGATGCATTTGGAAGAAAATTGCCATTATCCACAAGGTTGCAAATGTGGCGTCTTAGGAAATGGCAAATACGCAGTCGAGTACACTCATCCATCGACCGAAACCTTGCACAAGCCATGGCTGAACTTGAGCGTTTATCAGGCAAAGTTTCCATCTCACCGCCAATAAAAGAAAAAGCCGCAATTATTTACCGAAAAGCGTTAGACAAAAGCTTAGTCCGAGGAAGATCAATCAACGCCGTCGCTGCGGCGGCACTTTATGCTGCTTGCCGCAAAAGCGGATCACCCAGAACCCTTCGCGAAATAGCTGAAGCAAGTCTGGTGGATAAGAAAGATGTTGCAAGATGCTATAGACTGCTGCTGCAAGAACTCGATTTTCACATGCCAATTTCTGACCCGTTGACGTACGTTTCAAAAATTGCAGAAAAGAATGGAGTATCAGGCAAAACACAGGGCGCTGCCATAGCAATACTCAGGGAGGCTAGGCGAAAACGATTTTCGGCAGGAAAAGATCCAATGGGCATGGCTGCAGCTGCACTCTACATAGCTTGTCTCCAGAATAACGCAAAGATAACACAAAAAGACATCGCAGAAGCAGCGGGAGTCACAGAAGTTACGGTTAGAAACAGATACAAAGCACTAAAGAAGCAGCTAAACCTCGAAACACCCGATCCAAGAGCTCATTTTTAGCTTTCTTTGTCTCAATAGCGTCAACCAACAAATACGTCCAGCACCTCAATTCCTTAATTCCATGTTTCTCTCCATAAATCATAAAAACTCTATTGACCTTTGTATGAACGCAAGGAACAGTATTCTACGAAGGAGAATGAGTCGTTTCTTTTATTAGAAGGAGACAGTGAGATGAGTAAGAAAGGAGAAACAGGCGAACAAGATCGGGGAAAACCTCAGCCTCGAAAAAAGAAGGAAAGGAAAGATGCCCGCAAGAAGAAAAAACTCGACAGAGTTGAAAGACAAAAGTCAAGACAGGCGTAGATAGATTAATCTTAGTGCAAACACGTCGTTTTCAGTGTTTTGTTTCTCCGCAGCATGAATCCGAGGTCTTTGGGCGGTACTGCATGGAAACACTTATGCGTTTTCTGCTAAGACTGCTTCGGATTTCATTGTTTATTCTTGTGTCGCCTCTTCCTTTGCTCGCGTGTCCATAGCGCATTATTCTCCAATAATCCATGTTTCCGCGTATAATCTGAGGATTACTTGTCAGTATGTAGAAGGGGATTTTCGTTTGAGATGTGTAGAGTTCTGCAATGAAGTTTAGGAGCCGTTTTCCCACACCTATGCCCTGATAATCTGGCATGACGACAAGTCTGGAGACGTAGTATCTTGCCCTCATATGTATGTGAACAACTTCGATGAAAGCTAGCGGGCGCTAGGACATATGTAACAAATCGGAATATTGCAGATACCGGCCTAAACCAGTTATATTGCGATGAGAAAATGGAATATAGTGAGCCCATACCAAACAGGATTGGATA
>PKYH01000016.1 GCA_003133625.1 Candidatus Bathyarchaeota archaeon | reverse complement strand
GTGGATGCTGTAGCATCGGAAAAAGCGCATATCGACGAAGTAATTATCGCCTTAGAACTCCTGCTTCAAGAAACGTTAAGCGAGAAAAAAACGCAGATAACTGCGCAATCAACGTTTGCTGTTGAAACGCTCCCTACAGAAATAAAAGGTTGAAACTAATGGCTGTTAGTGAAAGCAGAATTCAGATCGCTCGTTTAGTCGATGACCTTTACGTTAAAGCTATCAAACTATTTGACTTAGCAAGCATGAATAAACTGGAGCTTTGGCTCGTAAAACATGCACGAAAGAAACTGTATGAAAAAGTGCAAACGCTGTTCCAAATGGGAAAGAAACAAGAGTTTCTCGAGCTTCTGGAATGGATGGAAGTCGCTATTCCGAAGTTAAGGCAGTTAGCGAATCAGCCAGACGTTCTTATTACNNTAGACCTATTCCGGAAGAAGTCCGCGAGTTTATTGAGGGGGGTAGTGGTTAATCCATGGTATTCAAAAAAATACTGCTTGACGGAGACTGTCCAGGCGATGCTTTAGAAGCCACTTCCCAATCAATCAAGGCTAAAACTGATGCTTTGCCAAGTGATCCAGCATCAATAAGTGCTATATTGCCCTATCTCAAAAACGGAACAGGTAGCCCTCTTGCAACAAACACAAGCCTCAAGGACATGATAGATAACCTTTTAACGAACTTGACGTTTCAGCACCAGCCAGATCAACACCTTGTTCAACCAACTCCTGAGCAAAATACCTGGTACACTATCCTTGATACGACTTTAAACTGTAGGCTGTATTCGGTTGTAATTCTCGTTTGGGGTGCAAACGAAACATTAGAAGTACGAATTACGATAGATGGTCAAGTCCTCACAGGTTCTATAGCTGCTACTGCTGTGTCATACTACTGGGTCTATCTCTTGATGTATACATCTGGGTTCATGATGAGCGGCGAACACCACTTAATCGGCTATGATGCACCACTTGAAGGTAGAAGCGTCAAAGTTGAAATGCGAAAAACCACAAACGCAGGAACTGGAACAATCGAAGGATACGCTATCTACGCGAAACGGTAACACTGCTCTGCCAGGCGTGGTTCCTTAGTTTTTCTCTCTTCTTCTTTTTTTGCATCAGCATTGCCTTAAGGGCAATACTACGTACATGGTAGGGCTTGTGATGTGCGTGGTGTTGCTGTTTTACTTGTTTTTTAGCATCCATTAAAAGCTAATATAGCCAAAACGGCATCAAATAAATCGGGGCAGTCAAAAGCAAATGAAATTCAACAAAACGATTTTACAAAAAAGCAATGTTCTTGCTTTAATTTCCTCCACTTACGTTATTTCATGGCTTATCGCAGTAGCCGCCCTAAACGTTTACGTTATTTACCCTGCTAAATTCGCAATATTGGAAGGGGGCATATACCTTGGCGCTCTCACTCCCCTGCAAGGAACAGCAATAATCCTCTTCATAACAGCCGGCGGCTTAGCTACAATGTGTGCTGGATGGTTTGTAGTATTAAACATAGGAGGCAATCTCAGGCCTCGCATAACAGCCTACTGGAAAAAACAAGAGATCCCCATTGAAAACGTCCCAGCATATAACCCAGCTCAAACAGCTTATCCTGAACAAGAAATGCACTCGCTAGAGCTAGGAAAGAGCATAAGTGCAATAACAAATTACCTCAAAGCAAACCCCTTGAAAACAGGCATACCATTAATAATCTTTGGGCCAGCAATGTGGCAAGCCTTCAACATATACGCGAAAATTCAAGCGCCAATAATAGGTCAACTCCCAATGTTCCAAATCCTAACCATGGCAATCCCCGCCTTGAGCATCCTATCAATAGTAACAGGCGTAATGATAATCGCCAACCACTACTACAAAAAAAATAAAAAGGAAACGTACTCGCCTGATTTCTTCAATGCAACACGGAAAAATAACAGTTAAAAATGATGTATTAAAAATGATGTATTAAAAATGATGTATTAAAAAACATGTATTAAAAAATAATACATAGTTTTTAGTAGTTAGTTTTTCGTAAGATTGCTTTTAAGCGGTTTCTTATTGATTAAGTATTATTTGAAGGGTTATTTGAGGTTTGCCAAGTTTGGCGAGTGTGTCGGCTGAGGATGTTCGGGATGTTCTTCATGTTAGTGATACGGATATTCCTGATGCCAAAGTTTTGAAGATGGTTAAGCGTGCCGAAGTGACTTTGGAGCTTGAACTTGCGGTGGACATAGATTACGCAGACTGTACGGATGCTCAGAAGGAAGCGATCACGCTTCTGGCTGCCATTTACGCTGTATGTTATCTGTCGGGCGGTTCAGCTGTAGGTTTGAATTTCAGCGTTGGGGATTTGAGCGTTAACAATACGTCTGCTTTGCCGGGATTAGTTGCACTGCAGACTGAGTTTGAGCGGATTCTTGGCACGCTGAAGGTGTCTGGTTTGCCTGATTCCAAGTTGGAGGCTGATATTGCTAAGGTTGCTGCTGAGACTGCAAAGATTGCTGCTGATACTCTCAATGTCCCTAAGACTGGTGAACAGATAGATGCTCAAACGGCTTTGATTGGTGCAGAGGCAACTAAACTTGGTGGTGTGGACACAGACTTATTGACTGGACAGATTGCTAAGATTGAAGCTGAAGTAACTAAATTGTCGGGTGTGGATACTGATGTTTTGACGGCTCAGGTAGCTTTGCTGTCAGCTCAGGTAACTCAAGTTGGTAAGCAGGGTTCTTTGATTGATGCTCAGTCAGCTAAAACTACGGTTGAAAGTGCGAAACTTGCTGGTGCAGATACCGATTTGATAACTGGGCAAATAAGTCAGATTGAAGCTGAAGTTGAGAAATTATCTGGTGTTGACACAGACAAAGTTACCGCTGAGATAGCGATTCTGTCGGCTCAAGTTACGTTGATGGGTCAGCAAGGCAGTCTTGTTGACGCTCAGACGGCTAAGACCGAAGCCGAGACTCTTGTTGTTCCTTTGCAAGGAGAGCAACTTGAAGCGCAGACTGCGAAG
>PKYH01000001.1 GCA_003133625.1 Candidatus Bathyarchaeota archaeon | reverse complement strand
TATAAACAAAATCGCTAATAAAGTGAAGTTATTGAGCGAGAGCACTTACGCTTCTTGCTCAATACAAAATAAAATTATAGGAAAAGGAAAAATAAAATGAAAATCGCTAAAAACAAAACTATTGCTATTGCTTTGATTGCTTTGTTTCTATTGTCATCTGCGGTTATTGCTTTGCCAACTGCTAACGGCGCAGGAACAAAAGAGACCTATCCTGTTATTGGAGCTACCCCTAATCCAGTAGGCGTTGGCCAAGAAACGCTGATTCTGATAGGAATTACAGATGCGACATCATCCGCACTGTACGGGTGGACAGGCCTAACAGTGACAGTAACAAAGCCTGATGGCACAACTGAAATGCTTAACAACGGAGGACCCGGGTACACAACGGATGCAACTGGAATGACAGGCGTCGTATACACACCTAACATGATCGGTAACTATACTTTGCAGTTGCACTTCCCCGAACAGGTTACCGCAATTGGCAGTGGCGGCTTCTTCGGTGTTACCATACCTCCGAACACTACGATGCTAGCCAGCGACAGCATAGTAATTACTCTTGTCGTACAACAGGAACGAACACCGACGCAGCCAGGCTATCCGCTTCCGACGGAATACTGGACTCGTCCAGTAGATGATCAGCTAAGAGAATGGTCATCAATCGACGGAAACTGGCTACAAACTCCGCCTAATTTCCTGGCTTTCGGCAATGATCAAGCACCAGACTCTGCTCACATACTATGGACAACACCGCTAACTTCAGGAGGACAGGTAGGTGGAACATTAGATCCATCGCAGGAAATTCTAAATCAGACTAGCCAATCGGGTCAATCAGGTCAAGTAGGATACGATACGGGAGACGCATACGAGGGCAAATGGGGCAGCTCCTTCGGAGGAGGGGCCCCGATAATTATGGGCGGAAAACTTTACTACCAGAAATACGCAGGCGCAGACCCATACAAGGAAACTGTCTGTGTAGACCTACATACTGGCAAACAACTATGGTCCAGAGTTCTGGGAGCCAACACGTCACTAACAAGAGGTCAATTATTCTACTGGCAAACATACGACTTCTACGGCGTTTACGACTACCTATGGGTTGCTACTGGGGGTAGTTTCTTTGGCCCCCCAATGCCCGGGACGTGGACGGCATATGATCCATACACTGGAGACTATGTCTATACATTGACAGGCGTACCTGGAGGCACAACAATATACGGTCCGCACGGTGAACTGCTAATACTCACTCTTGACATGGCGAGAGGCTTTATGACCATGTGGAACTCAAGCAACATCCCAGCACTGTATGCTAGCACCCAAATCGGTAGCATGGGCTTTGGACAATGGGAGCCCATGGGAAAAACTGTTAACGCGACAGGTCCAGCCGGCACAACCATAGACTACAGCGACGGCAAAGGCGTTATTCCCTATAAAAGCCCCTCAACGCCTTTAGGTCTAAACGGATACAGTTGGAACGTGACGATACCGAAAGGTTTGCTAGGAAGCGTTCGAATGGCTGTTGCGCAGGATAAAATAATCGGTGGACTCGCAAACACTACAGACGTCATTAATTGGGCAATTGACCTGCGGCCGGGTCATGAAGGAACATTGCTATACAATGTTGATTGGGAGGCACCAAGTGACTGGTTTGCAGGAAACCAAACTATAAGCACTGGAGCTGTCAGTTTCATAGACAAAGTAATGACCGTGAATGCAAAAGAAAGCAGATACCGCTACGGCTTCAGCACAGAAACAGGGCAGTACCTATGGACAATATCTGAACCCATAGCAATGTTGGGTCACCTTACTGGCGGACCATCTGGCGAAAACGGCTACATAGCTTATGGCTTACTCTTCAGTGGAACCATGAGCGGCGTAATTCAAGCCTACAATGTCACGAACGGTAAGCTAGCGTGGACATACGAAGTAAACGACCCCTACATGCAAGTACTGTGGAGCAATAACTGGCCAGTGGGTCACTTGATCGCCGCCGATGGAAAAATCTACTTTGCTAACTTGGAGCACTCTGCCAACCAACCGCTACCTCGTGGTGGTCCATTCGTCTGTCTTAACGCAACAACTGGAGAAGTAATATGGAGAGCAAACGGTCTGTTCCGCCAAACCGTGTGGGGAGGCAGAGCAATAATCGGCGATAGCATAATAGCAACGATGGACACGTACGACCAGCGCGTATACGCTATTGGCAAAGGTCCAAGCGCTGTGACAGTGGAAGCACCCATGACTGCAATAACGATGGGGTCGAGCATAGTGATCCGAGGTTCAGTTACCGATGTGTCCCCTGGTACATCGAGTGACGCGTTGACTCTTCGCTTTCCGAATGGAGTTCCTGCTGTTTCCGATGATAGCATGAGTGACTGGATGCTGTATGTGTATAAGCAGTTTCCGCGTCCGACAAACGTTACAGGCGTTGATGTCACATTGAATGTTGTCGACAGCAACGGTAACTTCAGAGAAATCGGCAATACTACAGCTGACTCATCTGGATTCTTCAGCTATCAATGGACCCCTGATATCGAAGGCAAATACACGGTGACAGCCTCGTTTGCGGGATCAAATGCTTACTATGGCTCCTTCGCTGAAACAGCTTTCGCCGTTGACCCAGCAGCACCAACAGCATCTCCGTATCCAGTGACCACATTGCCACCCATGGAAATGTACATTGCCGCAGCAGCAGCCGCAATAATAGTTGCAATAGCCATAGTCGGCGTTATAATAGTAATGATGCTTAGGAAGCGACCATAAAAATGCCAAACAAAAACAACATTTCCCCCTTTTTTAGTCTTAAAAAGCAATGGAGAAGAGATAAGGGCTGAGTAGGCTCTGGTTGAATTCACGAAAGTTAGTAGTCATAGTCAAGAATTTGCTTTCTTTTCTCCTTAAGAGTGTTCCAGAGCCTCAGCAAGCCTCACTAAA
>PKYH01000029.1 GCA_003133625.1 Candidatus Bathyarchaeota archaeon | reverse complement strand
TTTCAATGGCAAAGTTTAAACTTTGAGCAATTGAAGCTAAATCCTCGTAGGGAAAACCGAAAACAAAGAACCCCTCAGTCCATATTCCTAAATTGTTTGCCTCGGCGATTACTTTTTTCGCATAATTAAGGTTCAGCGGTTTGCCAATGAACTTTAATGTGTCTTTACAACCTGATTCGATGCCAAAGCTAAGCTGGTAACACCCAGATTTTTTCATTTTTTCTAAAGTAGTCTTGTCAAGGGTCCACACCGCAATTCCGTTAGGAGTTTGCCATTTTATGTCAATGCCCCTATCGATGATACCCTCACAAATTTTATTCGCCCTTTTTTTATTTAAACAAAAATTATCATCTTCGAAATGTAACTCTTTAACCCCATATTTCTCTACTAAGAAAACTATCTCATCTAATACATTCTCGGCACTTCTGGCTCTCCACGTATATCCCCATACGGAGTGAATGGAACAAAAACAACAATTAAAGGGACAACCTCTGCTCGTAATAATTGAAGCAAAAGGTCTTCTCATAAATCCCCTACCATAGGGAACACCCGCCCGGGAATACTCTTCAAATGGAAGTAGATGTCTTGCGGGAAACGGTAATGAATCAAGATTTGATATGAATCTACTTTTCGGGATTAAACGTACTCCGTCTTCAGTCCGATATGCTAAGCCATCCAATTCATTAAGCGCTTTCCTTCCTTCCAAATAGTGTATGAAATCAAGAAAGGTTTGTTCACCCTCTCCGAGAACTACTGCATCTATATTTTTATCTTCAAGCACCTCATTCGGTAAAGTTGAACAATGAGCCCCTCCCGCTACGACGGGCACATTTCTGTCATATTCTTTGACCTTTTCAGCAACTGCATGAAAGGCTTCTGACTGAGATGAAAATAGACAACTTATCCCCACAAGTTCTGGCTTTGCTCTTTTTATTTCTGCCAAGATATCTTGCCATGCTAGACCAAAATGAATCATGTTTCCAATTTGAATAGGATTTTTCCAGTTAGCTACAACCGTGTCTAAAATTCTCACTTTATATCCTTCTCTTTCTAAATATGAGGCAATATATGCTAAACCCATAGGCAAGTGTACTATGCGACTTTCAAATGGAAACAGTTTCACTGGGGGAAAAATAAGGAGTATTTTTCTCATTTTCTCTCTGTCCATCTAAGGCCTATGCGCGCGCTCAAGGCATGACACACCAGTAAGAGACTTAATTGCACGAGAAGTTTTGGAATTCAAGTTGTCACCGTTTCTATTTCGCTCTTTACCGACTGCATAAGCATGCCAATTACTTTTTCGTGGATATGAAAACTTTGTACATTCTTTCGCCGATTTTTTCCGCTGTTAAATTTTCTGAAACGTGTCGCCAGCCGTTCCATCCAAGCTCAGCAGCATACTTTGTATCATTATAAAACCTCACAACAGCCTCTACAAAACCATACACATCCCTTGGCTTAACAACCAACCCCGACCTAGTTGCCTCAACATACCTAGCTGGCTCCCCACCAGAAATGCAAATTATAGGCTTACCATAAACTTGATACTCAAAAACTTTAGTAGGAAGCCCCAAATCCACAAAACTCATATTAGCCATAGGAAGCACAAAAACATCTGCAGAACCCAACAAAGCAACCAGCTCATCTTTAGGCAGAAAACGCGTATTCAAAATAACATTTCTCAGACCAGACTCGCTAATCCTCTTCTTTATTCGTGGAGCCATTTCACCGACCCCTCTGATGACGAAAACAACATCGTCATTCTGGCTCAAAAACCGTGCAGCCTCCAAAACCACATCAAAATCGTATCCCAAACCCAAAACCCCAGAGTACATAACAACAAACCGACCCTTCGAATTCCTATTAGCACTCAAAGGCTCAACCCGGTCCACACCAACCTCAATGACATGCACTTTATCCGGAGAAATCCCATACTTAGCAACTATGCTACGTTTATACCCCTCACTTATTGGCGTTATTGCTGCTGGAACAGTATATGAAGCCCAAGCCAAAAAATCCAACGCTTTCTTTGCAAACTTGGACTTCACATAACCTAATTCGTAAAAAACCTCAGGCCATAAGTCGTCCACATTTCGCACAATAGGCACATGTTTAGCACCACCATAAACAGCGCTTGGGAGAAAAGAAAACAAGTTGGGATTGGCACCCCAAACCACATCAACCTTATTAACAAAAGGTAACGCGAACAGAGAAGAAAAGACAAAGCACAGATGCAAAACAATCCTTTTCATTGAACTACTATGAGCCAAAGCAGGAATCCACACACGATAAACCTTCGCATTACCGAATCTTTCAGAAACTATGGCTTTGCTCTTGTAGTGCTCGGGCACTTTCCCATATGGATAATGCGGAAAAGCAGCAACGACTGTAACATCGCAACCTTTGCTAAGCAGACCCTTAACAACGTTGGATGCTCTGGTGCTGCCGCCGCCCATATCAGGAGGAAAATATTGAGCGATAACCAAAACTCTCAGATTAGTATTCATAATCAAATCAGTTTCGTTGGCCGTTTTGTCATGGGTTATCTTGGTCTACGGCACATCGTTCCGCAATCCATTGGTAAGTTTTTTCTAAACCATCTTCAAGGCTTACTTTCGGTTCCCATTTCAAAACTTTTCTAGCTAAACTTATGTCTGCATTTCTACCGCGTACACCTTGAGGGGCGGAAAGATCAGGTTCTTTTGTTATTTTTTTGTGAGAAATTCCAATTATGATGTCAGCTAACTCGTTGATTGTCACAAGACGCTCTGAACCGATATTTATGGGCTTATCATAATTTGACTCCATCAAGGTGATGGTTCCATTTACACAGTCATCAATGTAGCAGTATGATCGCGACTGTTTCCCATCGCCCCATATGGTAATAGATCCCGGATTCGAAGATTCAGCTACTTTTCTGCATAACGCCGCGGGAGACTTTTCCCTGCCGCCTTTGTACGTTCCTTCTGGACCATAAATGTTATGATACCTTAGAACCCTGATGTCCATTCCTTTGTCCCTTTGATAAGCTTCACAAAGTTTTTCGGTAAACAACTTTTCCCAACCATAGAAATTATCCGGATCAGCCGGATAGGCGTCTTCTTCGCGCAAACCTGTCACATCAGGACTGGTTTGCTTGTAAGTTGGATAGATGCATGCAGACGAAGTATACAGAAAACGTTTAACGTTATTCTGTCTTGCTGCTTCCAGCATGTAAGTATTGATTAAAACATTGTCATGCATCACTTCAGCACCCACAGCAGTAATGAAGCCTATGCCACCCATGTTAGCAGCGAGATTATACACTTTGTCCATGTCCTTGGTGGCGGCAAGGCAATTGTCCCACACTCTCAAATCCAACTTAAACTTTTCGTCGCAATATTCTTCTTTGATATAGTCATTAAATTTGACATCGGCGATCCTAACAAAGTTTCCTTGAGAATGCAGGTAACGTGCCAAATGGCTGCCTATGAAACCGCCACCGCCTGTCACTAACACTTTTTTACTCATTTTCAAACCTTTTTTTACTTATTTATTGTTTAAGTTTTGTTGATAGTCGTGTTATTGCATATAGCGTTATGGCTGTTGAAATCATGAAGAAACCAATCAGAATGAAGGAAATTGAGGCCAAAGCGACATTTGTTGTTATTTCATGTGTTTGGGCGTATATATTCATCATCCAAACGCCGAACAATACGCCTACAGCAATAGACACTATGCCGGGTAATCCAAGGTAGGGTAGGGGTCTGTCTTCAACGACTAGTTTGATTAGGGACATGATTAAGCCTACTCCGTGAGAGAGGGGATTCTTGGTGGAGGTTTTTTCTCCGGTGCTGCCTGCGTATTTGCAGGAAATCGGTACCTCGCAAACCTTCAAACCGCTCTTGCTAATTGCCCGCAATAGTTCAACGCTTGCGCCCATGCCATTCTCCGACATGGACAAATGCTCCAGAGCACGCTTGCTGTAGGCTCTAAATCCGCTTTGGGCATCACTCACGCCATGTTTACCATTGCCATTAGTCAGCTTTGTAATAACTTTCACGCCAAATTGCCTGTACTTGGGCATATCATCCGCACCGTTTTTATCCTTGAACCTGCTGCCCAAAACTACCCCTGCAACCCCTTCCTCAATTGGCTTCACTAACAGAGGAATCTGCGCAGGATCATGCTGCCCATCCGCATCCAAAGTAACAAGAACATCAGCATTTAACTCACGGGCACGTTTAAACAAACTCTGCAAAGCAGCGCCGTAGCCAGAATTTCTCTCATGACGAACAACCACAGCACCCAACCGTGCCGCAATTTCACCGGTCAAATCAGACGAACCATCATCACAGACAACCACAATGTGCGCATGCTTCTGAGCCCCCAAGACAACCCGTGCAATAGTCTTCTCTTCATTGTAAGCTGGAATGCCTGCAACAACAAGCAGATCGGTTCCGTTAACTTCTAACCTAACCAATAATTTCTCGGTATCTTCAATTTCAACCAATTTAGCTTACCCCCAGTTTTTCTTCAAGCAACACTCGCAAACCATCCCTCAAAGAAACCTTCGGCTCATAACCCAAGAATTTCTTAGCTTTAGAAATATCCGCATAACTATCTTTAATATCGCCAGCTCTGAGCTTTTCATAACGAATCTCCAAGTCCACGCCAGCCAACTCCAAAATCGTCTTAGCCAACTCATTAATAGAAGTAGGCTTACCAGAACCAACATTGAAAACTTCGCCCTCGACATCACCACTTTTCATAGAAGCTAAAACAGCTTCAACAACATCACGTACATTAACAAAATCCCGTGTTTGTGAACCATCACCATAAATCACCAACGGCTCCTTTCGTTTTACACGGTCAATGAAACGCGTTATTACTCCACTATAATCATTCATACCTTGCCTTGGACCATAAACATTAAAGAAACGCAAAACAACCGACCGCAAAAGCTGCCGATCCTGAAAACCCAAACAATAACGCTCAGCTATAAGCTTAGACTCAGCATAAGGCGAAATCGGATTAGGCCGATGCTCCTCGCGTACAGGCAAAAACTCAGGGTCACCGCAAACCGCACAACTAGAAACAAACACGAACCTACCAACATCCTCTTGAGCACAAGCACGAATTAAATTCAAAGTTCCACATAGGTTAACATCAAAAGTTAATTCAGGATTCTTTACTGAAAAAGGAACACTTGTTAAAGCAGCGAAATGAACAACGTCATCAACATCATCAACGCTTTTTGTAACGAGCGAAACATCGCGAATGTCACCTTTAACAAAATCAACCTTGCCAGCACTCAAAAGGCTTTGAATATTATCTATTCTACCAGTGGATAAGTCATCAATAATCCTAACATCGTAACCGTCATTAACCAATCGGTCAACCATATGGCTACCAATAAAGCCAGCCCCACCAGTCACCAAAGCTTTTAAGGATTTACGCATTAACGCTTAACCGCTTCGGTGGTGCATAAAGTCATTACTTGTATGCATTGCAGCCAAGAAAGCTGCAAATGATAAATCAGATGCCCAGCTTTTAGCAGAAACGTTACCCCAACCCGTCGCTATGCAACTGATCTTCTCAGCGATAGGGACACCGATAGTCCTCACCAACCTGTCAAATATGCTCTCCATTGCAGACTGCAGTTTATCTATTATGACCATCAGCAGTTTGGCCAACTTTACGCTTTTAATGCTATCTACGCATTGTACGGTGAGATCTATGATGCCTCGTT
>PKYH01000085.1 GCA_003133625.1 Candidatus Bathyarchaeota archaeon | reverse complement strand
AACGGTTATGCGTTTTCGGCTAAAGGCTATTTAGTGAAAGTTAAATATCACTTTTGACGTGCAAACTATAGGGAGACCATCCAATGAAAATGCCCAAAGACCCTAGCAAATTCAGTTTTGGAGCCACATCATCAACCGTCACATGCTTAGGAATAATCTTTGGACTGCTGACTTCAGGCAATCCTAAAGCCAGCGTGATAGGGTCTTTGCTTGTGATAGCAGTCGCGGACAACATCGCAGATTCGCTCGGAATCCACATTTACAGAGAATCAACGGCCACCAAGAAAGAAAATACCCGAATGTTCACCGTCAGCAACTTCATAACCCGCTTCGGCATCACACTAACCTTTGTTGCGCTGTTTGCGTTCTTGCCAATAGATTACGCCGCTGCCTCTTGCACGGTAATAGGGCTTGGAATACTGGTTTTCCTAAGCTACCTCATAGGGGTTCAACGCAAAACCAGCACCTTAAAGAGAAGTCGCCATCCACTTGGGAATTGCCATTCCCGTAATAGTCATAAGTCATTTTCTCGGGCAACTAATCTTCAGCATCTTCGGATAGCTCTCAGCGCAATCAGTGATTTACGGGAACATATTGCATAGAAACGGTTATGCGTTTTCGGCTAAGCAGGCAAGTTATTCCGTGGAGACTTCTTCCAAAACATAAACCAACAGCACAGGGGCATCTGAGATTGCAGCCAAAACAACAAATACCCAGCCGTCAAAACCTGCTGACACGCCTAAAGAAAACGCGCTCGTAGCTAAGACAGGCGCTTTGAAATGTAGCAAAATGTTATGCGCAGTGAATAACAATTTTTGGTTTTTTAAAAAGTTATATATTACTGAAAGTTCATTTTAAATGTGTGATTTTAATGGAAAAAAATTCTGTCATAGCAGAAAAGACTGCCCATGATATTGAAAAAACTGCTGAAACCATGGCAAATACCCTAATAGCAATCATTGATAAACTTGCTGGTAAAGAATCTGACTTGAAACTCAGTTTCGAAGACCTCACTCTTGACCTTGGGATGATGAAGGCAAAGCTAAACGGTGCAATAATCTTAGACATTGTTTATGCGAAAGAAGCTGAAACTGGTTCTCCGAGCAAATCAAGTAAAACAAAGTAGCGACGTAATCCATGTCTAAGGCGGGCAAAACATGCAAATAGTAACAATGATGGGGCAAATGCTTGAATCAGGAAAGTTAACCTTATCAACCAATAACAAAGAAGACCTTGAAGTTATAGCAGTAAACAAAAGAATCGATGTGAACTTAAAGGATAAGGAGTTCATAAAAGACTTAATCGCAAGCGTACGCAAAGGTAGCAAAAACATCAGCACAACCGAAACCGTTAAAGAAAGCCCCGAAATGGTCAAAGCAGCCAAGAGCATGCGCGAAACGCTAATTGATACTGCAAACGAATTAAAACAAGCAGGAATAACAATAACACTTTCGTATAAAGCCGACGTCGTAGCTACAGTAGGAGCCCAAGCTAGTGCAGGGATTTCGCGCTTAGTGACTGGATCAAAAGCTATAGAAATTAACAGTCTTCCAAAATTAGTAGAGCTGGGAATTTACATATTATAGGACAATCTCTTCTTTTTTTTTAAATTGGTTTATCAGTTAAAAACCTGAACATTTTGATAATAATCATTTCCCTTTTTACTTACCTCCCCATCACACCGTTAAGTAGTTTGTTCACTTTTTTTTAAACAGTTTTAGCGATAAGCATGAGCCCTCAGCAAAGAGGACAAGAAGCTTTCAATGAGCTAATTGAGTTGTAAGCTTAGGAATGTACTGCAGGGAAACGGTTATCCGTTTTCGGCTAAGGCTACCGCGTATTGCATTGTCTATTCTTGTGTCCCCTCATCCTTTGCTTGCGTGTCCAAAGCCGATTATTTTCAAGTTTTCTGTTGGCTTACTCCAGGAGGTTTAGGCAGGGAATTAATCCATTTAGTTAATTCCTTGAACATTTTGGCAAAACGTATATCTTCACTCACCAGCAGCTGCGAATATTGTGATAGCGCGTTATCATCGAGTTCTTGGGTTAATTTTGGCAGCTTGAAGTCGTATTTCTCGATTATTTTCGGTCCAACCTCAAATGCCGGATCAGAAAGCAGCGGTTCAAGCTCTTGCCTTTTTTGCCCCATTTGGGCATAAAGGTCTTTTCTTATGTCCGAAATCATTGCTTTCATTTTCTCGTCAACTTCAGGCAGTTTCTGTTTGATTTCTTCGTTAACTTTGTCTCCGGCTCCTTTTCCACTCATTGCTTCCGCCATTCCTGAAGCCATGGCCCCTGTTGTGGACACCATTACTTGTGTAAATGCTCCCATCATTGTGCTCATCAGAATTACGCTTGTGTTAACCATAGAGTTTATGATTTTATCTTCTCGATCCGCTTTGCTTTGTAGAGCGGCGTCCCTAGCTTTTGCAGTTTGATTTTTTGTGCTGGACGGCTTTTTTCTTGCCATTAAGCCACCGTTACATTGGTATATGTTTTGGATAACTAATAACATTTATCGCTATTGGGAGAGCATTAACATTGTTCTTCAACAACGCAATGTTTGGAGAGAATGGGCTCACAACAAAATTGATTTTGATGGTATATATTTGAGGGAAACGGTAATGCGTTCTCTACTTAGACTAGTTCGTATTCCACTGTTTATTCTTGTGTTGCCTTTTCCCTTGCTTGCGTGCCCAAATCTGCTTATTTTCCAATTCTCCATGTTTCCCCCGTATAATCTGAGGATTACTTGTTAAAATGTAGAAGGGCAATTTCGTTTGCGACGCATAAAGTTCAGCTACAAAGTTTAGCAACCGTTTTCCAACTCCTATTCCTTGGTAATCAGGCAAAACAACCAACCTGCTAACGCGATAATACTTTGCTCTCATACGAATGTGCACTACGGCTATGAACGCGATTGGTTTGTCCTGATAGATTGCGGTGTCAGATAGATTCAAACGGAAGTGAAAACTATGGCATTTTCAAGTCCTACCATATTCCTCTATATCGAAAGTTGTCAGCACCAGTATTGAAAGAAGGGAGCCTTTTTCACAAATTCTAATCACTCAATCATTTCAAAGGTGGGTCGACTGAAACAATCTGAAGGCTATCAAAAGGCTGAAATCCAGCCTCTGCACATACTTATTTATGGCGAAGGCATCGTGAGTAAGCGTAGGTTTTTTGACTCGCCAGAATGTAGAGGCTGCATCTACAAGGGCAGCAGTTACTGTTGGGGTCAATGCCCGTATAATGTCTGGAAAAGAGATAGGGATTATTAATGCTTCTTGGAATGTTCGTGAAGTGAAAAAGAGAAAGTGCCAGTTTAATAGAACGTATCTGGAAAGAAAAGGGGTGAGGGAAAGAGTGCTTTTTGAAGTTTTTATGCGCACACTTGTAAATGGCGTGTTTGATAGCAAAGTACTCAATGCTATTTGCGTAAGTTTGAACTCTTGTTCCTTAGCTTCGTTTTCAAGTAATTTCTGTGTTGTTGAAACTTTGAGGTTTTCGGGATAGACTTTTGACTCTTTCCCTCAAGTAATAATAAGCTAAGAAACTATTTAAAAATTGTGAATTACGGATACAACTTCTGTCTTATGCTCCGTCTTGACATGCCTTTGAAGGGAAAGGTAATTCTTCTATCTTGTTTCGGCTGGTTTATTTAAGCACAGGTAACATCCTCTTAGTTGGTATTCATGATAGATGGGACAGAAAGCACAACTGCATCCTAGTGCGCGAACTTGGTCTACTGGCTTTGGGTTATCCCTTTGTCACAGTATAGACCCTTTCCATCAGGGTTGGTTGGAT
>PKYH01000151.1 GCA_003133625.1 Candidatus Bathyarchaeota archaeon | reverse complement strand
GAAATGGGCATAGACCGTGAAGTGGAAAATGAGGATGTGGAGGCTTGCTACCGTGAAATCCGACAGTTAAAGCAGGAAACCGAGAATACCCGTTTCTGTGAGATTTACTTAAACCAGAAAGTTGCGCCTGGCGGTTACGTGTGGATTTTTCCCAAGGGTGGAGCCAGAGTTAACGTTGGCTTAGGTATTTGCATGCGCGGTAAATATCCCAGTCCAAAAAAGCAGCTATACGATAACACGTTCACTAAGCCTGCTTTTGAAGGCTCGCTGGTTTTGAATGCAGGTGCATGGTTTGACCCGACACGGAGACCATTGGATAACATGGTTGCTGACGGTGTAATGTTGGTTGGTGACGCTGCGTCTCTGGTAAATCCGATTCATGGCGGCGGCATTGGTCCGTCGATGCTTAGCGGGTACTTTGCTGGGCAAACAATCGTTGAAGCATTAGCCAAAGGTGAGCCTACCAAAGAAGCCTTGTGGGGCCACAACAAGAAGTACATTGATACCTATGGCAAAAAACAAGCCAGCCTAGACGTGTTCCGATTGTTCCTCTTATCCTGCAGCGACAAAGACCTAAACTACGGCATGAACCAGAAACTCATGACTGAAGACGACGTGCTGAAAGCTGGCATGGGCGACGACTTCCACCTGAACATAACTGAAACCGCCAAACGAGTATTCCGAGGCATAAGACGAGTAGGCTTCCTCAACAAACTTCGGTTAACGGTTACGATGATGAGGCAGGTCGGCGCACACTACAACACTTACCCAGCAGCACCGCAGAACTTTGAGCCGTGGCGATTGCAGACGGTTAAGCTTATTGAAGAGGCAAAACAAAAGCTCTTAGATTAATCGATTCTGAGCCCGTTTTTCCTATTCTATTTTTACCCTTAATTTTAAAACTCAGTAAAGGCTTAAATTCGCAGTACAACATGCATATTTATGGTGAAAAAATTTGGTTTACTGTTCTAAGTGCGGTGAAAAAATCCCAGATGACGCTTATTTTTGCCCCAAATGCGGCACTAAAACCGATAAGGGCAAAACTGCAAAGGCGGCTTATCCTACTGATGAGCTACGGGATGCTTTTTATAAAGTAGGAATAGAGCTTGAGAGAGCATTCAACATTGCAGCGCACGAAACGCACTCAGCCATTCAGAGAGCTAGAGAGAACATGCAGCAAAAATCTGCACAGCGCGAAGGCATTGTTTGTCCTAACTGTAAAACAAAGAATCCGTATGGTTCGATTTTCTGTCATAGCTGCGGCACAAGGATAGCGCCAACTGAAGAGTCACATGGCAGTGCTTAGAGATGGATGGAAACAAGGCTCTAATAGCTTATGAAACTAAGGGCGGAGCCACTGAAGAGGCAGCACAGAAAATAGCAGAAATCCTACGTTCCAAATATCAATTAGAAGTTGATTTAGTTGACTTGAAAGAGCAAAAAATGCCTGACCTTTCACAGTACAGAAATTTGGTTATCGGCGGAGGTGTCAGGGCTGGCAGAGTTTATGATAAAGTGTTAAAGTTTCTTGAAAATGACCTCAGTGGCAAACGTGTGGCTTTTTTTGTTTCCTCGGCTCAGGCAGGTACGCCTGGAAGCTATGAGAAAGCAAAAATCAAATTCGTAGAAAACACGTTAGCTAAGTATCCTAAGATTAATCCTGTAGCTACGGAAGCCTTCGGCGGGCGCATAAAAATCCTTGGAAAAACCGTCACCGACAACAGAGACATGGTTAAGGTAGAAGCTTGGGCAGAGGAACTTGGAAAAAAATTCACCCAATAAACTAAGAAGCATGAAGGCAAGTGCTTTACTTTGCCCGACATGCTACGTTGAATACGTTGAAGTCGAGTTTGACTTTGAACTTGACGGCGTTATACTGCAAAACGTAAAGGGACTTAGATGTCCCGCATGTGAAGAAGTTTTCACGACCGAACAGTACGAAGCAATTAGAAAACGAATCAGCGTTTAATGTTTGGTTTTTCTTAAGTACAATATTATGCCCACGCAAGCAAGAACCACTGCTGATGTCCCAGCTACAGCAACAACAAGTGTGATTGGGAAAGCCTCTGGTTTAGCTATCTCGAAGACCACAGTGCCGGAGACTCCAAGATTGCCAGCATCATCCCAAGCATAAACTTTTAAATTGTGTATTCCATTAGGCAGCCCGGTTAAAGTCGTGTTTTCCATCAAAGTCGAATTTTCTTGTCCGTCTAGACTATACCTAATGAGAGATGCCTTTTCGTTAATGGTGAAATTCAATGCAACGTCCGAGGAGTCGTATGTCTTGTTCTCTGGAGAAAGAATCGAAACTTTTGGAGGAGGGGCATCGATGGTGAAATTGATTACTGAGATAGTTGTCATGTCAAAATTATATGCCGTCAGTCCCTCAGCATAGAAGCCTCCTCCCCAGGCAGTGATGACTATGTTGTGTTCGCCATTGGAAATGTTCCCAAGATTTTTATTGTAGTCCCAAGATTCGGGAAATTCAGGGCTGTATGTATTCTGCTTGTAAACAGTTACGTTGTCTTGCATCCAATCTGCCTTGAAATAAGCACCCAACAAGTATTTCATGCTTGTATTTTGTGTGTTTATGTTAAAGGTAAGTGTGATGTTATTTGTTCTGTATATGGTGTTGTTGTTTGGAGAAGATATGGATGTTACGAGTGGAGATGAACCTGCTGGAGGAGATACAATCTTATAATACATGTACGGGTCTGCTTGTGCCAATTTGACGGAACACGCTTCAGCTACGGATAACAAGAGTACCAAGAAGAGCGTTACGGCTAGCGCTGTTTTTCTCATAAGTTTAGACCTCTACTGCGTTTTCTATAGTAGAGTAATAGGCCGATGCAGGCAACAGCTACTACCGTTCCTGAAACAGCGGCGACAGCTGCCGTTGGAAAAGGCTCTGGCTTGGCTATGGTGAAGCTAACGGTTTGTGAAGCGCCAATGTTCCCAAAAGTGTCATTAGCGTAGACGGTGATGCTGTGTCGACCGTTTGTCATGTTAGTTACGGTGCTATTGCCAGTTACGGTTACGTTTTGGTTTCCATCAAGGCTGTAGCCCTGTCCAATTTGTGGGTTTATTGACTGTAAAGTTTAAGGAAACCTCGCTTGAAGTGTAATTATTATTCTCTGGGGAAGCAACAGAAATCACAGGTGGAACGGTTCCATAACCAAAGGGTACATACTGTTCGTTTGTTGCATAATAAGTAGTAGTTAAGTTCCCATAAATGCTACCGCTACTATCAGGTTGAGTAAGCATAACAAGGGGCGACTCAGAGTAGCCGCCAATAACATATATTGTGTCATTTACAACTGCAACACCGAAACCTTGGCGGCTTGTAGGTATATCCGCACCACCTGTCCAGCTGTCATTCTCTGGGTCATAAACTTGGTTGGTATAAAAGGGACTGTGAATGCCCGTATAATGAGTGTATGGCTGGTCGAAAACATAGATTCGTTTCGGAGCCATGACGCCACTAGTGACTGCTGCTGACCCAACAGTGAAATATGTTGGAGCGCCGGTGCCGAAACTCCAAGTATCCGTGGCAGGATTGTAAATTTCGGTGAGGGTAACGTAACCATGTTCGTAGATACCTCCAAAGAAATAGATTTTATCATCTAAAACCGCTGAAGCAGCCACTGCCCCAGCCTTAGGCATTGGAGCCTTTGTAGTCCATGTGTCGGTTGCTGGGTCATAAACTTCGTTTGAGGTGTAATTGGGGTATCCGCCGATAACGTATATTTTGTCGTTTACAACGTTTGCCTGTGCGATTAGAATGCGCAGAGGCGATTTGTTTTCCCATTTATTGGTTTGAGTATTATAAACTTCGTTTATGCCTGCGCCTAGACAATATATCTTGGTTTGGCAAACTGCGGTTACAAAGCCGTTACTTGGAGTAGGCATCGGCGCCTTGAAAGTCCACATGTTAGAGACTGGATCGTATTCTTCATTTGTTCCCACCACCCCACTTTCAGTACTGCCTCCGATGGCAAAGATTTTACCGTTGACTACAGCAACACCTAAGCTGTTTTTGGCCTGATGCATCGGCACTTTGGAAACCCAAGAGTTCTCAGCCACAGGAGCTGCAGAAACAGGCTTAGCCACCACTAGACATGATGCGACTAAGAAGAAAAGAACGATCATTAATGCGAAACTTTTACTCATACTCAACCAACTTTACCTCAGAAAAGGTTAGTGATAAAAAGGTTCTTGTACAGGTTTGTTGACTAAACAGCGATTTTTTAGTCAAGGTTTGTTGGCAAAGAGAGGAAAGCTATGGAAATAGGGGTATGCTTTTTGTTTGGTCTTTTGGGTAGCAAAAAGAGGAGAGGGAGGAGGGTAGGCTACTTTTTAGCTAGTGAAACTAGGTCTAAAAACTAGGTATAGTGGTAGGGTAGGTCAATTTTGTTGAGGATTTTTTCTAGCAAAATTGGGGTAGGGCGGTAGGCGGGTGAAGTGTTCCGAGCGTATTGCCTAAACCAGTCTTAGCTGCAACAACTTGGAATTTACGCTTTAGCTTTGTTTTGTGCGTCGATAGGTTTTTATGTTCCGCTTAAATCTCTAAGGTGTCACCAACATATGTAAAACGGCAAAACAATGGATTGATGGACCAAAATGGTAAGAAAAGCACGAATACGCCTCACAAGCACAGATTACAGCAAACTAGAAGAAGTGTGCGGAGAACTGAAAAGTATTGCCCAAAAGACAGGCGTAAAAATCAATGGTCCAGTACCATTACCCACAAAACGATTGCGAGTGCCAGTTTTAAAAGCGCCGTCAGGTGAAGGAACCGCAACGTGGGACAGGTGGGAAATGCGCATTCACAAACGTTTAATCGACATTGACTCGGAAGAGCGAGTTATGCGTAGAATCATGCGCATCCGTGTGCCAGAAGAAGTCCACGTGACAATCGAACTCATCTAAAAACATGGTTTCTGTAAGCAATCTTCTACTCTAAACAAGCATTTTTTTCTGGCTGGATTGTTTGAACAAAACTTTTTCCGGGGCGTTTGATCATATCTAGCCTACTCCCCAATTGTCTCGACAAAAGCTTTCTGCCCCGACACCGCAAATCTATCTATGTTAAGCTGTTTTCTTACGGCTTCACAGGTTTTGTTTTTAGATGCACACTGCTTGCGGCGTTCGCTGTTAGGATGCACGTGGTAAACTTTTTCTAGCTTTAACGCTTATTATCTTTTCACTGGTGCTTTCATGTCTGGTGAAATCGAAAGAGAACTTGAAAACTGGTTTGCTGACGCAAAGAAAGTTGTTGTAGCTGGGATTGGGAACCCCATATGCTCAGACGATTATGTAGGATTAAATATTGTTGAAAAACTGAAAGGCAAGTTGCCAGAGAACGTTTGCCTGCTGGAATGTGAGACGGTTCCAGAAAGTTACCTTTTAGACATAGAGGAGTTTAACCCCACGCATGTGCTATTAATTGATGCTGCTCTTTTAGGGTTAAATCCCGGGGAAGTCAGCTTGGTTGATTCTGAAAAGATTACGGATTTTTCGGCAATTACCACGCACATGTTGCCTCTGCGAATTTTTTGTGAGTATGTTAAGCAGGCGACTGGTGCAAAAATTGCTTTGCTTTTAATTGAGCCAAAAAGTATGGAGTTTGGTGAAGGTTT
>PKYH01000081.1 GCA_003133625.1 Candidatus Bathyarchaeota archaeon | reverse complement strand
CGAAAGGCCGCGTGGGTTCAAATCCCACTTCCCGCACCAGTCTCCTTTTTGCAATTAGAGCTTAATTATTGCTCATTTATATAAATAAGGCTCAATAAACGCTAAAAAGTTAGCCAATAATGCTCAATTTATCGTATAAAACGGTTTTGCGTTTAAATTGTACATGCCAAGTTGTCCCTTTACCGTCTGGCTAGAGGTCGAGACTTTTTCAACTATTTATGGAATGCTATTAGCTTTAAGAAACTTGTAGGCGCATCATTTTATCGATCATGTAAAAGGTAAATTACGGGTTTAGTTAAGTAATTTCTATGGAACTCGATTATTGTATAAAGGACAGAAGAAGTGTTAGAACATTTAAAGAGGAATCAGTGCCAAAAGAAAAAATTGAAAGTATTCTTGAAGCTGGTATTTGGGCAGCGACTGGGATGAACAGGCAGCCTTGGCGTTTCATAGTTATTGAAGATAAAAACGTCATAAAATTCATCTCGGACGAAACTAAGAAAGCTGTCCGTGAAGCAATGCCTGCTATTGGGAAACGTTTTGAAACAAATGAGGATGTTATCTGCTACAACGCCCCTATGCTGATTTTAATTTGCACTGAAGTTGACAAGAATTTTGGTAACCTCAACTTACGAGACAGTGTTCTTGCAGCTCAAAACATGTTTTTGAAAGCTCACGAACTAGGATTGGGAACGTGCTACATGGGCTGGATTGATTTGTTGAATCAGAACAGACCTGAAATCTTGAAAAAAGCGGGAATACCTGATGGTTACGAAATGCAGGTATCTCTAATCCTTGGCTACCCAAAGAATAAACCAGGTTCAGGAAAAAGAAACAAAGCAAATGTCCTAAAATGGGTAAAATAAGAAGAGCGAAATTAGAACCTAAAAAAACTGCTTATATTCTTGGTTTTATCCAAAACATCTTTTCCTTGCTGATGGCTAAGATAAGCAGTAATTGTACCAACAGGAGCCATCCCAGGATGCGAGATTACGCAGAGCCTTAGCAAACTTAGCTAAGTCCCAACTCGGAACATGCCTGTATATTTTTCGTGTGGAATTTAAACGTGGGTGTAAACCTAACATCCCGCGCCACCTTCAAAATTTTAATTTAACAATATCTGAACTTTTTTTTAAACTACGAAATGAGTTACGCCAGTCAAAATGTATTGGATTGCAATGGCAGCAATAAGCAACGCCATAACCCTTGCTATAACTAAAGAGCCTGTTCTGCCTAAAAACCTGTAAATGCCGTTTATGAACCTAAGAATGACCCAAGTTAAGGATAGCACAATTAAAACTGCCAGAATCGCTGTTACAGTACCATAAACTTGAAGGTTAAATATGGTTGTGGTGATGGCTCCAGGCCCCACGAGAAGAGGTATAGCAATAGGAACTGCACCTAAGCTTTCAGGAGATTCAACGTCCTCATGCATGCTGCCCGAGATCAAAATTCTAATAGCAATAATCAGTAGGAGAATGCCCCCAGCAACCTCGAAACTGTAAATCGATAACCCAAAAATCGTCAAAATCTCTTGACCAGTGAACGCGAAAACAAGAAGCAGAATGAAGCCTACGAACGTTGCGGTGTTGTACACTTTCTTTTTTTGGGTATCTGCCATTTTTTCGGTTAGGCCCATAAAGATGGGAATGTTGCCGAAAGGATCAACTATGATGAATAGAGCTATAATGGCTTTAGCTAATTCTGAGATGAAATCCAACCTAACATTCCCCAGACGCAATCATAGTCTTGATGATGATTCGATAAAAACCTAACGGCACTGAGAATCAAAATTAACAAGTTATTGAGTTAAATAAGTCGTCGTTAAATAAATCAAGGTTCAAAACTATATGATTTTTTGCCAGCTCGCAACAAAATCTAGGAATTCTTGCACTGGTTGGCCGCCGTAACTCCTTAGTCTTTCTCTAAGTTCAACTTTTTCAACCGCCACTTTCTGGAAATCTCGGATTTGGCTGGCATTATCAGTCAGGTANNGCTGATGGCACATCTTTAGGGTTATCGCCTGGACCGACAACGTAAAAGCTAATGTAGAACGGCTTTTTCAGCAGCTTCTTGAAGCCGCGTGCAAGCATTTCCCAGTACCATGGTGTAGCATAGTTTTTGCTGAACATTACAACGTTGAAAGCGTCAGCGTACTTTGCAAAGTCGTCAAAGTCTACGCCATAACGCTCGTAAGAGCTTACGGGGTCAGGCTGAATACACAAAACTAGTTCTTTCTTGACTTTTTCTCGGATTTGAGCAATGTACTCGGTGACCTCTTTCTTGCGCCATTCAAGCCAGCTTAAGCCGCTTTTCTTCCATAGCTCGTTGCAGCGTGGGCAAATGCAGTGTCCATGGTCCGCAAAGTATTGGCTGTTTAACCATACGCCAAGCGAGTGCCTATCAACATCGGCTATGTAGTTTAGTTGCTCAGCTCTGTGCTCAGGCTGAGTGGCACAGACAACATCCCAGTAAATGTTGTAGTTGTTGTTTCCCATTTTTGCTGGTCCCAGCGGTGACTGAGATATCCAGTCTGGGTGATTGCGTGCGGCAACATTGTCTGCGAAAACAGCAATGTTACTGTACATATCTTGTGCTGGTTGAAGTCTGATGCCAGTTTCTGGTTTAACGCGTAAAACATGGAAATCGAATCCTTGACCCTTTTGAGGCTGGAACGTGTATGTGCCAAATTTCATCTTGTGCGCCTTTTTCAGTCGCAAAGAAGCGGTTGTGGCGTTATAAGTTTTTTGTGTAATGCAGAAAAACTGTTGGCTTTAATTTTAAACCTGATTTAAAGATAAAAAAAACGCATTTGTTTATAATCACAAGAAACTTGATACCGTTTGTGCAATGGCTAGGCTCTTGGCTCTTGGTTTTTAACATGCTAATTTGTTTATTCTATCGATTGTTGTGCAATTCTTTTATCGATGGTTTTAACTTAAATCTGTAAATTTGTGCAAAGACAGTAGAAATCTCCTCTTTTTCCATGGGTTAAAAACTTTGAGTTATAGGTGTAATTTTGGACGCTTTTTTAGTATCAGGCCTTATTTAAAGTAAAAATTGGATGAACATCATGTGAAGAGCTAATAACATAAACGATTGTATACTATAAAGGAACAATGTGTTTCATATGCGCATCTTTTAAATATAACTATACAATAGCTGTACAGGTAAAAAATAAATAGGTAAACAAATGTCAAAAGAGGACTGATGAAAAATGGCAGCGGGAGACATAGCATGGGTTATAACTGCAACAGCACTAGTCATGCTAATGACGCCAGCACTAGGATTCTTCTACGGAGGCCTAGTGCGAAAGAAAAACCTAGTATCAACAATCGTCCAATGCTTCGTAATATTCGCAGTCATAAGCATAGTCTGGGCACTCTGGGGCTACTGCCTTGTGTTCGGCACAAGCATCAACGGCATAATCGGCTTCAGCCCAGGCTTATTAGGCATGAGCGGCCTAGACATACATGCTGTTAACACGGCACTTGCACCACAAGTTCCTGAACTATTATACTTCGCATTCCAGTTGAAGTTTGCAGCCATCACACCAGCACTAATCATAGGCGCATGCGCTGAAAGAATCAGGTTCAAGTCACTTCTCATCTTTATGGTACTTTGGTCCACACTTATCTATGCGCCAATAGCCCACTGGGTATGGAACCCTGACGGGTGGCTCCGCAGCTTAGGCGCCATTGACTTTGCAGGCGGCATCGTCGTGCACATTTCAGCAGGTCTTTCAGCGTTGGCAGCGGCACTTGTGGTAGGTAGAAGGAAAGGGTGCGCTGTTCCATGGCAGAGTCATATGAAATCGTTAGATCAAAAAGCTAACGCAACTGAGTTTAAGCCAACAAACATTCCCTTTGTATTGCTAGGCGCAGCATTACTGTGGTTCGGATGGTTCGGATTCAACGCAGGAAGCGCACTAGCAGCAAACGACATCGCCGTCTCAGCCCTCGTAACCACAAACCTCGCGGCAGCCGCAGCAGCCGTAAGCTGGATGATGGCAGACTGGTTAATCAAAGGAAAACCATCAGCGGTAGGCATAGCAGTTGGCGCAGTAGTTGGACTAGTTGCTATCACGCCTGCAGCAGGCTACGTCAACGTATCATCAGCATTAATCATTGGCTTAGCAGCAGGAGTAATCTCAAACTTAGTGGCTAACTGGAGAGCAGGCAGATCACGAATAGACGATACGCTGGATGTGTTCGCATGCCACGGCGTCGGCGGCTTATGGGGTTCAATCGCAACGGGACTTTTCGCCTCGGCAGCAATCGGCGTCACAACAGGCGTTCCGGGCGTTAACGGTCTGTTCTTTGGAAACCCGGGACAACTGGTTGCTCAGTTGGTAGCAGTTGCCGTGGTGGTGCCATTTGCCTTCTTCGGTTCTTACTTACTGCTTAAATTGGTGAACGTGTTCTCGCCGTTAAGAGTTAGCGAGGAAGCAGAAGATGCAGGCTTAGACCTGAGCGAACATGGCGAAGAAGCATACCAGCTTGACTAAAAAGTAATTTTTCGTTAAACCTTAATGCTTGCTTCTTAAACATGCTGCCCTAACCTCACTACTGAACGGTAATTTGTAAGCAAGAAGAAAGCGTAAAAGTTCCTAGCACTACCTTTTTATCCCAACTCTTAGAGGTACAATTTAGAGGTTTGCACATTGAAGGTTGTTGCTTTTAATGGAAGCGCACGGAAAGACGGAAACACCGCCATACTCCTAAAACGCGTCTTCAAAGCCCTCGAAGCAGAAGGCATAGAAACTGAACTAATCCAGCTTGCTGGACAGCAAATCC
>PKYH01000152.1 GCA_003133625.1 Candidatus Bathyarchaeota archaeon | reverse complement strand
ACAGTCCGTAGAAGCACTATAATACTGCACTATTTATCCTTAAAGGCGTACTATTTATGCAACTGACAGAGCCCTTGCTTGCGGGGGGTTGCCTTTTAAGGAGGGGTCATCCGCTAAGCAAGATGCCAGTTGCTTGTAAGAGTGTAACTCATAACAAGGATTTTGAATAATTCATGCTCTCATTTGATGGCGCTAAAAAATAGACAAGAACTAAGACTCTTTATAGTTCTGTATTCCATCTTTGGTTAATGTTAAGGTAATCACATTTCCGCCTATTCCATTTGCAACTCGTTTGATACTGCCTTTATCGTTTATTCCCGCTACCTCGTAAATCCCTGAAATGAACCGTATTTGTGTCCTCAAGAAATTTGCCGCAAAATCGATTGTAGGAATTGGCACAATATAACCTTCAGCTGCATACAGTTCTTTGCAATAGGCTGAAAGATGCTTGTCAAAGAAATGTGCATATGGCTGATAATCGCCATTTCTCGTTTGATACGATGCGCCTCTTCGTTCAAGTTCAAGATATTTCTCTGGTGGGCAATCGTAGTTTGCATTGACTATATGAGGGTCTATTTTATCGCCCAATACTTGGCTTATGCCGTTATGTATGTGCCAGAAGCATGGAACTTTCTCTTTGTCATGTTCGACAAATCCAGCTAGGTGTATTCCACCATTACCTATCCCTTCGCTAATATTCAGTTCATCGTTACTCATAGGTGGAACTAGTTTCCTAAGTTCTTTTTCAAGAAGTCCAGCGAGGTCGTTAAGGGAATTGTAATCGCCCCATTTTGTAACTAAGAAATTCTTGAGCCACCAATCCATCCAAACGCCGCTTTTTGAAGAAGGCGCCATTTTTGTCCATCCCCAATATGAAATTCCAGCATTCAGCTTTTGTACGGGCAACAACTTTGTCAAACCAAAAAAGGCTCTATCTTCGATTAATCCGTCAACAGTTTTACTGTCTTCCGTTATAGCTGTGTCTGCCGCCATAGCTATTCCGCGTTCAGCACCAAAACGGTGCAGTTCAGTAATTATGAGAGTCAAATCGCTTACCTTCACTCAGATGTAGATAAGTCAGCTTTTGAGGTTTTGCCTTCTCTCGGCTTGCCATGCTCAACAAGCATAACTACTGTAAACCATTTCTTCGAAGAGCTTTCTTTTCAAAAGAAAGCACAAGTAGAGGGAAGCGGAGCGACCGCGAAAGCGGGAGCGAAGCGCCGAGCGCCTTACTATCGCACCACTTCCTTTTTGTACTTTTAGGTAGCAAAATATTATTAATCCTGAGCGCTGATTAGAAAAAGAATTCGCATGCAGATTAATCGATGGGCTATTCTGATAGTAATAACTGGAATTGCCTTGATAATCATTCATGGCTTATGGAGTGATTACTTCAAAATTGATTACTTTACTGTAATAATTTTAGTGATTTTATGTATTCCCTATTTTTCTCAATTTCTTAAAAAAGCGAAAGTTGCTGGCGCTGAGTTCGAGTTTAAAGATGAAATTGAAAATACTAAGAAAGCTGTTAAAGAATCAATAGAGAAGTCAAAGTCTAAAGGTCAAGTGAAACCTTTACCCTTTGAGACCTTTAATATGAGTACTGCTAGGGAAATAGTTGATTCAGACCATATATTGGCATTAGCTTCTCTGCGAATTGAAATAGAAAAAAAATTAAGATTAGCAGCCAAATTTTTTAAACTTGGTAGCGCTAAAAGTAATCTATCTGAGATTATAAATGCCCTGATGACTAATGAAATATTAACTTCCGAACAAGTTTCTGCTCTGCGAAAAATAATTGATATGTGTAATAAAGCAGTACATGGTTCTGATATAACAAAAAGAGAAGCCAAAGATATTGTTAATTTAATGGAGGAGCTAAATCAAAGTTTCTCAATTGGTTATTCAATTAGTTTTTATCCTAATGAGAATTTTGACAAGCAAGGCTTGGTTTGCGAATGGGAGCACTGTATTGAATTTTTGCCTCTACCAGCGAAAAGAACCAGTGCTTCATGTCCCATCTTTGGTCACAATTGCCCTGAAGGTAGTAATCATGCAACTGCTTGTAGAAAAGTTATAGAACAAAAATAGGTTTCTATCAGGTTAATGCCTATCTATTTCTTTACAAATAATCTTACTCCATCAAATTTCATTTCATATCGATAGCCTTTTGCTAACAGTTGCTTAACTTCTGCTATGTTTCTTGCTTCTGCGACAGGATAGTTTTCTTGTTTTGTGGGCTGGTGTGTTGGTTGTAACCCGCCTTCTGTTATTGTGGCATTCGGCTAATCGGGCTACCCGCGCCTTCAGGTAGATTCCTCATCGGCGACTGTTTGCCCTTTCCACTTGCAGGACGGCCGTTTCACCGCTTCCAAACTGGCACACTCGACATCACAAATGTCTCATCGCCAAGTCCAATTGGACGTTTCGTTTCTGCTCCGTAGCCAAGGCTCTCGCCCTGTACCCTAAGGGCACTGCAATTCTACACGTGGGCGGAGTTTCCTCAGACCCAGCATTTTGGGTCCGACAGCCACACACCAACTCGCCAGCCCACACCTATATGCGCTATCGGAAGCAATAAGAATTTCCCATAAAAAATGAGGATGTTGCTTTGGTAGTGACAGGTTTCAATGTAGTTGCGTGACGAGTCCCCAACATCGTGCGTGACATATAAGATAAGCCCAAAACAACGCCTGATTACAAAAAACCGCTTGAAGCTAACGCTAAACCCCACAACAAAATTTATTTTTGCGGTTTTAAATGCGGGTTGACAACACACTTTCTTGGGCAAACATCCCAGTTAATGCAAACCCAAACCATCAACGTGCGGAATGGATAAAACTTTCCTCAACACACACTAATACCATGAATAAACGCGTCATCCTCATAACAGGCACACCAGGCACAGGCAAAACAACCACCGCAAAACAACTCGCCGCCAAACTGGACGCACAATACATTAACTTGACCGACTACGCCAAAACCTATGACTTAACGTCAGGCGAAGACAAACAAAGAAAAACCATCATAATCAACGAAGAAAAAATGCGCACAAAACTCACCCAAACCATAAACAACACAGACAAAACCAACATCATCATCGACGGACACTACGCCAGCGCCGTAACCCCAACAGACCTTGTCACAAAAGTTTTTGTTTTGCGCCGAAACCCCAAAGAACTAAAACAGTTCATGGAAAAATGCGGTTTTGAAGGAGCCAAGCTTTGGGAGAACCTGTCCGCTGAAATCCTCGACGTTTGCCTCATCGAAGCCGTGCAGACGCAGCCGGGCAAGGTTTGCGAGTTAGATGTGACGGGAAAAACGGTTGAAGAAGTTGTAAACGATATTTTGGATGTTTTGGAAAACGGCAAAAAATGCTACAGTGGCATTGTGGATTGGCTGGGCATGCTTGAACGGGAAGGCTTAACTGATCAGTACTTGAAAGCCTAATTATTGGAATTTCAGCAGAATTGCAGTCAGACAAGTCTATGCAACCTAATGTTGAAACATAGTTTGGGCATATTAGAAGCATATAGTAGACCGGAGGGGAGGCTTGTGCGCACACACAAATCTCTGGGTTATTCGGTTAGTGTTTTGGTGTAGTCCCAGAT